>JAMLIH010000099.1 GCA_023954255.1 Phyllobacteriaceae bacterium | reverse complement strand
TAGCCTGCGCCCGCCAGCAGTACCGCGATGACGGCAAAGGGCGGATTGAACAGCCGCAGCGAGAAGAACAGGACGGCGAGCGGCAGCACGAAGGCGGGCTCGAACCGCGCCGACTGGGCCGCCGCCAGCACGAAAGGCAGCAGGATGCCGCCCAGCATGCCTGCCGAAACGCTGGCCGGTATCCGCTCAACCAGTTGCGTCACCGGCCGGAACAGGCCGGTAATCACCAGCAGTACGGCGGCAAGCAGGAAGGCGCCTACCGCCTCTTCCATGACGAGCCCGGTGCTCGCCCCGATCAGCGCCAGACCTGCCGTCGACCATGCGGTGATGATCGGCGTCCTGTAACGCCAGGAAAGGATGAGCGTTTCGGCAACCTTGGCAAGACAGATCGCCGTAACCCAGCTCGCTGTCTGTTCAGCCGTTGCGCCGAGCGCCTGCGCGGCAGCAATCAGCAGGGCGAGCGTTCCCGCGAAGCCGACGACCGCTGCAACGAGCGCACTGGAGAAAATCGAAAGCCGCATGCCGGAAACTCACACCAGCCCTTCGACGGTCCGCAGCAAAAGCGCGATGTCCTCGCTGCGTGAAAGCCGGTGGTCGCCATCCTTGATCAGCGTCATGGTGACGTTTTCCATCGGCAGGAATTCCGCGAGCTTCATCGCATGCTGCCAGGGCACGTCCGGATCCTGCATGCCCTGCAGGATGTGCACGCGGCAGCCGGTTTCGATCAGCCCCGTCATCACCCGGTTCTTCTCGCCGTCCTCGAACAGCGCCCGGGTAAAGATGTTCGGTTCGTCGGAATATTCCGACACCTCTTCCATATAGCCTCTTTCCTCGAGCTGGCGCTTCTGATCGCCGGTCAACTGCGGCGCCATCAGTTCATGGGTGAAGTCGGGCGCCGGCGCGATCAGCACCATTGCGTGCAGCATGCCGCCCTGGCCGGCCTTTCGAAGTTCCTGCGCCATGCGCAGCGCGATCCAGCCGCCCATGGAGGAACCGACCAGGATTTGAGGTCCCGTGGCGAAGCGGTCGAAAACGGCCAGGCTTTCCTCAAGCCAGCGTGAAATCGTGCCGTCGGCAAATTCGCCACCGGATTCGCCGTGGCCGGAATAGTCGTGCCGCAGGCACTGGCGGCCTGCCCCGGCGGCCCACTGATCCAGCGCCTCCGCCTTGGTGCCGGCCATGTCTGAACGGTAGCCACCGAGCCACACCACGCCCGGCGTACTGCCTTCGCGGTTGCGGACGGCGATCTCGCGCGCGTCCCCTCCGCTTCCCACCGTGATGTGTTGCGTTTTCAAGCCGGTACCCCGTTTCGCCTGCGGTCAGTCCCCCGACCGTCTTACGCATTTTTGTGTGATTTTGAAAACGATTCGTGCTATGCGGACGCTTGCTGGCCGGAGTTTTCTCCGGCCTGCTGCAATTCGTGCGTTGTTTGGTCAACGCCGGGATTTCAAACCGCTGAAACGAAACAGTACAGGAGAAAACGACCATTCGCCGTCCGCATAGAGCGCAAGCACCCGTCAAGACCGGCCCCCGGTCCAACGAAGAGATCAATGTCCCGCAGGTCCAGCTGATCGATGCCGAAGGTGAAAACCACGGCGTCGTACCCATCGAGAGGGCCCTTGAAATGGCTGCCGAGGCCGGGCTCGATCTCGTTGAGATTTCCCCCAACAACAATCCGCCGATCTGCAAGATCCTGGACTTCGGCAAGTACAAGTACCAGGCGCAGAAAAAGGCTGCCGACCAGCGCAAGAAGCAGAAGACCCAGGACGTCAAGGAAATCAAGATGCGTCCCAACATCGACACCCATGACTATGAGGTGAAGATGCGTTCGGTGAAGAAGTTTCTCGAAGAAGGCGACAAGGTGAAGCTGACCCTGCGTTTCCGCGGCCGCGAAATGGCCCACCTGGAACTCGGCATGGAACTGCTTCAGAAGGTCAAGGAAGACATTTCCGACATTTCCAAGGTTGATCAGGAGCCGAAGCTCGAAGGCCGCCAGATGATGATGATGGTCTCGCCATTGAAATAGCCGGCGAACATTCGCCAGGACAGACAGGCAATACCACGAAGGCCGGCGTCACGCCGGCCTTTTTGCATTTGAACTGCGCTTGATGCCTGCCGGCAGGTTAGGCATGCATTCGGTTTCCAGGAAGTTGATGAAATGGCGCGACAGCGACCGCCCGCCGCTGTTGGCAGGCCATACGGCATGAACGCTGATCGGGTCGGTTTCCCAGCCCTCCAGCACTTCCACCAGCCGCCCCTCATGCCGCGCCGACTGGATGTAGAAGCGCGGCGCGAACCCGAATCCGACACCCCGCTCGATCAGCTTGACGGCGCCGAGCGCGCTGTCCACCAGGATGTCCGGTTTCGGCGAAATCGCCTCGAAATCGTTGCCGCCGCCGGTCTGGCGGAATGTCAGCCGATGCACCGCAAGATGGGTTCCGATCCACGGCACCCCCTCGCGCTCCAGGTCGGAGGGCCGCGTGAAGGGGCCGTGCTTTTCCACCAGTTCGCGCGTGCCCACGGGCGCCAGCTCGCCATCCATCAGCTTGCGCATCTTCAGCGATGAATCGACCATGGCGCCGCTGCGGATGGCAAGATCGTAGCCCTCGCGCACGAGATCCTTGAACTGGTCGTCGAAGGACAGGCGCAGATGGATGTCGGGAAACTCCGCCGCATAGCGTGCCAGCCAGTCCATGAAGGCCGATTCCAGGATCAGCGCCGGCAGGGCGACGGACAGCGTACCAGACGGGGTCTGGGTGTCGCCGGCCAGTTCGTCGAAGCCGTCCGCCAGCGCGTCAAGCATGTGGCGGGCATGGATGGCAAAGCGACGGCCCGCATCGGTCAGGCTCAGGCTGCGCGTCGAGCGGTAGATCAGCGCGGTATCGAGCCGCTTTTCAAGTTGGCTGATATGCTGGCTGACCACCGGCGCCGACATGCCCAGTGCCTTGGCCGCACCGGAAAACGATCCGGTCTCCGCCACTTTGGCGAACACCGCCATCGGTTTGAGATTCTCGATCATGGCAACCTCCGCAGGGTGTTTCCTGAGCAAATCCTATTAATCGATATTTTAGAATAGTCATTTTCCTATATGCCGGATTATCATCATAATCAATCCCCCCTATCTTCCCTCCTGTCAGAGCGGCACGGACCGGCGAACCGGTTACCGCAGCCCTGATGGAGAGCCGGCCATGGTGGCCGGCACATTGAAGGAAGAAGACCATGAAACGGATCGTTGCAGCAGCAGTTCTCGCCATCGCCACCGCCAGCCCGGTATTTGCCGGCGACGTCGCGGGCATTCCCCTTACCCTTCAGTTCGGCAACATGGAACGTGCCGCCGCCGTTGAAAAGACCACCAAGCAGGTTTCCGGCTATGCATCGGGCTTCTTTCAGTCCGCTGGCGGCGCAATCCGGTCTGCTGGAACCGATGGCGCTCAGAACGGCAAGCCGGCTGTTCACCGCTAAGACCGCATTCCTGCGCGGCAGGAAGGCGATCTACCCCCGATGATACCTAAAGCCCCTGTTGCCCCTTACGTTTGTACCGGCAACAGGGGCTTTCGCTTGAATGGCGGCGTGGCGATGATGTGCCGCTTTTTCCTTGCCATTTGGCCGCGCTCCCCCTATAAGCGCCCCGGTTGACCGGCTGGCAGGGCATGCCATGGCGGTCTGAGAGCGAAAGCTCCCCTGCTTATTTCCTCTTCCTCGATTTTCGGGCCCTGAAATACGGGGCTGAAAAAGATGGGAAATGTCTTCGGCAGGCGGGGCTTTTCTGTTTGTTTTGAATACTGGAGAACGCAAATGCCCAAGATGAAGACGAAATCCTCTGTCAAGAAGCGGTTCAAGCTGACCGCTTCCGGCAAGGTGAAGGCGCAACAGGCCGGCAAGCGCCACGGCATGATCAAACGCTCGAACGATTTCATCCGCAAGGCACGCGGCACCACCGTGCTCAGCGATGCGGACGCGAAGATCGTCAAGAAATACCTGCCCTACGCCAACTGAGTGCGGACCGGGCAAAAGGATTTGAAGGAGTTTAGATCATGGCACGTGTAAAACGCGGCGTAACCGCCCACGCCAAACACAAGAAGGTTCTGAAAGCTGCCAAGGGTTTCCGCGGCCGCCGCAAGAACACCATCCGCGCCGCCAGCCAGGCCGTCGACAAGTCGATGCAATATGCGACCCGCGACCGCCGGGCGAAAAAGCGCAATTTCCGTGCGCTCTGGGTACAGCGCCTGAATGCGGCCGCCCGCGAGAACGGCCTGACCTATTCGCGGCTGATCGACGGTCTCAACAAGGCCGGCATCGAGATCGACCGCAAGGTGCTGTCCGACATGGCGATCCATGAAGCCGACGCCTTTGCCGCCGTTTGCGGCAAGGCCAAGCAGGCACTCGCCTATCTCAAGGACACCACCCCGAATGCTTTTGAAAGCGCCGTAAGATAAGGCTGGCGCTTCCGAAGCAAACACGAATAATGTAATCGGAACCCGCGCCGGCCGGCAGGCTCGCGCGGGTTTTTCTTTGGCACCATGTTGCGGAACCATATTTGACATGACGGACGTGAAATCACTGGAAACGGAAATTCTTGCCGCCATCGAGGGTGCGGCCGACGAGGCGGCGCTCGAGGCGGTGCGCGTTGGCGCGCTCGGCAAGAAGGGTACGATCTCCGAAAGGATGAAGACGCTCGGCGGCATGAGTGCCGAGGAGCGTCAGGTCATGGGTCCGGCGCTGAACGGCTTGAAGAATGCCGTCACGGAGGCCCTTGCAGCCCGCAAGGAAGTCCTTAAGCGGGCCGCCATCGCCGAACGGCTGAAGACCGAGACCGTCGATGTTACCCTGCCGGTGCGCCAGTCGCCCGCCGAGGCAGGCCGCATCCACCCGATCAGCCAGGTCGTCGACGAAATCACCGCCATCTTCTCCGACATGGGCTTCACGATTGCCGAAGGCCCGGACATCGAGACCGACTATTACAACTTCACGGCGCTGAACTTCCCCGAGGGCCATCCCGCCCGCGAGATGCACGACACCTTCTTCTTCAATGAGAAGGAAGACACCAGCGGCGAGAAAAGCCGTATGCTGCTTCGCACCCATACCTCGCCGGTGCAGATCCGTACCATGGAAAACCAGGAACCGCCGATCCGCATCGTCATTCCGGGCAAGACCTATCGCTGCGATTCCGACGCCACCCACTCGCCGATGTTCCATCAGCTCGAAGGGCTGGTGGTCGACAAGTCGGCCAATGTCGCCAATCTGAAATGGGTGCTGGAAGAGTTCTGCAAGGCCTTCTTCGAGGTCGATCACCTGAAGATGCGTTTCCGCCCCTCCTTCTTCCCGTTCACCGAGCCGTCGCTCGAAGTCGACATCCAGTGCGACCGGTCCGGCACCGAGGTGAAGTTCGGCGAGGGCGACGACTGGATGGAGATTCTCGGCTGCGGCATGGTTCATCCCAACGTGCTGCGCTCCGGCGGGCTCGATCCCGACGAGTACCAGGGCTTTGCCTGGGGTATCGGCATCGACCGCATCGCCATGCTGAAATACGGCATGCCGGACCTGCGCGCCTTCTTCGATGCCGATGCGCGGTGGATTTCCCATTACGGCTTCCGCCCGCTCGACATCCCGACGCTTTTCGGGGGCTTGAGCACGTGACCCGCTATACCGACGCGGCATTGCTGACGGGCGAATATGCCCACCTGGCCGCACAGTTGCGCGCCGGAGAGCGTGTTGCGCCCGGTCCGCTGGAATGGGAAAAGACGGCCTGCGACAACCAGGCCGAGGAAGCTGCCCAGGATGTTGCCAAGCACATCTTCGCCTTTCAGCAATCGCTTGATCCGGAGACCGAGCAGCTTGAAGTGGTTTCCTATTCGGCGGCGGGCCAGATCAGGGTGCTCGCCGTGGTGCCGGGCGAGGGCGACCTGCTGCGCATCGACGGCCTGCTGATGCCGGAGGGCCAGCCCGCTTCCGTCATCATCCATGCTGCCCAGCTTTCCCTGACGCTGACCCGCGTACCGCTGACAAACGACGGCAGCGAGGATGACGGGTTGAAAATCGGCTTCGTCATTTTCGACGAGTTGAAGGAGCGCCAGAAGGCCCGCTATCGCCAGAAGAAAAAGAAACTGCATGTCGACCTGACGCAACCCTTCGCCCTGCCGAAGTCGTCCGCCCGCAGGACATCCACCCGTAAGAGCACGGCGAAAAAACCCGCCGCGAAGAAGGCAACGAAAAAATGAAATTCACCCTGTCCTGGCTCAAGGATCACCTTGAAACGCAAGCGACGCTGGAAGAAATCGTCGAGACGCTCACCATGATCGGCCTCGAGGTCGAAAGCGTGGATGACCGAGCCCAGTTCAACGACTTCATCATCGCCAGGGTGCTGACGGCGGAAAGGCATCCCGATGCCGACAAGCTGCAGGTGCTCTCCGTCGACACGGGCGATGGCAAGCCGGTGCAGGTCGTCTGCGGCGCACCCAATGCGCGGGCAGGCCTTGTCGGCGCCTTTGCCGCACCCGGCACCTATGTTCCCGGCATCGACCTGACGCTTGCCGTCGGTAACATCCGCGGCGTCGAAAGCCATGGCATGATGTGTTCGGAGCGCGAGCTTGAACTCTCCGACGACCATCAGGGCATTATCGACCTGCCGCAGGACGCACCCGTCGGCACCCGCTTTGCCGACTATGCCGGGCTCAACGATCCGATTCTCGAAATCGGTCTCACTCCCGACCGCGCCGATTGTACCGGCGTTCACGGCATCGCCCGCGATCTTGCGGCTGCCGGCCTCGGCACGCTGAAGGACGGTTCGGTCGAGCCGGTAAAGGGCGAGGGCGCCTGCCCGGTTAAGGTGACGATTGCAGAACCCGATCTCTGCCCCGGTTTCGCCCTGCGCATGGTCAAGGGCGTGAAGAACGGCCCGTCGCCGAAATGGCTGCAGCAGCGCCTTCTTGCCATCGGGCTGCGCCCGATCAACGCGCTGGTCGACATGACCAACTACATTACTTTCGACCGTGGCCGCCCGCTGCATGTTTTCGATGCCGCCAAGGTGAAGGGAAACCTCACCGTTCGCCGCGCGAAGGAAGGCGAGAAGATACTGGCGCTCGATGGCCGTGAATACACATTGACGGAAGAAAACTGCATCATCGCCGATGACAACGGGCCTGAATCGATTTCCGGCATCATGGGTGGCGAGCATTCCGGCTGCGACGAAGAGACTACCGACGTGCTGATCGAATCGGCGCTGTGGGATCCGATGAACATCGCCCGCTCGGGCCGCGATCTCGGCATCATCACCGATGCCCGCTACCGCTTCGAGCGTGGCGTCGATCCGGCTTTCATGGGCGCGGGTCTCGAGCTGGCAACGCATATGGTGCTCGACCTTTGCGGCGGTACGCCTACTGAAGCGGAAATCGTGCTCGGTAATCCGACCCATTGCGAAGGCGAGATCGTTGGCGAGGCGGGTCACCACTACAAGGAAGTCGATTTCCCCTTCTCCGAGACGAAGCGCCTGACCGGACTCGATGTCAGCCGCGACGAGAGCATCGCCATCCTGAAGAAGCTCGGCTTCATGCCGAAGGGTGACGATAAGGGGGATACCGTGCGCTTCATCGTGCCGTCCTGGCGGCCGGATGTCGACGGCAAGGCCGATCTGGTCGAAGAGGTGATGCGCATTCACGGCATCAACGAGATCGCACCGGCACCGCTGGCTGCACTCGGCTCCGTGTCGCAGAAAATCCTCACCACCGGGCAGACGCGCTCGCGCAATGCCCGCCGGGCGCTGGCCGCCCGCGGCATGCTGGAAGCCGTCACCTGGTCGTTCATTTCCGAGGACCACGCCAGGGCGTTCGGTGGCGGCAAGCCCGAACTGGCGCTCGCCAATCCGATCTCCGCCGACATGGCGCATATGCGGCCCTCGCTGCTGCCGGGCCTGCTGACGGCAGCCCAGCGCAATGCCGACCACGGCGTTTCCGATGTGGCGCTGTTCGAGGTCAGCCATCTCTATGAAGGCGACAAGCCCGAGGAGCAGCACCGCGTTGCCTCCGGCATCCGCCGCGGTACAGCAAAGCTGCAGGGCTCGGGCCGTCACTGGTCCGGCAAGGCCGAAGCCGTCGGCGTGTTCGATGCCAAGGCGGATGCGCTCTCAATCCTCGAAGCCTGTGGCATGGATGCTTCCAAGGTGCAGATCGAGGCGGGCGGTCCGGACTGGTTCCATCCCGGCCGCTGCGGCACCATCAAGCTCGGCCCGAAGATCGTGCTCGGCACCTTCGGCGAGTTCCATCCCAAGGTGCTCGAGGCGCTCGACGTTTCGGGGCCGCTCTGCGGCTTCGAAATCTATGTCGACGCCGTGCCCGAGCCGAAGGCCAAGCCGACGCGCACCAAGCCACGCCTCGACCTCTCGCCCTTCCAGGCGGTGCGCCGCGACTTCGCCTTCGTCGTCGACCGCGCGGTCGAGGCGGCACAGGTGACGCGTGCGGCGCAGGCCGCCGACAAGAAGCTGATCACCGGCGTGCGCGTCTTCGACATCTTCGAGGGCGCTTCGCTTGGCGAGGGCAAGAAATCGCTCGCGATCGAGGTGGCGATCCAGCCGGTCGAGCGCACGCTGACCGACGAGGATTTCGAGGCGCTGGCCGCGCGGATCGTCGAGAATGTCGGCAAGCAGACCGGCGGGGTGTTGAGGGGTTAGCGCCCCGCCTGCTTCGCCATCGCCTCGGGGTAGCGCGCGCCGGCGATCTGGTCCGGCGACACGATCCCGCCGATCTCAGCCAGCTCGGCGTCGCTCAGCTCGATCGCCGTGGCGTCGACGTTCTGTTCGAGATTGGCGATCTTGCGCGAGCCGGGGATCGGCACGATGAAGTCGCCCTGGTGCAGCACCCAGGCGAGCGCAAGCTGCGCCGCCGTCACGCCCTTTGTCGCCGCGAAGGCTTCGAGCCGCTCCACCGCGGCGAGGTTGCGTGCCAGATTGTCGGCCTCGAAGCGCGGCAGCCCGCGCCGGAAATCCTTCTCGCCGAGCTGGTCCGCCGACTTGATCGCACCGGTGAGGAAGCCGCGGCCGAGCGGGCTGAACGGCACGAAGCCGATGCCGAGCTCGCGGCAGGTCGGCAGCACGTCGGCCTCCGGGTCACGCGTCCACAGCGAATATTCGCTCTGGACAGCGGCGATCGGGTGCACGGCGTGCGCCCGGCGGATGGTCGCCGCGCTGGCCTCCGACAGGCCGAGCGTCCGCACCTTGCCCTCGCGCACCAGATCGGCCATTGCTCCGACCGTATCCTCGATCGGCACGTCGGGATCGACGCGGTGCTGGTAGAACAGGTCGATCACCTCGATGCCGAGCCGCTTCAGCGATGCCTCTGCGACCTCGCGGACATGCTCGGGACGACTGTTCAGGCCGGGTTCGGGTTTGGGACCCTCGGGCGTCTCGACGACGCGGAAACCGAACTTGGTCGCGATCGCGACCTTGTCGCGCACCGGCCCGAGCCCCTTGCCGACCAGGATTTCGTTG
>JAMLIH010000098.1 GCA_023954255.1 Phyllobacteriaceae bacterium | reverse complement strand
GATCTCGTCTGCCTGCGCCACGTCGAACCACTGTATCGGCAATGCCTATGAGACGATCCAGATGGGCAAGCAGGACATCGTCTTTGCCGGCGGTTCGGAGGATCTGGACTGGACCATGGCAAACCTGTTCGATGCCATGGGCGCCATGTCCTCGAAGTACAACGACACGCCGGAGACGGCTTCCCGCGCCTATGACGCGAACCGCGACGGCTTCGTCATTGCCGGCGGTGCCGGCGTGCTGGTGCTCGAGGAACTGGAGCACGCAAAGGCAAGGGGCGCAAAGATCATCGGCGAGATCATCGGCTACGGTGCCACTTCCGACGGCTACGACATGGTGGCTCCCTCGGGCGAGGGGGCGGTGCGCTGCATGCAGATGGCGCTCAAGACCGTCAACGACCCGATCGACTACATCAACCCGCATGCGACTTCCACGCCGGTTGGCGATATCAAGGAAATCGAGGCGATCCGCGAGGTTTTCGGTGACAACTGCCCGCCGATTGCCGGCACGAAATCGCTTACCGGCCACTCGCTGGGTGCGACCGGGGTTCAGGAGGCGATCTACTCGCTGCTGATGATGAGCAACGGCTTCATCTGCAAGAGCGCCCATATCGATGAAATCGATCCGGACTTCGCCGACATGAACATTGTCCGCGAGCGGATCGATGGCGTGTCCGTCAATACGGTCCTCTCCAATTCCTTCGGCTTCGGCGGCACCAACGCCACGCTGGCCCTCCAGCGCTATAACGGGTGAGGGTTCAGGCGATGGACGGACTGATGAAAGGCAAGCGCGGCCTGATCATGGGGGTCGCCAACGATCATTCGATCGCCTGGGGTATTGCGAAAAAACTGGCCGAGCACGGCGCCGAACTTGCCTTCACCTATCAGGGTGAAGCCTTTGGCCGCAGGGTGAAGCCGCTGGCTGAAAGCGTCGGCGCCGGACTGCTGCTGCCCTGCGACGTGGAAGACATCGAAAGCGTCGATGCGGTGTTTGAAAGCCTCGCCGGCGAATGGGGTGGGCTGGATTTCATCGTCCATGCCATCGGCTTTTCCGACAAGAGCGAATTGAAGGGGCTTTATGCCGATACCACGCGCGCCAATTTCTCGCGCACCATGGTGATCTCCTGCTTTTCCTTCACCGAGGTTGCCAGGCGGGCAGCCGGCCTGATGAACAACGGCGGCGCCATGCTGACGCTGACCTATGGCGGCTCCACCCGCGTGATGCCGAACTACAACGTCATGGGCGTTGCCAAGGCGGCGCTTGAGGCAAGCGTGCGCTATCTGGCAAGCGATTACGGGCCGCAGAATATCCGCGTCAACGCGATTTCCGCCGGTCCCGTGCGTACCCTTGCCGGCGCCGGGGTTTCCGATGCCCGCATGATGTTCAACTATCAAAAGCAGAACGCGCCGCTGCGCCGCACCGTCGATATCGACGAAATCGGCGGTTCGGCACTTTACCTGCTGAGCGATCTTTCTTCCGGCGTTACCGGCGAAATCCACTTCGTCGACTCTGGTTATTCCACCATTTCCATGCCGGATATCGCCAATCTGAAGGCGATGGATGCCGTGCTGGATAAGGAATAGGCACTATTTTTCATCCGGCTGCCCGGCCGGCCCTACATTTTTCACCGGGTTGATCCAGATCAAGGAGCCTTGCCTCCCGCAGTGTCAGTCTGATGGTGCGAGCAATGGAGGCATTACCGATGACCTTTTTCAGCCGGGTTGGTGCAAATCTTGATCTGATGCAGGAGATGTTCCGGCAAACGGGGGCACTGGACAAGGCTCTTTCGGGAAATGTCGCTGTTGCCTGCAGCAATGCTTCCTCCCTCAGACAGGCGGTTCACCGGTGCGCTTCGTGCGACAGTGTGGCCGCCTGTCAAAGGTGGCTTGAGCTTGGGCATGAGGAAGCCCTGCATGACCGCACGCCACCGGCCTTCTGCCCCAATAGCGCACTGCAGACGCAGTTGAAGCGCATCGGCTGAGCCTCTTCTATCGTATTGCCAGCAAGACCTTGAAGCCGCCTTCGTCGGCGAGCATCTCGTAGTGTCTGAACAGTGCCGACAGCCGTTCCTCGTACGGCAAGTTGCGGTTTGCCACCATGAAAAGCCTGCCCCCCGGGACAAGCGTTGCCGCCGCCGTTTCGATGAAGGCGCGGCCAAGCGCGGGGACTGCCTCCCTGCCGGCGTGGAAGGGCGGGTTCATGATGATGCAATCATAGGGCTTGCGGGCAAACTCCGTGGTGACATCACACCAGTGGAAGGAAATCCCGGTAGCACCACCGGCGTATCCGGAAAGATTGGTCTTGGCCGCCTCCAGCGCCCGCCAATCCGCTTCGTAAAGGTCGATGGACGTGATGGCTGAGCAGGCTTTCAGGGCGCCTTCCGTGAGATAGCCCCAACCGGCGCCGAGATCGGCACATCGCCCCGAGAGCCGGTCCGAAAAATGACTCGCCAGCAGCCTTGAAGCGGGATCAGGCCCCGCCTGTGAAAAAGCGCCGACGGGGATGGTAAAGCCATCGCTGTTTTCCAACCCCGGTGGCAGTGCCAGCGCCTTCCCTTGGCGTTCTGCCCTCAGCGCCAACGCATGGTATTTGGGTTTTGCTTCCACTTCACCGGCAAGCTGCTGTGCAAGTTTCCGCAGCGGGTTGATGCCGCCATTCCTGGCGCCGGCGACAAAGATCGGACCGCCGGGTGGCAGCGCGTTCCAGGCTCGGATGAAATTGCGCTGATTTAGATCGCGGCTTTGTCCGGCAAGTACGATCGCGAAACCTGCTTCGGGCAGCGTGTCGCCGAGGTCCGGCTCGACCCGGTAGCCCGATTTTTCCAGGCGCATGAAGACAGGCCGGAAAGGCTGCTCGGCATTCAACTGACGGGTGCAATCAAACGGCAGCGGAGCACCGTTCAGCATTACGCCGCGTTCCAGCGTTTCAATTTCCTCGCCGAAACCGTGCGCCAGGCATTGGACTGTTTCGTCGCTCATCGCTCACACATGCGCGCGCCCATTTCCGGCGCACAATGATTTCGCCATCACCCGCCGTAGGGCACCGCTGCATTGGCCGGATCATTGGCGAAATACTCGATCCGGCGCTGGATTTCGCCGAGATCGGCTTCCGCCCGGCCGATGTCGCGGTTCCAGTCTCGGATATCCCCGCGATAGCGGCGGATTTGGCGCTCTGCATCATCCTCATCGACCTTGCCCTTGCTGATCTTTTCCTCAAGATCGTCGATGGAACGCTCCGCCGAGCGGATGCGGTTTTCCAGATCGCGGATGTCGCTTTTCTTGCGCGCCTCCTCGTTGCCGAGGCGGTAGCCGCTCAGGAACCCGGCCTCGAGATGTGGCGGGCAGACGTTGTTGTAGGTGCTGCCTGCCTGACCGTAGGAGAGTCCGCGCAGCGGCGTGCAGAATTTCAGCAAGCCGCGCTGATAGCCCTCGTTCCATGTGGTCTGGTCAGGCACGACGCCGGCCCGTTCACATGCCTTGGCATGATTGCCGAAACGCTGCTGCGGGTCGCGGCCCTCGGAGCCGTCCTGTTCGCCGATCACGCGCCAGTCGGCGGCAACGCACTCATCCTTGGAAAGGCTTTGGCATGAGGCGGCAATAAGCCCGACGGCAAGCAAAAGCAGAGCGGAAACGGCAAGGCGCATGAAGTACTCCCCCAACAACGAAATGATTGCCCCGTAAGTTCCCTGCCATCCATCGCCATCTCAGGCAACAAAAAAGGCCGGGTTGCCCCGGCCTTTCGAAGTTCACTTGCCCGCAGGATCAATCGTCGTCGTCTTCATCGTCGTCCGACGGCTTTTCCTCGCGGGTGATTTCCTGGCCGCTTTCCTGATCGACGACCTTCATCGACAGGCGGACCTTGCCGCGATCGTCAAAGCCCATCAGCTTGACCCAGACCTTGTCGCCTTCGTTGACCACATCGGTGGTCTTGGCAACACGGCCGTCGGTCAGCTGCGAGATGTGAACCAGGCCGTCGCGGGCGCCGAAGAAGTTGACGAAGGCGCCGAAATCGACGGTCTTCACAACCGTGCCCTGATAGATCGCGCCGACTTCCGGATCGTCGGTGATCGAGCGGATCCACTTCACGGCAGCCTCGATCTCCTTGGCGGAGGAGGAAGCGACCTTGACGGTGCCGTCATCCTCGATGGAGACCTTGGCGCCCGTTTTCTCGACGATCTCGCGGATCACCTTGCCGCCCGAGCCGATCACTTCGCGGATCTTGTCGGTCGGAATCTTGAAGCTCTCGATACGCGGTGCGAATTCGCCCAGTTCTGCTCGGCTGGCCGAAAGCGCCTTGCTCATCTCGCCCAGAATGTGAATGCGGCCATCCTTGGCCTGACCCAGCGCCACTTCCATGATTTCCTTGGTGATGCCGGTGATCTTGATGTCCATCTGAAGCGAGGTAATGCCCTCGGCGGTGCCGGCCACCTTGAAGTCCATGTCGCCGAGGTGATCCTCGTCGCCCAGAATGTCGGACAGGACGGCAAACTCGTCGCCTTCCTTGATCAGGCCCATGGCAATGCCCGCAACCGGCGCCTTGACCGGAACGCCGGCATCCATCAGCGATAGCGAGGTGCCGCAGACGGTCGCCATCGAGGACGAACCGTTCGATTCGGTGATCTCGGAGACAACGCGCAGCGTGTAGGGGAATTCCTCATGGCTCGGCAGCATCGGATGGATCGCCCGCCAGGCGAGCTTGCCATGGCCGATTTCGCGGCGGCCCGGAGAACCGATGCGGCCCGTCTCGCCGACCGAGAAGGGCGGGAAGTTGTAGTGCAGCAGGAAGCTTTCCTTGTAGGTGCCGGTCAGCGCGTCGATGAACTACATCGTCATCCGACGCGTGCCGGTGTAAGCAGCCACCAGCGCCTGCGTCTCGCCGCGGGTGAACAGCGCCGAACCGTGGGTGCGCGGCAGCACGCCGACTTCCGAAACAATCGGGCGGACCGTCTTGGTATCACGGCCGTCGATGCGCTTGCCCGTCTTCAGGATCGAGCCGCGCACCACATTGGCCTGCAGGTGCTTGAAGCTGTCCATGATGACCTGGATTTCGTCGGCCGAGGTTTCCTCGCCAACGAACTCTTCCTTGACCTTGGCCTTGGCAGCGTCGAGCGCATTGTAGCGCTCCTGCTTGTCGGAAATGGTGTAGGCGGCGGCGATGTCCTTGCCGACCAGCTTCTCCATTTTCTTTTCAAGATCGGAATGATCCGGCACTTCGTGTGCGCGGGCAGGCTTGGCAGCCTTTGCAGCCAGCTCGTTGATCGCTTCGATCACCGGCTGGAAACCTTCATGGCCGAACATGACGGCGCCGAGCATGGTTTCCTCGTCAAGCTGCTTGGCTTCCGATTCGACCATCAGCACGGCGTCCTTCGTACCGGCGACGACCAGGTCGAGGTCGGATTCGGGCATTTCGTCGATATTCGGGTTGAGCACGAACTCGCCATCGATCAGGCCGACGCGTGCGCCGCCGACCGGACCCTGGAAGGGAACACCGGAAAGTGCCAGCGCTGCGGAGGCCGCCACCATGGCGACGATGTCGGGATCGTTTTCAAGGTCGTGCTGCAGCACGGTGATGATGACCTGCGTGTCGCACTTGAAGCCTTCGGCAAACAGCGGGCGGATCGGGCGGTCGATCAGGCGCGAGGTCAGCGTTTCCTTTTCGCTCGGGCGTCCTTCGCGCTTGAAGAAGCCGCCGGGGATCTTGCCGGCGGCGTAGGTCTTTTCCTGATAGTTGACGGTCAGCGGAAAGAAATCCTGGCCGGGTTTCGGCGATTTCGCGGCAACCACGGTGGCGTGCACCACGGTCTCGCCATAGGTGGCGATCACCGAGCCGTCGGCCTGACGGGCAACCTTGCCGGTTTCAAGCGTCAGCGGGCGGCCGCCCCATTCGATTTCGATGGAATGATGGTCGAACATTTGTCTTGTCCCTAGATGCGGGATGGATTCCTGCCGTCATGGCATTGCGGAATCATCCCCGGTCCGTGCTTTTCTGGCACTCCGCGGGCAAGACAACGAGAAACCCGGTTCAAAAGACAACAATCCGGGTATCTGGTAATCCTGCCCCCTGTACGGAAGCCGGTTGTTCATGGCAGGGGCCGGCACGGTTTCAGACCCCGGTCATGAAACAGGCGGGCCGTTTGGGCCCGCCCGGAAACGTCAGCGGCGCAGGCCGAGACGCTTGATGATATCCTGGTAGCGCTCTTCGTTGACGCCCTTCACATAGTCGAGAAGGCGGCGGCGCTGGGATACCAGCTTCAGCAGGCCACGGCGGGAATGGTTGTCCTTCTTGTGGCCCTTGAAGTGTTCGGTCAGGTTGGAGATGCGTTCTGAAAGGATCGCGATCTGTACTTCAGGCGAACCCGTGTCGCCTTCCTTGGTGGCGTACTCCTTGATGAGTTCCGCCTTGCGCTCGGCAGTAATCGACATCGTCTTTTCCTTGATTCTGCGGCACTGCGTCTGCAGCGCCTTTGTTATTCGTCGCCCGCAGCCGGGATGTCGTCCAGCAGGGGCCGTTCAAGTAAAAGCGGGCCCGCCTTTTACGGTGACGGACCCGCTTCCGGCACTGCCTATACTTCAATTAAGGCGGAAATGCCAATGGTTTTTGGTTGGCAAGGGTTGTGAGGATAGCGTTGCTGCAAGCCGCAGCGGCCTGTGTCAGGCAGCCAGGAAATCGAGCCGTTCATCCATTCTCGACGGCGCGATTTCGTGAATTTCCGCCTCGACAACCTTTTCCGCGACGAACGGGTCCTCGTTTACGCGCGCTTCGAGCGCCTCGCGGTCAATGCCGTGGGCAAGCACGGCGCCGCCGCCTTCGGGCCGCAGGCTGCCGACAACAGCAAAGACGCCATCGGCAAATCCTTTCTGGATCCACGCCTTGTGCCCATCCATGAATTCGGCGGCCCGCGCCTTGTTGCTGGAGAATCTCAATAGGACGATAAACACTGCCTGCTCCTCTTCCTCATGCTGCCCGTTCTGCCTGCTGCCGCAGCCAGCCATGCATTGCGGTTACTTCCTGTTCGATGAACGCCTCATCCCCGAAGGCGCTTGCCAGCGTGGCGACGCCCTGGCTGCGCGCCAGCAGGTGCATGGCAAGATCGTCAGCGTCCGCCGGCGATCCAAACTCTGCGAACTGCCCGCCAAGCCATTCGCGAAAAAGGCTGAACAGCCGCGTGGCGTCTCCCTGGGAAGCGTGATCGAGTTTGGCAAGCTCGCTGCACAGCGTGCCGACCGGACAACCGAAGCGCTTTATCTTCGCCATGTTCATGATCAGGATGTCGATGAAATGGCGGATACGTTCCTCGGCGGTCTTGCCTTCTCTCTCCCACTGGCGCAGCAACTGCGCCGTCTTTGCCAGCCGGTGCTCGATGACCGCTGAGAGGATCGCGTCCTTGGTCTTGAAATGATGATAGAAATTCCCCCGGGAAATTTTCACTTCACTGGCGATGTCGGCAAAAGAGGTGTGCTCATAGCCCTGTTCGTAGAACAGCCTGTCGGCCACCTCCACGATCTGTGCTCTGGTGGATGAACCGCTCATTTCATCGCCTGTTTGCTGATATCCGGAAATAGGACATATGTCCTAATCCTGCTTCTAGGACACATGTCCTAGCTTGTCAATAGGTGACGGCTGACAGGATGCGACGATGATACCGGGAGCTTATGCGGCCGAGACCCTGAAGACCCGTTTCGGCAGGAAGGAGCCCTTGTCCACCTGCCCGATGGCGACCAGATCGGAGCCGCTGACGGCAACCGCCTCCTCGGCGAAGGCAACCGCATCGCGTCCGCGCAGGATGACCGGATTGCCGGACCGAAGCCGCGCTGCCTGATCTTTGGAGATCGCGATCTCCGGCAGGCTTTCCAGCGCGATACCTGTTGCCAGCACCTCTTCGTCGAGCGCTTCGAGGTCCCCCTCCAGTTCGGCAAGCGCATCGAGCGGTACCAGATCTTCCTCGTTGAACGGCTCGACGGCGGTACGGCGCAATTCGCTGATATGACCGAAGCAGCCGAGGTCGCGGCCCATGTCGCGTGCAAGCGCCCTTACATAGGTGCCCTTGCCGCAATCGACTTCGAAAACGGCGGTATCGCGGTTGCGGATTTCGATCAGCTCGAAGCGGTGGATTTCCACCTCGCGCGGCTCGATTTCCACGGTCTCTCCCTCGCGGGCCAGCTTGTAGGCGCGTTCGCCATCGATCTTGATGGCCGAATAGGCCGGCGGCACTTGCAGGATCGTGCCGGTATAGTTTTCCATCACGTTGCGGATTGCCGTTTCGTCGGGACGATTGTCCGAGGTTTCCACCGCCTCGCCTTCGAGGTCGTCGGTATTGGTCTCCGCGCCCCAGGTGACGGCAAAGCGGTAGGTTTTCTCGCCATCCATCACGTAGGGAACGGTGCGCGTCGCCTCGCCGAGCGCCACCGGCAGCATGCCGGTTGCCAGCGGATCGAGCGTGCCGGCGTGGCCTGCCTTGGCCGCCTTGTAAAGCCACTTTATCTTGGCGACGGCCTGGGTCGAACCCATGCCGAGCGGCTTGTCGAGGATCACCCAGCCGGAGACCGGCCGGCCCTTTTTCTGGCGCTGCCGGCTCATTCTTCTTCCCCGCTGCCGTCGTCGGATTCATCGAGATCGCGTGCCACTTCCGGCTCGTGCAACAGGGCATCGATCCGCGCGTAGTTCTCGAAGCTCGTATCGGCGCGAAAGCGGAACTCCGGCATGTATTTCATCTGCCCGAGCGCCGGCGAAAGCCTTCCTCGAATCAGCTTCTGGTGAGCCGCCAGCGCCTTGATGACAGGCTGGGGATCATCATTGCCCAGCGGCGAGATGAAAACGGTGGCGATCTTGAGATCGGGCGACATGGAGACTTCGGTAATCGATATCACCGTTTTCTCGATCACCGGGTCGGGCACCTCGCCGCGCTGCAGAAGCTGGATCAACGCATGGCGCACCAGTTCGCCGACGCGCAACTGGCGCTGTGAAGGGGGTCTGGAACCCCTCGAACCTTTACTCATGTTCTGTATCCTTGTTTGACCGTTCCCGGGTTCGGACCGGTACGATCAAATAAAATCCGGAAACCGGGTTACAGGCTCCGCGCCACTTCCTCGACGCGGAAGCACTCGATCTGGTCGCCCTGGCGGATGTCCTGATAGTTCTCGAAGGCCATGCCGCATTCCTGGCCGGCGGGCACTTCGGAAACCTCGTCCTTGAAGCGCTTCAGCGTCGAGAGCTTGCCTTCGTGGATCACCACGTTGTCGCGCAGCAGGCGAACACCCGATCCACGCTCCACCTTGCCGTCCGTTACGCGGCAACCGGCAACCTTGCCGACCTTCGACACGTTGAACACTTCGAGGATTTCCGCATAGCCCAGGAAGGTCTCGCGGCGCTCCGGCGCCAGCATGCCCGAAAGCACGGCCTTCATGTCATCCACCAGATCATAGATGATCGAGTAGTAGCGGATCTCGATGCCTTCGCGCTCTGCCGCATCCTTGGCCTGCTTGTTGGCGCGAACGTTGAAGGCGAGGATCGGCGCATTGGAAGCTGCCGCCAGCGACACGTCGGATTCGGTAATCCCGCCGACGGCACCGTGGATGACCTTCGCCTGCACTTCTTCGGTGCCCAGCTTGGCCAGCGACTGGCTGATCGCCTCGACGGAACCCTGAACATCTGCCTTGACGACGACGGCGGCTTCCTTGAGCTCGCTCGTCTGCATCTGGCTCATCATCTGTTCGAGAGACCCGCGCGAACCGGCCATCTGCGCCGCCGCCTTGTCGCGTGCCAGGCGCTGGCGGTAGTCGGAAATCTCGCGGGCGCGAGCCTCGTTCTCCACCACGGCAAACTGTTCGCCAGCAGTCGGCGCACCGGAAAGACCCAGCACCTCGACCGGCATGGACGGACCGGCTTCCTTGAGTTGTTCGCCACGGTCGTTGACCAGTGC
>JAMLIH010000097.1 GCA_023954255.1 Phyllobacteriaceae bacterium | reverse complement strand
TTTCCTGGCAGAAATCGCGCGGCGAGGAATTCGCCGCCGTCTTCGCCCATGAAAAGGTTGTTCGCGTGGCGCTCAATCAGGAGCATGCGGACGATCCCGCGACATCGCTTGAAGGCGTGACGGAAGCAGCCTTCTTCCCGCCGATGACGGGCGGCTGAGCGGCGCCATGAGCACAATCACACCCGATATTCGCATCCAGAGCGCGGATTTCGACGTGGCAGCCGAAATCGCAAAGCTCACCAAAGGCCGCAGCGACACCGGCGCGGTGGTGACGTTTACCGGGCTTTGCCGCGACGAGGGCGGCGCGCTTTCGGCACTCGAACTCGAACATTACCCCGGCATGGCTGAAGCAGAAATCCGCCGCATCGCGCAAGAGGCCGCAACCCGCTGGCCACTGACCGGGATCACCGCCATCCACCGCCATGGCAGGATCGCGCCGGGGGAAAACATCGTGCTGGTTGTCGCCAGCTCCACCCACCGGCAGGCGGCTTTCGATGCGGCAAGTTTCCTGATGGACTTTCTAAAGACCCGCGCCCCGTTCTGGAAGAAGGAACACCTTGCCAGCGGCGAGGAAGGCAAGTGGGTCGATGCCAAGGAAGCCGATGACGATGCAGCCGAACGCTGGAAGCAGCGCTGACGGCGAAAGCGGGAGGGACAAATGACCATCGAAAGCCTGCTGATCTTTGCTGCCGCCCTTGCGGTCGTCGCCGGTTCCCCCGGCCCTTCCATCGCGGCGCTCGTCTCGCGCGTATTGCAGGGCGGGGCTGCAAGCGTGCTGCCGTTTCTCGCCGCGATGTGGATCGGCGAAGCGGCCTGGCTGACGGCAGCCATTCTCGGCATATCGGCGATTGCCGAAGCCTTTCACGGGGTCTTCGTCATTATCAAGTATTGCGGCATTGCCTATCTGCTCTACCTCGCCTGGCAGATGTGGACGGCGGACAGCAGGATGAAGAGTAACGAAACCCTGCCGAAGGCAGGCTCCGGCTGGAGCATGTTCTTCTCCGGGCTGGCAATCACCATCGGCAATCCGAAGATCATGGTGTTCTATCTGGCGCTGCTGCCCGGCATCGTCGATGTGACGGCCATCGGGTTTGCCGCCTGGGCGCAGCTTGTTGCCGTGCTGCTCGTCGTACTGGCAGGGCTTGATCTTGCCTGGGTGGCGCTTGCGGCGAGCGCGCGCGGGTTCTTCAGGAGCAGGACGGGCGTCAAACTCGCCAACCGGCTGTCGGCCACCGCCATGGCGGGTGCTGCCGGCGCCATCGCGCTTCGGGACTGATAAGCCACCCTACAGCGGAAACACCATCAGGATCACCGGTATCGAAACCGCGATGACGAGAAGTTCCAGCGGCAGGCCCATGCGCCAGTAGTCGCCGAAGCCGTAACCGCCCGGCCCCAGTATGAGCGTGTTGTTCTTGTGGCCGATGGGTGTCAGGAAGGCGCAGGAGGCAGCGACAGCCACCGCCATCAAAAAGGCATCGGGATTGGCGTCGAGCCTGTTTGCCACATCGACGGCAATCGGCGCGCCGATGACCGCTGTTGCCGTGTTGTTGAGGACATCCGACAGGGTCATGATCACCACCATCAGCACGGTCAGCACCACCCAGGCCGGCATGCCTTCGGTATAGCCGACGAGACTGCCTGCGATCAGCGCTGTTCCGCCCGAACTCTCGAGTGCCGCGCCGAGCGGTATCATCGAGCCGAGCAGCACGATCACCGGCCACTCAATGTGGCCGTAAACGCTGCGGACGGGAACGATGTCGAGGAGGACGTAAAGCGCCACCACGGCGGCGAGCGCGGTCGCCAGATAGACGAATCCAAGCGCCGAGGCTGCAATCGCGGCAGCAAAAATGCCAACGGCAAGCCCCGCCTTGGCCGGCTGGGTGATCTCCATGCTGCGGCGGGCGAGCGGCAGCACGCCGAGCCATTCCACGGCTTCGGCCAGTTCCGATGGCGGGCCGATCAGCAACACGATGTCGCCGGCACGCACGGTTGCGTGGCGCACGCGGTCTCGCACCCGCCTGCCCTGTCGCGATATGCCTAGGAGCGCAACACCACGGCGCGCGCGCAGGCGAAGCGAGATCGCCGAACGCCCGTCAAACCGGCTGTCGCGCGGGACAACGGCTTCGATAATGTCGAGATCGCCCTCGACCGCATCGGACGCATTGCGCTCACCGAAATACTCCAGCTTGAGCTGGCCGCGGAACCTGTCGAGGTCAGCGGCAGCGGCCTCGACCAGCAGATGATCGCCGGCCTTAAGTTCCACGCCGGCTGCGAAGCCCGGCAGGCGCTTGCCGTTGCGGATTGCACCGAGGATCGAGACATCGTTGGAATCGCCGGTTTCATAGAGATCGCGAACCCTGCTGCCGGTGGCCGGCGACTTGTCCGGAATCACCAGTTCGGCAACGAACTCACCGCTCTCGCTGCCTGCAGCCGCCTGGGCCTTCTCGCCGCCACCGGGAATAAGCCGCCAGCCGATCAGGGCAACGAAGGCGATACCGGCAACCGACACGGCAAGTCCGACGGGTGAAAAGTCGAACATGGAAAAGGGCTCGCCCAGCGCCTTTTCGCGGAAGGAGGCGATGATGATGTTGGGCGGGGTGCCGATCAGGGTGACCATGCCGCCGAGAATGGTGGCGAAGGAAAGCGGCATCAGGGTCGCACGCACCGCCCTGCCCGCCTTGCGCGCTGCCTCGATGTCGACCGGCATCAACAGCGCCATGGCGGCGACATTGTTCATGAAGGCCGAAAGCGCTGCGCCGATTGCGCTCATGATGGAGATGTGGCTGCCCACCGAGCGCTCGGGATTGGACAGGCGCCGGGTGATCATGTCGACGGCACCGGAATTCTGCAAACCACGCGAGACTACCAATACAAGCGCAACGATGATCGTCGCCGGATGACCGAAGCCCGAAAAGGCCTCTTCGGTCGGCACGAGTCCGAGCAGCAGGGCGACGACGAGGGCCGAAAAGGCAACAAGATCGTAACGCCAGCGGCCCCAGATCAGAAAGACAAAGACGAGGGCGAAAAGGCTGAACAGCAATATCTGGCTTGTGGTCATGACTTACCCTTGGTCATTGATGCGGCAAGATCAAGGGGCGCGGCGAGATCGAGGGCCGCCGGGCGGGAAATCAGACCACCGTCATGATTTCCGCAAGCGGCTTCTTGAGGGTCGCCACTTCCGGAATGGTGGCGTTTTCAGCCGGAAAGCCAGCCGCGATGATCATCATCGGCTTTTCGGATTTCGGCCGCCCGAGCAAGTCGTTCAGAAACGCCATGGGATTGGGTGTGTGTGTCAGGCAGGAAAGGCCGGCATGGTGCAGCGCGGCGATCAGGAAGCCGCAGGCAATGCCCACGCTTTCCGGCACATAATAGTTCTTGTAGCGGGTGCCATCATCGAACTCGCCCCAGCGCTGGGCGAAGACAACGATCAGCCAGGGAGCGATTTCGAGATGCGGTTTTGAGACGCCGGTTCCCAGCGGCTCCAGCGCCTTGATCCATTCGTCGCTGGCGCCGCCGTCATAGAAGGCTTCCTCTTCCTTTTCCGCTGCCGCCCGTATCTGCGCCTTGATGGCGGCATCGCGCACGGCGACGAAATGCCAGGGCTGGTGGTTGGCGCCGGAGGGAGCGCGGCCCGCCGTGGCAATACAATCGGCAATGACCGCTTCATCGACCGGGCGGGGCGAGAAGTCGCGCACGGTGTGGCGGCTCTTCATGCGTTCGAAAAAGGCACGGGCCGCTGCGGCGGACTCCGCATCACCGAGCGGCGGCCCGGCCTCGAGCAGCACGGCACGGTATCGAAGTTTTTCGCGGGTGAACATGAAAAGACGGCTCCCAAAACAATGGAAGCCGTCTTGTCCGATTGCCGCTTGAAAATTGCAAGCCTGCTTGCGCACCCCTACTTGCGGGCTGGCGTCATCAGCGAGGTGACATAGTCGCTCGCCTCGTCGAACCACTCGGAAAACAGCGAGGCAAAGGAGGGATGCAGGTCGGTGATGCGGCCTTCCACCTCGTCGACGCAGTAGTCGAGGATCGCCTCGTTCTTCTGTGCCAGATGCTTCATCTTGTGGTTTTCGCGCAGGCAGACCATGTAGAGCTGCGACACGCCGCGGTTCTGGGCTGCCTGAACGAGGCGCTTGAGCAGCGCACCGCCAATGCCGCGATCCTGGTAGTCATCCTCGACGGAAACCGCAGCTTCGGCAAAACGGCTCCAGGAGGTGGTATCGCCGCGCATTTCGGTGACGCCGCGAATGACGCCGTCGATCTCCGCGCCATAGACGATGGACACCGCCTCGAAGAGGGCCTCGGCATAACGTTCGAGAAACTCGTCGGAGACGGGCCGGCCGAAGCGAAGGCGTCTGGATTTGGGGCTCAGGCGCAGAAAGTGATCGCGCACCCGGTCCAGATCGCCCGGTGTCAGCCGATGAATGTACAGGGAATCGTCCGGCCTGTTGTTGCGGCCGTCCGTCTGCCGGGTCAGTTGCTGTTGCATGGGGAACTTCCTTCCTTGAAGGTTGTTCCTCCCACCAGACCGCCCCGCCTCAAAACCGGCACGGCGAAACGGTCTCTCCGTTGCTTCCTCGGCGCAGGACGGTTTCAGCAGTAAACCGAATCCCGACTTGCGCTGACGTAAACGTAATAGCGATTTGCGTCATTGCAATGACGCACTGCGTCATAAAGCAGAACAAATCTGCAAGGCAGCCGTGCAAAAAGGCCGGTGCAGTCGGGTATCGGACATGAAAGGACCGGGCTGCGGCGGTTGGCGCGAAGCCCGGTCCCGATCCTGTCAGCGTCTTGCGGCGTCAGCCGACGATTTCGTGGCCGGCAAACCAGAAGGCGATTTCCTCGGCGGCCGTTTCCGGCGCGTCGGAGCCATGCACCGAGTTTTCGCCGATCGAATTGGCGTAGGTCTTGCGGATCGTGCCTTCAGCTGCTTCGGCCGGGTTTGTGGCGCCCATCACTTCCCGGTTTTTGGCGATTGCATTCTCGCCTTCCAGCACCTGCACGATGGTCGGGCCGGAGGACATGAACTCGGTCAGTTCGCCGAAGAACGGGCGCTCCTTGTGAACGGCGTAGAAGGCTTCGGCCTGGCGCTGGCTCATCCACACACGCTTGGAAGCGACGACGCGCAGGCCCGCCTCTTCAAGCATTTTGGTGATGGCGCCGGTCAGGTTGCGCTTGGTCGCGTCCGGTTTGATCATGGAAAAGGTACGTTCGATGGCCATGGTTCTGCCCTGTCTTTCTTGCGTTTTCGGGAAAGCGAAATGAAAATTCCGCGCCTCTATAGCGGCAGCCGCCAGTCCTGCCAAGAGGCGGCTTCAGCTGGCGATTATGCGCAAGAGCGCAAGCAAAGACCGGCGCCGTGCCCGGTTCACCCGGCCTCCGGCACCGAGCGGCCCGCCCCGTCATGCAGGTCGAGCAGGCGCTCGAACCAGTCGCGCACCGGATCGTCCTTGTCCCACATGGCAAGGCCCGAGCAGACGCGCAGCCATTGCAATGCGCCGAACGGGATGTAGTCGGCGAAGATCGGGTCCCTGCCGCCGAGATAGGGCTGGTGCTTGAGCATCAGGCGGATCGGCGCCAGTATCTGCTGCAACTGGCCTGCCCGCTCCTCGCGGCCGGCGGCGAACTCCTCCAGCGTCATGCCGACACGCTTTTCGCGGTTCTCGCGAAAATACGCCTGATCGGCGTCATCCAGCATGTTGTAGATATCCATGGCCGCCCATCTGAAAATCCAGGTATGCAACTGGGACTGGCTCCACGATTCAACAAAACGCGTCAGCGCTATCGAGCCGTCACCCTGAAACAGGTGGCCTGCCCGGTCGGGATAGGCTTCGCGCAGATGGAGCGCGATCTCGAAGGAATCGGCAATCACCCGCTCGCCATGGCGGATCACCGGCACGATCGTCTGGCCGCCATTCTCGATCTCCGGAATTTCGGTGAACCTGACCGGCACCGCCTCATAGTCGAGCCGCTTGTGGGCCAGCGCCATGCGCGCCTTCCAGCAATGGGGCGAAAACGGGCGGGACTTGTCTTTGCCTACCAGTTCGTAGAGCTTGATCGACATGGGGGCTCTTTCCGTGCGAATCCTGCGGGAGTTGTTTCCCGGTTGCGGTGGCACGATTGCCCCACATCCGCCAATGCCGCAAGTGCGTGAAAGCCACACAACGGGGGAAATCAAAACACGATGACCTTACTTCAGACCTTTCGGCTGTTTGCCGCCTACAACCGCTGGGCAAACGCGCGGCTCTACGATGCCGCAGGCCTGCTCGGCGATGATGCCTACCGGAGCGATTGCGGCGCCTTCTTCAGGTCGATGCATGGCACGCTCAACCATATCCTCGTCGGCGACCGGGTTTGGATGAAGCGCTTTACCGGCGAAGGCGAGCATCCCAGTCAGCTCGACGCCATCCTGTTTGAGGACTTCACCAGCCTGCGGCAAGCGCGGGAGGCGGAAGATGCCCGCATCATCGCCTGGGTACGGTCACTCGACGAGGCCGCCATCGAAGGCGAATTCACCTTCACCATGATCACCCTGCCGGACACCATCACCCAGAAACTGGCGCCCTGTGTCAGCCATTTCTTCAACCACCAGACCCATCATCGCGGCCAGGCGCACACCATCCTCTCCCTGCTCGGCGAGGCGCCGCCGCCGCTCGACCTGATCTATTTCACAAGAACGGAAGAGGGTCAGGCGCTTTGCTGAAACACGGGGAGCGGTGTCTTTTTCGCCGATTGCGGGCAAACGCGCTTGCGCCCGGACATGGCTTGCGCCAAAAGCCGCCGCATGATTTCGATTTCAGACCTCACCTTCCGCATGCAGGGGCGCCCGCTTTTCGAAGCGGCAGGCGTGTCGATCGACACCGGTTCGAAGACCGGCTTCGTCGGCCGCAACGGAACCGGCAAGACGACGCTGTTCAAGCTGATCACCGGCGAGTTGCAGCCTGAATCCGGCGACATCCGCATTCCCAAGGGCGCGCGGCTCGGCCAGGTGGCGCAGGAAGCCCCCGGCACCGAAACCAGCCTGATCGAGACGGTGCTTGCCGCAGACACCGAACGGGCCCGGCTGATCGCGGAAGCCGAAACCGCCACCGATGCCAACCGGATCGCCGAAATCCACATGCGGCTTGCCGATATCGACGCCCATTCGGCGGAAGCGCGCGCCGGCGCGATCCTGGCCGGTCTGGGTTTCGATGCCGAGGCCCAGCAGCGCCCGTGTTCGGCCTTTTCGGGCGGCTGGCGCATGCGCGTGGCGCTCGCCGCCGTGCTGTTTGCCGAACCCGACCTGCTGCTGCTCGACGAGCCGACCAACTACCTCGATCTCGAAGGCGCGCTGTGGCTGGAAAACTACATCGCACGCTACCGCCATACCGTCATCATCATCAGCCATGACCGCGACCTGCTCAACAAGGCATGCAATGCCATCGTGCACCTCGAGCACAAGAAGCTGACCCTCTATCGCGGCAATTACGACACGTTCGAGCGCACGCGGGCCGAGCGCCTCATGCTGCAGATGAAGATGAAGGAAAAGCAGGACGCCCAGCGCAAGCACATGGAGGCCTTCATCAACCGCTTCCGCGCCAAGGCCTCGAAAGCGCGGCAGGCACAGAGCCGCATCAAGGCGCTGGAGCGGATGAAGGAAATTTCCGTTGCCGTCGATGAAAGGGTGGCGCCGCTCTCCTTTCCGAGCCCGAAGAAGCAGGCAGCCTCGCCAATCATCAACCTGTTCAACGTGGCCGTCGGCTATGAGCCCGGCAAGCCGATCCTGTCGCGGCTTTCGCTGCGCATCGATGCCGACGACCGCATCGCGCTGCTGGGTGCCAACGGCAACGGCAAGTCGACCTTCGCCAAGCTGATCTCGGACCGTCTTGAGGCCGAGAGCGGCGAGATGACCCGCGCCGACAAGCTGCGCGTGGCGATGTTCGCCCAGCACCAGCTTGACGATCTGATCCCCGAGCAGTCGGCCTACGACCACGTGCGCAAGCTGATGCCGGGAGAACCGGAAGGCAAGATACGCGGCCGCGTGGCGCGCATGGGGCTGTCATCCGAGAAGATGGACACCAAGGCCAGGGATCTTTCCGGCGGCGAGCGGGCGCGCCTGCTGCTCGGCCTCATCACCTTCGATGCGCCGCATCTGCTGATCCTCGACGAGCCGACGAACCATCTCGACATCGACAGCCGCGAGCAACTCGTCATGGCGCTCAACGACTATGAGGGCGCGGTGATCCTGATCTCGCACGACCGGCACCTGGTGGAAGCGAGCGCCGAACGGCTGTGGCTCGTCGCCCGGGGCGGCGTCAGCCCCTATGACGGCGACATGGAGGACTACAAGCGGCTGATCCTTAAGGGCGAGGAAGCCGAGGCAAAGGCCCGCAAGGCCAAACAGGAGGCAGAAGCTCCTGCCAACAAGGCGGAAAAGCGCAAGCAGGCGGCCGTTGTCCGCTCCGGTCAGGATGCCGTGCGCAAGCGCGTCAAACAGCTCGAAGCCATCATGGTGAAGGCGGAAGAGGCAATCGGCAAGCTCAACAAGATGCTGGCGACGGCCTCGACCAACCGGGAAACGGACAAGATCCGCGAACTCGCCACCAAGAAGGCGGAAGCCGAACGCCGCCTCGTCGAGGTCGAGGAGGAATGGCTGGAGCTATCCGCCGAGCTGGATGGGGCGTAGGGTTTTTCACGGGTAGAGGCGGAAGTGGCTTGGGCTGGACGTCTGCTAAACAGAAGGGGCGGTCGTTTGGGCAACCGAAAAAAGCCGAATCCTAACCGTATGCGCTAACCATAGAGCGTTTCCGCTAAGCACCCCACCAACGGATCGGTGCCCTCATCAATATCCTTGAGATATTCTATGAAGTTAGTTGGGTCAGCAAATGAGAAAATCTTAGCCTTGTACTTAAGTTCCGTGTTCAGGGGGCCTTCCGCGAGCATGCTGGCGCACTCTCTGTCGATGAACATGGCGTCGACATAATGAGCATAGGTTGAGATCGCCCGGATGTCGTTGAGCATGCCCCGTGTTAGCTTGTTTCTTTTCATACCGTTGGCGGCACGTCGCGCAATAGCGGCAAAAAAATACGCGGCAACTCGGTGATGCGGGATTGTTTGCGCTTGCTCAGAGGACCAAAAAGAGAGCACGCATTTGTCTGCTTCATCCCCTTCAAAACCGTACTTTCCAGCCAGTGATCGGACTGTCTTGTATTCAGTGAAGATTGGATTACCAATCACATTCAAGAATTTCATTGGATCGGCGTTTTCTATACTGCTTGAGTAATTTGAGAAAAATTGCAGCAGCGCGCCTGTCTTCGCTTGCACAGTCGAGTTAAGCTCTGCCGACAAGACTTCCTCGAATGGTTTCTTCTCGTCAGTCCACTTATCGAAGATGCTTTGCATCGCAGTATGCCCGCGGCCTCGATTCTCCCGAATTTCGTCCGCAAAGGCGCTGAAATCAGAGTTTACGGTGATGTGGAGTCGCGGAAGCCATTGATTGCGATCATGCAAGAGAATTCCATCAACATCTGAAGAGTGGATGGGGTCCCTTTTCTCGAAAAACGCCTCAGCCGCCGCGATGGCCTGCGACAGTTCAATATGGTGCACGTTGTGGAAACTCGCATCGCCGCCGAGCATTTCGATTGCGAGGCGAAGCGCCTCAGATTCATGAAACACTATGCTTTCGTCGAGATGGATGTCCGAAGAGGGCATAATAATCTGCTGGTTGAGAACAAGTCGTCGAAGTAGGCGGTGGACTTCGGAAATGAACCGCTCATGCCCGGGCGGAGGCCTACCACCCTGCTCAAATTTATATAGTGCCGAGAACAGATTCTGATCGAGGTAGAGGACTTTCTTGTCTAGCTCCGGCAAACCTTCGTAAACGGTGTGGCGGCATTCGTAGCACCGCTTGGAGCATTGGTTTCCACCAACGCTCAGAATGCCAAG
>JAMLIH010000096.1 GCA_023954255.1 Phyllobacteriaceae bacterium | reverse complement strand
CTCGCCGGAAAACCGCACCTTTGTTTTCGGCCTCGGCACGGCGGCAGGTTCTGCCGGCAGGGCGCTGTTCTCGCCGCTGACCGTGGCCCTGATCGCCCAGTTCGGATGGCAGGATACGCTGGTCTGGCTGGCAGCCCTGATGATGATAATTCCGCTTCTTGCTATTCCCCTGGTCGGCAATGCTGCCAGCAGCGGGGCTTCATCCAAAGAGATGGAACAGACGATCGGCGAAGCGCTGCGCGAAGCAGTAGGGCATCAAAGCTATCTGATGCTGGTTGCCGGGTTCTTCGTTTGCGGCTTTCAGGTGGCCTTCATCACCGCGCATTTTCCCGCCTATCTGAAGGATATCGGCATCGATGCCTATTGGGCGGGCATCTCCCTGATGCTGATCGGCCTTCTCAACATCGTCGGCTCACTCGGCTCGGGCATCATATCAAGAAAACGGCACATGCCGCATCTGCTGGCCTGGATCTACATCGGTCGCTCGATTGCGGTAACGGCCTTTCTGCTGCTGCCGCAAACACCGACGACGGTTATCATCTTCGCCTGCGTGATGGGCGTGCTGTGGCTTTCAACCGTGCCGCCAACCAATGCACTCGTCGCCGTCATGTTCGGCACCCGCTACCTCGGCATGCTGGGCGGTATCGTCTTCTTTTCCCACCAGATCGGCTCGTTCCTCGGCGTGTGGCTGGGCGGCTACCTGTTCGACCTCTATGGCAGTTTCGATCCCGTCTGGTGGATCGGCGTCGCGCTCGGCATCTTTGCAGCCATCATCCACTGGCCGATCAAACAGGCGCCGGTGGCAAGGATGGCAGCGGCGGAGTAACTACGGCTCACTCGTCTAATCAGAACACGCCCATGGCAAGTCCTGCTGCCAGGGCTGCGCCAATCTCGCGGCACTTGGCGAGATCTGCTTCAGGAATAATCTTTTCCGCCAGTATTGCTTCCGGCGTCTGGGCATGGGTGCAGACGATAAGCGGCGGCTGCACCTCCTTCAGTCGCCAGCCCGTGGCGATGCGGGCGGTCTGGCGCACGGCGTTTTCGCCATCGGAACCGGCACACACCATCTGGGCATAGGGGCGCCCCTCGATACGCCCCAGCACCGGATAATAGCAGCGGTCGAAGAAATCCTTCATCACACCTGAAATCGCGGCCAGGTTCTCCGGCGCACAGAACAGATAGCCGCCAGCTTCCAGTAAATCCTCCGGCCCCGCCTGATCGGCGGTCTTGACGACCACTCTGCCATGCTCGCGTGCCGCTTCCGCGGCGGCTTCAGCCATCTGGCGGCTGCCGCCGGTGCGCGTGTGGTAGACGATCAGCAGGGTGGGCATACGCTCCCGCTCCTAACCCTTGCTGCCAAGGGGAAAGATGGCACAGGTTTCCGTGCCATGGGCAATCAGCTTGCCTTCGGCATTTTTCAGCGTTGCCTCGGAAGTAGCGATGGTGCGGCCCATGTGAACGACCCTGCCCTCGCACACGACCTCGCCCGTCGTCTCGAACAAGGGGCGCACCAGATTGACCTTGAACTCGACCGTCGTGTAACCGATGCCCTTGGGCAGCATGGTCTGAACCGCACAGCCAAGCGCTGAATCCAGGATCGTTGCCGGCCAGCCGCCGTGCACCGTTCCAAGCGGGTTGTAGTGCTCGAACAGCGGAATGCCGCGGAAAACCGCCCTGCCCTTTTCGGCTTCGGTGAGCCTGAAATTGAGTGTGCGGGAAATGGGCGGCGGCGGCAATTCGCCCGCGATCATCATGTCGAACAGTTCGATCCCGGAGTGCTTCTGCACAAGCTCAAGGGGAATGGTGCCGACGGCTGCATCGGGAGCCACGACCCGTTTGTCTTCACTCACGATCGTTGCCTTTCACTCTTGTGGCCGTGATCCGTCATCCGGTCTCTCCGGATCTATTCAACAGCCGCATTTATACGGCGTATCAGCCCGGCCCGTTCGTCGGGCGAACGGATGCCCCGCGGACCATAGACGTTGCGGTCGAGGAAATAAAAGGAAAGATTGAAGCCGTCATCCAGCAGGTCTTTCATGGCGATCGGCTTGCCCTGCCCCGCCTCCGGCGGCAGCAGGGCACGGCATGTTTCATCGAGCAGAAAGGGCGGCAGCGGCAGCAACTGCCCTTCCCACGGCTTGCCGGCATCCCTGCTGACGGCCCGCCCACTCCTGGGAGAAACCCAGACCAGTTCCGCCTTCGAACCCGTTGCGGCGCACTGGCCGAGGTCGAGACCGAAGCCCAGTTCTTCCAGGATCGCCAATTCGAAACGGATCATCAGCCGCGCGGTGCGTTCAGGGTCGTCGAGGTGTTCGAGCACCACAAGGGCTGCCTCGTAAAGGCCCGGATGCGGATCGCGCTCGGGCAAAAGGCGCAGATGGGCGGCGAGCGTCTGCAGGCCGTAGATGCCGAGCGGCAGTTCCATCAGCTGCGCGGCACGCAGGCTCTGGCCCTCTACCGTGAAGGTGCCGAGATGCTCTTCCAGCCGGGCGCGCCATTCCAGCAGAACGGAATTACCCGGCTGCAGCACCGGGCGCTGGCGGGAGGAACGGCCGCCGCGCACCAGCCCCATGTGCCGGCCGTGGGCTGCCGTCATCACCTCGATGATCGCGCTGGTTTCGCCATGCTTGCGCACACCGAGAATCAGGCCTTGGTCTTTCCAGTCCATCGCTGCAGATGAAAGCGTTCAGCGGGGAAACTCAAGCCCCATTTCCCGGTAGCGCTCGGGATCGTTGACCCAGTTCTCGCGCACCTTGACGAACAGGAAGAGATGCACCGGCTTTTCCAGGATATCGGCAATCTCCTTGCGCGCTGCGGTGGAAATCGCCTTGATGGTTTCACCGCGCTTGCCGATGACGATCTTCTTCTGGCTGTCGCGCTCGACATAGATTGCCTGGTCGATGCGCACGCCCTTTTCGGTTTCCTTCCAGCTTTCCGTCTCCACATGGGAGGCATAGGGCAGTTCCTGATGCAGGCGCAGGTAGAGCTTTTCGCGGGTGATTTCGGCGGCAAGCTGGCGCATCGGCAGATCGGAAACATCGTCCTCGGGATAGAGGAACGGCCCCAGCGGCATGGCGGCGGCAAGATAGTCCATCAGGTCGCTGCAGCCGTCCCCCTTGAGTGCCGAAACCATGAAGGTACGGTCGAAAGTGGCCACTTCATTGGCTTTCGCCGTCAGTTCCAGCAGCTTTTCGCGGGCAACGGCGTCGATCTTGTTGAGGATGAGGGCTTTCGGCTGGCGCACCTCCGACAGCCCCTTGAGGATGGCGACAACATCATCGGTTACACCGCGCTCGGCATCGATCAGCAAGGCAACGAGATCGGCATCCTTGGCGCCGCCCCAGGCGGTGATGACCATGGCTTCGTCGAGCTTGCGGCGCGGCCTGAAAATGCCGGGCGTGTCGACGAAGACAATCTGGGCACTGTCATGGGTGGCGATGCCGCGGATGATGGCGCGGGTCGTCTGCACCTTGTGGGTAACGATCGACACCTTGGTGCCGACCAGCCGGTTCATCAGCGTCGACTTGCCGGCATTGGGAGCGCCGATCAGCGCGACGAAGCCGGCGCGCGTCGGTGCCGGATCGATGTTTGCGGTAATGGTTTCCTCGGTGCTCACAGGGCTATCTCGCCTTCCTTCCAAACGCCTTCGCGCACCAGCATGGCCTTGGCGGCGCTTTGCTCGGCGGCGCGTTTGGAGCGCCCGGTGCCAGACGCATCTTCCTTGCCGGTGACCTGAACGACGACGGTGAAGACCGGGTCGTGGTCGGGTCCGGTGCGCTTCTGCTCCTTGTAGCGTGGCGTGCCGAAACGGTTCGAATGCGCCCATTCCTGCAGCGAGGTCTTCGAATCGCGCTTCGCCTCCTCGGCCATGTGCAGGCGCTCCTTCCAGAAGCACTTGATGAAGTCGACGGCAGCCTGCAACCCGCCATCGAGATAGATCGAGGCGATGAGCGCTTCCAGCACGTCCGCCCTGACGCTCTGCATGCGCTTGCCGGTCAGTTCCTTCAGGTCGCCACCGGTCCGGATGAACTCATGCAGGCCCAGTTCGTCGGAAATTTCGGCAAGCGTGCCCTTGACCAGCGCATTGAGACGGCGACAGTTCACCTTCGTTGGAGTCGGATACTTGTCGAAGAGCAGTTCCGCCACGGCGAGGCCCAGAACGCGGTCGCCGAGAAATTCCAGCCGCTGATAGTGGAAGTTGTTGTCCGGATTTCTTGCGAACGCTGGCATGGGTCAGCGCCCGCTCCAGGTTCTCGTATTCGGAGAAAGCATATCCCAGGCGTTTTTCAAGCACGCCGAAGCGCTTGGAGCCGCGGGATTTGCTTGTCGTGCTCATCCGGTCACAACCCCCTGAACAGGCGGTCCGTGCGCATGTCGGGTGGGCCAGCGCCAGATGGCGAGCGGGTGGGCACCATTTGCGACCGAGAAAGAAAATCGAGCGCGCCGGACCGATAAAATTCTCCAGCGGCACGAAGCCGACATCGAAACGGCTGTCGAGGGAGTTGTCGCGGTTGTCGCCCATCATGAAATAGTGGCCCGGCGGCACTTCGAAGACCCGCGTATTGTCACCCGAACGCGCAGATTGGTCTCGATGACCTGATAGGAAACGCCATTGGGCAGGGTTTCGGTGAACATCGGGATTTCCGGCCCGCCATCGGGGTGGCGGTACATGCCGGCAGGCGAGCGGTCCACCGGCTCGTCATTGATGTAGAGAATACTTTCGCGCACCTGGACGCGGTCGCCCGGCAGCCCGATGACGCGCTTGATGTAGTCGATCGAGGGATTGCTCGGCAGGCGGAAGACGGCGATCTGGCCGCGTTCGGGCGTTCCTTCCCAGATGCGGCCGTCGAAAACATCCGGCGACAGCGGGAAGGAGTATTTCGAGTAGCCGTAGGAATATTTCGACACGAACAGGTAGTCGCCGACCAGCAGGGTGGGAATCATCGAGCCCGAGGGAATGGTGAAGGGCTGGAACAGAAAGGTTCGCACAAACAGGGCGAGGATGAGTGCCTGAACGATGATCTTGACGGTCTCGGCAAACCCGCCTTCCTTCTGGGAACTGGCTTTTTCGCTCACGATATCTTCCTGTCTGGTGGGATTCATTTTCGAACGGCTCTTTGCGCTAACTGGCAGGTTCCAGGCTCTCATGCGCCGGAATCGCCTCGATGATCACGAAGGCCTGCGCCAAAGGCTTGTCGTCGGTAATCGTCAGGTGAATTCTGGCTACGTAACCCTGCGGCATGAGTTCTTCAAGCCTTTTCGCAGCGCCATTGGTCAATTTCATGGTGGGCTTGCCGCCGGGCAGATTGACCACGCCCATGTCGCGCCAGAAGACATCGCGGCTGATGCCGGTGCCGAGCGCCTTGGAACAGGCCTCCTTGGCGGCAAACCGCTTGGCATAGGAGGCGGCGCGCTCACGGCGCCGGTCGGATTTCGCCTGCTCGATCTCGGTAAAAACACGCTGGATGAAGCGGTCGCCAAACCGCTCAATGCTGCGCTCCACGCGGCGGATATCGATGAGGTCGTTGCCCATGCCGATGATCATGGGCGTTACTTAGTCTGTTTTGGGCGGTTTGAAAACGCTTCCCGCAGGCCGGCGCCTTCACGATCAGGTGCTGGAAGCCTGATTGCCTTCGGCCGCCGCCATCGCCCGCTCCTTCAGCTTGCGGGCCTTTTCGGCCAGCATCCTGCGCCGGGAAAGCTGGAAGGCTACCGCCGACCAGCGGGTGATGACATAGGCAATCAGGGCTGCGGCGATGCCGAGCGGGATCGCGCCCACGCTCATCGGCTTCAACACTGGCTCCCAAATCGAGGCGGCGATCTCGACGATGCCGTGCAGGCCCTCGTCCCACAGGCTGATATCGGTCAGCCCCTTGAGGGCTTCTTCCGGCCGGTGGCCGTTGGTTTCGCCCTTCAGGATGAAATTGCCGGTGGAATAGGTTGCCGCCCAGATGAAGGGAAAGGTGATCGGATTGCCGAGAAAGGTTCCCGTTGCCGCAGCGATCATGTTGCCGGCGATCACATAGGCGACAATGAAGGAGATGATGAAATGCATCCCCATGAAGGGGGTAAAGGAGGCAAACACGCCGGCGGCGATACCGGCGGCAATGGCGTGGGGAGAAGCCGTCAGACGCAGGACACGCTTGGCCAGATATTTCAGGGAACGGCTCCAGGAGCGGCGAGGCCATACCGCAACCCGCAGTTTTTCGCGCCAATCAGGTGGTGACCTGCGCTGAAAAAGCATTACCCGTTCCTTTTCCCCGGCGAGAAGGCCCGTTTTGCGCCGGCACCGCAAGGCCGGGCGATAGCATTCCCCTCACCGGCCTGGCGACAGCGCTTTTCACGTTTGTCGGAAAACGTGACAATGCCATTACCGGCCGGCCTGTGTGTCCCATGAGGTTTCAGCGAATCCGTTAAAACCTTCGTTCCTCTAGCACAATTGGCTTAACATCCTGTTGTCATGAATGCCCCGTCGGAACATGGGCTGACAGGCTCATCCTTTGGCACCGGCGATGCTCAAATGGTAATCAATTCTGGCGGAATGCAGGCAGAAAACCGCAAAACAGCTCGCCGGCGCCAAAAAGAAGGCGCTTGTCAGCCGGTCACCCGCTCGACGCTGGTGATCGCAGGCTTTGCCGATAGCTGCCGTATGATCTTGGTCAGGTGTGCGAGGTCCCAGACTTCAAGATCGAACACCATGTCCATGTAGTTGTCGGCAGACCGGGTCATGGAAAGGTTCTGGATATTGGCGTCGTTGTTGGCGATCACCTCGGTGATGGTGGCAAGCACGCCGGGTTCGTTGATCGCCACCGAGCGGATACGGGCAGGAAAGCGGTTGGTGCTGCCTTCCTCTATGTCCCAGCGCACGTCGAGCCAGCGGTCCTTGTCCTCGAAACCGGCAAGCGCCGGCGACTGGATGGGGTAGATGGTGACGCCGACGCCCGGCTCGAGAATGCCGACGATCCGGTCGCCCGGCACCGCGCCACCTTCCGGGGCAAACCGAACCGGAAGCTCGTTTCCGGCGCCGCGAATGGGAATTGCACTGGCCTTCTTCTGCTTGGCGAATTCGCGCAGCTTTTCCCGGTTGTTGTCCATGCCCGGCAGCCGGAACAGCATGTTGGCGCCGGCCTTGAGGTTGAACCAGCCCTCGCCGCGCTTCGGCTTTTCTGTGGTGCGGTCCTCGCGGTAATCGGGATAGACGGCCTTGATGACATCAAGCGAGGAGAGTTCACCGCGCCCGACATCGGTCAGCACGTCATCGAGGCGCTCGCGGGCCAGCCGCGGCAGGGCAACCTCGAGATCGCTGCGGGAGTAGGTCTTGCCGATACGGGCAAAGGCACGCTCCAGAATGCGGGTGCCAAGCCCTGAGTACTGCTTGCGGATCGCCTCGCGGGTTGCCTTGCGGATGGCGGCGCGCGCCTTGCCGGTGACCACCACCGATTCCCATGCCGCAGGCGGCGCCTGGGAGGTCGAGCGGATGATCTCGACCTCGTCGCCATTCTGCAATTCGGTGATCACCGGCATCATCTTGCCGTTGATCTTGCAGCCGACACAGGAATTGCCGACATCGGTATGCACCGCATAGGCGAAGTCGATGGGGGTCGCGCCCTTTGGAAGGGCGATGATGCGGCCCTTGGGCGTGAAGCAGAATACCTGGTCGAGGAAGAGTTCGAGCTTGGTGTGTTCGAGAAATTCCTCGGCGTTGTTGCCCTCGGCAAGCTGCTCGATGGTGCGCCGCAACGAGGCATAGACCCTGCTCTCGTTGTGATCGGCGTTTTCCTTGTCCTTGTAGAAGGCGTGGGCCGCAACGCCGTATTCGTTGACGTTGTGCATTTCCCAGGTGCGGATCTGCAGTTCGACGCGCTGCTGGCCGGGGCCGACCACCGTGGTGTGGATCGAGCGGTAGTCGTTCTGCTTCGGGGTCGAGATGAAGTCCTTGAAGCGGCCGGGCACCATCGGCCAGGTCTGGTGAACGATGCCGAGCGTGCGGTAGCATTCCTCCAGCGTCTTGACGATGATGCGGAAACCGAAAATGTCGGAAAGCTGCTCGAAGCCCAGCGCCTTCGACTCCATCTTTCGGAACACCGACCAGGCCTTTTTCTGCCGGCTGCGCACGGTGGCATCGATGCCTTCGGCCTCCAGCTTGGCGGTCAGTTCCTTGATGATGCGGCGGATATGGGGCCGGTTGCGCTCTGCGAGGTCGGCCAGATGCTGGGTAACCGTCTCGTAGGCTTTCGGATTGATGTACTTGAAGGAAAGTTCCTCAAGCTCGTCGCGCAGGTCCTGCATACCGATGCGGCCGGCAAGCGGCGCATAGATCTCCATGGTTTCCTGGGCGATGCGCGCGCGCTTGTGCGGCTTGACGTGATGCAGCGTGCGCATGTTGTGCAGCCGGTCGGCGAGTTTCACCAGCAGCACGCGGATATCGTCGGAAATCGCCAGCAGCAGGCGGCGCAGATTCTCGGCCTGTTCGGCCTTCTTGGACACGAGATCGATGCGCTTGAGCTTGGTCAGGCCCTCGACCAGATTGCCGATGCGGTCGCCGAACATCTCGTCGATCTCGGCGCGCGTTGCGTCGGTATCCTCAATGGTGTCGTGCAGCAGCGCGACCGCGATCGTCTCCTCGTCGAGATGCAGATCGGTCAGGATGGCGGCGACTTCCAGGGGATGGGAAAAATAGGGATCGCCATTGGCACGGCGCTGCTCGCCATGTTTTTTCATGGCATAGACGTAGGCCTTGTTGAGCAGGGCCTCGTTTGCGTCAGGTTTGTAGCTGGTGACCCGCTCTACGAGTTCATACTGGCGCATCAATGGTGCTTCTGAGCCCCCGCAAGCCTTTTTTCCGCATTTGGAGCTGCCTTCAGCGCAAGCCCGCGGAAAGTATATGCCATGCGGGGAGCCGTTTCAAAGCACTGCTTTTGGTTTTGCGCCTCAAAATGCAAAGCCCGGGCGCGGGGCCCGGGCTGCAAATACCTGAAACTTCAGGAGAAAGATCAGAAATCGTCGCTTTTTTCCGGCGGCACCAGGCCTTCAATGCCGGCCAGCAGTTCTTCTTCCGACATCTGGTCGAAGGTAACGGTTTCCTCCGCCTTGTCCTCGGTATCGGCAAAGACCGGCGCCTCGGCTGCACTTTCGATGCGCGGCTCCTCGGCGATCCGGCGGCCATCGGGCTGATCGCTTTCCGGCTCGTCGACTTCCACCTGATGCTGGTGGGAATGGATCAGGTCCTCGAACAGGTCGGCCGGAGACAGGGTCTCATCGGCGATCTCGCGCAGGGCGACGACCGGGTTCTTGTCGTTGTCGCGGTCGATGGTGATTTCGCTGCCGCCGGAAATCTGGCGGGCGCGGTGGCTGGCGAGCAGCACCAGTTCGAAGCGGTTGTCGACCTTGTCGATGCAATCCTCAACGGTAACACGTGCCATGGAAGGCTCCTGATTGCTTGCATTTTCGGGAATTCGGCGCGTGCGTAGCCCGAAAAGGAGGAAATTTCAAGGCAAATCCGCCGCCGTTCCCGGATGTTTTCGGCTGCTTGCCGCCATGTCCGCGTGATAATATGCCGCGCGTTTGTGCTGCCGGCCCGCCTCACCATCGGCGCAATGGCGGATTATACTGTTGTCATTGACGCCTATCGGCCGGTTTCCGTCCTGACTGCCGCCGGTTCGCGACTATTCATACTGATCTTTTTTTGGAGAAAATCATGTTCGACCAACGGGAAAAAATCGTTCTGCTCATCGACGGCGCCAATCTTTACGCCACATCGCGCTCACTCGGCTTCGATATCGATTACAAGCGCATGCTGCGGTATTTCGAGAAGAAGGCCTATCTGCTGCGTGCCTATTACTACACCGCCCTGATCGAGGATCAGGAATACTCCTCCATCCGCCCGTTGATCGACTGGCTCGACTATAACGGCTACCGGGTTATCACCAAGCCGACCAAGGAGTTCACCGACGCTTCGGGCCGCCGCAAGGTCAAGGGCAACAT
>JAMLIH010000095.1 GCA_023954255.1 Phyllobacteriaceae bacterium | reverse complement strand
ACTGGATTGCGGCAAAAACCGGCGCCCGCTTCGAAACGGTCGAGGGCGTCATGCACATTGCCCAGAGCCGCGAGGCGATCATGCTGTTCTCCTCGCGGCTGAGGGTTTACGAAACACCCCTGGCGCTGGCCTGCCTGCATACCATGACGACGCTGACGGGATCGGCGCTGATCGCCTATGCGCTGGCGGAGGGTGAACTCGATCTCGATGCGGCCTGGGCGGCGGCCCATGTGGACGAGGACCACAACATCGCTCAGTGGGGTGAGGATTATGAAGCTGCAAAGCGCCGCGAACAGCGCCATCGCGAGATGCAGGCAGCGCACGATCTTCTGGTGGCGCTTCGCCGCTAGGGCAAATCCGCTGCTTCCGGCAGTGTCGAATTCTGCTGACAGCATGGTGTCAGAAGAGCGCTTTCCAACACCTGATGTTCCCGATAAGGCTGGTGGATGACCGACAAGAATCCCAGCCGACCGGATATGGCCACAACATCCCGCGTTACCCCCCTGACCGGCACGCTCGGTGCCGGACCGACCCTGCCGGAAATCGGCGCCCCGGCCCAGACCGGGCCCGGCGCGCATGCCACGGTGACCGGCGCCATCCTCCTCATGGTGGCCGCCATGACCCTGGCGCCGCTGATGGATGTTATCTCGAAATACCTGTCGAACAGCCACGCCATCAGCCCGGTGACCATCACCTGGACGCGCTTTGTCGGTCAGGCGCTGCTGCTGTTCTTCTTCGTCGCCTTGCGGTTCGGGTTTTCCGAGCTCAACGGCAAGCACAACCTGCTCAACTTCGTGCGCGGCATGCTGATTGGCGCGGCGGTCAGCGTTTTCTTCATCGCCATCAAATACCTGCCGCTGGCCGAGGCGATCTCGATCTTTTTCGTTGAGCCGCTGATAGTCCTGCAGCTTTCCGCGCTGTTTCTGGGCGAGAAGGTGGGCTGGCGGCGCAATCTGGCCGCCCTGGTCGGCTTTGGCGGTGCGCTGCTCATCATCCAGCCGACCTATGCGATCTTCGGCCCCAAAGCCCTGTTGCCACTGGTTACCGCCGTCTTGTTTTCGGTCTACCTGATCCTCTCGCGCATCATCGGCCAGAAGGAAAATCCCTACACCATGCAGTTCTGGTCCGGCCTTGGCGGGATTGCGACCTGTTCCGCCTTTCTTCTTGTCGGCCAGTGGGCGGGCTTTGAAGACCTGACGCTCACCAGACCGGCGAGTTTCGAGCCGGTTGCCTGGCTGGCGGTGATCGTGCTGATCGCCACCGTTTCGCACCTTCTGATCATCATCGCCTTTTCCAGAGCCGAGGCTTCGCTGCTGGCTCCGTTCCAGTATCTCGAAATCGCCACGCTGACGGTTGCCGGCTATTTCGTTTTCGGTGAGTTTCCAACGCCGCTTCGCTGGCTCGGCATCCTCATCATCATCGCCTCGGGCCTCTACATCTTCCTGCGCGAGCGACGCGTGAAGGCATAGGCGTTATTGCCTTCATCCTTCATTAACCCTGTTTCTTGGCAATCGGGAAACCATGCCCTGATACCCTGGCTGCGAGACATCCGGCGTTCTGCGCCGCCTCAGCAATGGGCAACAGGGGACTTTGCCATGCATAGCGAAAATTACGGGCCATATGCCGAACTGCTTGAAAAACCGGGCGAGATCAGCGCCCGGGACGTGCTGCGCTTCCGCCGCGAGGTATTTCAGGACGGCATTGTCAGCCAGCTCGAGGCCGATGCGGTATTTGCCTTCAACGATGCGGTTGCCGTCAAATGCACCGAGTGGAACGAGTTCTTCGTCGAGGCACTGACCGATTACACGGTGATGCAGGCGGAGCCGCGCGGCTACGTCTCCAATGCCAACGCCCAGTGGCTTGCCAACCGCATATCCCATGACGGCGTTGTCGACAGCGTCAGCGAGCTGGAGCTTCTGGTCCGCGTGCTGGCGAAGTCCACCCAGTGCCCGGCAGCGCGTGCCGGCTTCGCGCTTGCCCAGATCGCTTATGCGGTGGTCGAAGGCGAGGGGCCGCTTGCCCGCGGTCTGCAGCTTACCAAAGGCGTCATCGGCGAAGCGGAGGTCGACCTGCTGCGTGCCGTGCTTTATGCGGCAGGTGGCGCAAACGGCCTGTCGATCTCGCGCCAGGAAGCCGAAATCCTGTTCGACATCAACGAGCGCACCGACGGCGCCCGCAACCATCCGAGCTGGCAGGACCTGTTCGTGCGTGCCACGGCCAACTACCTGATGGCGGTTTCCTCGCGCAACGCCCCGACGCGGGCCGAGGCGCTTGCCCGCCAGGAATGGCTGGAAGACACCGATACCGATGTCACCGGCTTCATGGGTCAGGTCTTCTCCGGGCTCGGCGGCATCTTCACCGAAGGCTTCTTCGACGACGTCTTCACCTCTGCCCATGTGCAGATGGAGCGTTCCTGGTCTGAAAAGAACCGCGCTTTCGAGGCAGAGGCGCTGGCCAACGAGCAGATCGATGCCGGCGAAGCGCAATGGCTGATTGAACGCATCCGCCGCGATGGCGCCGTCAACGCCAATGAGCGCGCGCTGCTGAGCTTCCTGAAAGCCGAGAGCCACCACATCGACCCGTCGGTAAAAAGCCTGATCGACGAAGTGGCGGCCTAGGCAGCAGAGGGGCGGTTATTCGACCGCTCCGAAAACCGTCTCGAAATTGCGTTTCAGCGCGATGTCGACATCCTCCATCGTGACCGGCAGGCCGAGATCGGCAAGGCTGGTCACGCCGTGGCCGGTGACGCCGCACGGCACGATGCCGTCGAAATGGGCGAGTTCCGGCTCCACATTGATCGACATGCCGTGAAAACTGACCCATTTTCGCAAGCGTATGCCGATAGCCGCGATCTTGTCCTCGCGCGGCGTGCCATCTGCCAGCGGCGCCTTTTCCGGCCGCCTGACCCACACGCCGACTCGGTCCTCGCGCCGCTCGCCGGTAACGGCGAAATCCGCAAGCGTGGCGATGATCCAGCTTTCAAGCGCGGCAACGAACGCGCGCACATCCTGTTTGCGGCGCTTGAGATCGAGCATCACATAGCAAACCCGCTGCCCGGGCCCGTGATAGGTGTATTCGCCGCCACGGCCCGTCTCATGCACGGGAAAGCGGCCGGGCGCGATCAGGTCGCCAGGCTTGGCGCTGGTGCCGGCGGTATAAAGCGGCGGGTGCTCGACCAGCCAGACGGCTTCCGGCGCGTTCGCCTCGCTGATCGCCTGCGCCAGTTGCTCCATCTCCCACACCGTTTCGGCATAACCGCTCAACCCGCCTGCCACATGCCAGCGCACCGGCGGGGAGCCTTGAGCCGGCAGGAAGGTGGTTGCAAGCCCGTCGCGCGAAGGGGTGCTGCCGGGAAGGCTGGAACCTGCGACCCGGGAAGTGCCGGCTGGGTTGGAAGCTGGGTTCGAAACGGTGGCCATGGACGGCGGTTTTGCCTTTTTGCGTGCAGTTTCGGCGATCATGCCTGTTTACAAAAAATCGGCAGGCCTGCCAATTGCACCCTTGTTTCGCACCGGGGCATTTGCTAAACGCCCCCAACGGCAAGGCTGGTCCCACCGGCTGCCCTGTTTTTCATGCGGTCGTGGCGGAATTGGTAGACGCGCAGCGTTGAGGTCGCTGTCCGGTAACACGGGTGGAAGTTCGAGTCTTCTCGACCGCACCACATCAAAAAGCCTCCGGAATTTCCGGAGGCTTTTTTCTTTCCGCAAGCTGCATTCAGTGGGATTGCCGCAGGCCTGCTGGGGCACTCCCGCTGAAGCCTTGCTATTGCGGAATGACCAGCGTGTCGCCGATTTGCAGCCGGCGCACGTTCGTGACCGAGTTGGCTTCCTCAATTCTTTTCCATTCCAGCGCATCGCCGTATTTTTCTCTGGCGATGGTCCATAGCGAGTCGCCCGGTTTGATGACGTAATCACCGGCCATGTTTTCCTTCTGCATCGCAGGTTCGGTTGTTGCCATGGTCTCGGCCTTTGCCATTTCGAACATGCCGCCCTTCAGGATGCGGCCATCGGTATAGGGCTTGTAGGGGCTGTTGGCGGCAATGTAGTCGGCCACCACTTGCTCGAGGCCCGGACCGTAGTCATAGGCATTCATGCCGTTGTCCTTGAACACGGCATAGCCGTCCCCGCCACCGCGCATGAAGTCGTTGGAAACCAGCTTGTAGGTCGCTTCGGGGTCGATATCGGCCCATTCGCCGTCCTTCATCACCTGGACCTGCTTGATGCGCCCCTTGAGCGGTTCAACCGTCTCGTCCCAGGCAAAGCGCAGGCCAGCTACCTGCGGGAAACGGCCCTTGATCTCCTCGACCTGGCTGACGCCGCTTTCAAGCGCCGACACAACATCCGAGCCCTTGAGCTCGAACGTCGACAGCGCGTTCTGGAACGGCAGCACTTCGAGTACCTCGCCCATGGTGATCTGGCCGCCGTCGATGGAGGCGCGCAGTCCGCCGCCATTCTGGACCGCAATCGTCACGCCCTGGCCCTTGACCCGGTCGAGCATGGCGTCAGCCACCAGATTGCCCATGGAACACTCGCCGAGACGGCACGAATCCCGGTCGCCGTCGATGGCGGCAACCGCATCGCCCACGGGCTTTTTCTTCAGTTCCTCGATGGGCGCGGCCAGTTCGGCAACGCGAGCCGTGATCGCTGCATCCGGCGTCACGCCGGCATCCAGCAGATGCGGTTCGCCATAGGCTGCCGTCACCACGCCGTCATCGTTGAAGTTGACGCTGACCTCGCCAAGATATTTCGAATACGAACCGGCCTGAACGATCGGCACCTTGATGCCGTCCGGATTTTCGACCCAGACGGGGTAGGGGCCTGCCGCGCCGTCGTCGCCATTGGCAAGCAGCGTGTGGCTATGGCCGCCGACGATCACGTCGATGCCGGAAACGGCCGCCGCGATCTGCTTGTCCATCTCGAGCCCCACATGGGTCAGCGCAACGATCTTGTTGACGCCGTACGACTCGATCTCGGGGATCGCCGACTTCAGGATGCCGATCCCCGCATTGAAGTCCACCTTGTCTCCGGGCGAGGACAACTCCTTCGTGTCCGCGGCGACGACCGAGACGATGCCGATCTTCTCGCCGCCCTTTTCGACGATCACGTAACCCGGCAGCTTGTCTTTCAGCAACGGCTCGAAATAGGCCGAGGTATTGGCCGAAATGACCGGAAATTCAGCCTTGTCGATGAACCTGGCGAGCGTCTCCGGTCCGTCGTCGAACTCGTGATTGCCCACAGCCATGGCATCGGGCTTTATCATGTTGAGGAACTCGACCGCCGCATCCCCCTTGTAGGTGGTGTAAAACAGCGATCCCTGGAACTGGTCGCCGGCATCGAGCACCAGCACGTTGGCGTTCTCCGCAGCAAGCGCTGCCCGCCGTTCGTCGATCTTGGCCTTTACCCGGGCGATGCCGCCGAAGCATTTGCCTTCACTCTCGTCCTCCGCCGCGCAGGTCGAGTTGTATTTGCTGACCGACTGGATGCGGCTGTGCAGATCGTTGATATGCAAGATGTCGAGAACGTAATCGGCTCTCGCCGCTGTCACGCCCATCGCCAGCATGGATGCGGATGCAAGCAAAACATACCTGTTCATGGGTAACCTCCTGTTCGCCGGCCTGCCGCGTCGATGTTGCGCTGTGGCCCGGTAATCCTGTCCGGTAATCTGACTAGCCGCCGGCACATCCGGCAAATGGCATCCGAACGCTCCCGGCAGGATGCCGGGGCATGTCTGCCGACAGCCTAGATATCGCGGCGGAACGTGACAAGAATTTTTCGGAATTCACCCGCACCCGGCCGGATTTGTGCACCGGGAACTGTGCACAAGGCGGCGCACAAGGCCTGAAAGGGCAGGTGGCAGGCTTATCCGCGCAGCCGCCTGATCAGGCTGTTGCCGTTTTCCCGGTTGTTGCGCAGCGGCTCCGGCGTGCCCGGAGGGCCGTTCGGGTCCTTGGCGGCATCGATGTAGCGTTGTTCGATGCTCTTGTTGGCAAGCGCCTCCAGGGCATCGATTTTCGCCGGGTCGGACATCCTTGCTGCGTTACCGGCAGTGGTTCCGGGCGCTGCGCCACTGCCGCCACCCTTTGCCGCCGCCTGGGACATGGAGGCTGCATTCAGCGCCTGCAGATCGTGTCCGTAGGGATCGTCGCCATGGGCCAGGCTCGCCGGAATGTTGGTGCCGCGCATGCGGGAGATGATCGCACCCAGATTGATCTCCCGACCGGCACGCACCGCATTCTGGTTTTCGCGGATATGGGCGCCGGGCAGATCTTCCGCACCCACCGTTTCGAAGGTCATGCGCATCGGCGAATAGACTGCCTCGCCAAAGGCGATGCACTCGCGGTTGGAAATCGACGGCAGAAAGGCGATGGTGCTCTGGGCGCCGCTGTTGAATGCGCCGGCGATGATGTCCTGGTCCTTGGTGTTCGACAGCCGCATGGCAAAGAAGGTGTTGCATTGCGACAGGATGGTCTGGTCGAGCTCGCTGGGCCGCTGGGTGATGATGCCCAGATAGGCGCCGTATTTGCGGCCCTCCTTGGCGATGCGGCCGATCGCCATGCGCGTCGGCCAGAAACCGGCTTTCACGTCGGCGGGAATATAGCGGTGCGCTTCCTCGGCAACGACGAGCGTCTGAATGGCACCGTCGCTCGACAGCGCCAGGTCGAAGGCAAGGCGGCACAGCACCGAAACGACCGAGGAGACGACCTCTGAGGGAAGTCCCGACATCTCCATGATGCAGATGGGGCGGTCGCCCTGGGGAATCCTGAAAATCTCCGAGATCACGTTGTTGATGCGGTCGCCGCCGCATTTCGTCGGGTCGAACATGAACTGGAAGCGTGCATCGTTGACGATTGTCTCGATGCGGTCCTTGAGCGCCTTCAGATGCGGTTTTTCCGCCTTGCCGTCGAGCTTGCCGATACGGTCCTCGATCAGCTTGAGCAGGTCGAGCATTCGGTAGGGAACAGGAGTGTCGGCGTTGATGCGCTGCTTGGCGGTGTTGGTCGAGCGGACGAGCGAGGCCTGCCCGCCCTGCGCATCATCCATGTGGACGATCTTCGCCGCCACGACCATGTCGCGCAGGATTTCCTTCTCGATGTCGATGCCGTCCTGGCCGCGGAAGATCACCTCGGCGATTTCTTCCAGCGTGAACAGCCAGAAGGGGAGGACGAGACGGCTCGCATTGAGCACATAGCCGTTGCGCGGAAAGGCCGAGCCGAATTCGTTGTGCGGGTCGAGCATCAGCACGCGGATGTCGGGCCGCGCCTCGACGATCTTGCGCAGCATCAGCGTTACCGAGGTGGACTTGCCCACGCCGGTGGAGCCGACCACGGCAAAATGGCGGCTGAGCAGTTTCTCGAAGTCGATCTTGGCATCGATCGACGGGTCCTGGGTGACATGGCCGATGCGGATCGCCGTATCGGAATTGTTGCGGAAAACCGCTGCCAGGTCGCTTGAGCGGATGCGGTGGGCAATACAGCCCATTTGCGGGAAACCGGAAATACCGGTCGTGAAGCGCGTTCCGTTTTCCGTCGGCACGACTTCGCCGATCAGTTCGACATGAACTGAAACCTGGTTGCGGTCACCCTCGACCCAGCCGTTCTCGGGCGAAATTACCCTGGCCGTCTGGCCGATCACGCGGTTCTCGCCGACCCAGATCGAGACCAATTGCCCAACGGCCCAGTAATTCTCCATATACTCGACGCGCGCGTCCACCTCTGCCGAAATGACGGCATGGTGGGCATCGCAATGGATGACATATCCCTGCGTGCGGCGGCGGCTCGGATCGTAGCCGGCGTCGTCCAGGTTTTCGTCACTGCCTGAAGCGCTGTTTTCGCCGGCCTTGGCCGCTACCGTCTGGTTTGTTGGTTCACTCTGCAATTCAATCACGCTGTGTTTCGGCGGTCGCTATAGAATTTCGTTCAGGAAGGTAAATTTTTGGTTCAATTGGCGCTGCCGAGCTTGCTTTTGCCGCCGATGCCCTTCATTGCGTGCTGAAGACGGGACGGCACACGGGATAGGGGCCGTTCCGCACAGTGTTCAGCGGATCTGCGCCGGCCGGAGGACATCGCATGAGCTTGGAGGAAACCGATACCGCCAATCCCCGCCAAGGGGCCGAGGCCGTGCCGGGTTTCGACGAAACGCTGTACAATGAAGACGGTCATCTGCGCACCGACTTCACCGAGGCCGTGCGCGCCGCCGTCGCCGATGGTGAACGCGATGCGGTCATCGAACTCATCGATCCGCTGCACGAATCCGAACTTGGCGATCTGCTGGAGGCGCTCACCGCCGAAGAGCGCCAGGGACTGGTGCGCATTGCCGGCGAGGACTTCGACTTCTCGTCCCTGACCGAGGTCGACGAGGCGATCCGCCTCGACATCGTGGGTTCGCTGCCCAATGCGGCGATTGCCGAGGCCATCCAGGACCTCGATTCCGACGATGCCATCTACATTCTCGAGGACATGGAGAAGGCGGATCAGGAAGAGGTTCTCGACCGCCTGCCGTTCGACGACCGCATCCTGCTGCGCCGTGCGCTCGAATATCCCGAGGAATCGGCCGGCCGCCGCATGCAGACCGAGTTCATCGCGGTGCCGCCGTTCTGGACGGTCGGCCAGACGATCGACTACATGCGCGAGGAAGAGGACCTTCCCAACCGCTTCCACGAGATATTCGTCATCTCGCCGCAATACGAGCTGCTGGGCTATGTCCAGCTCGACCGGCTGCTGCGCACCGGCCGCAGCGCCAAGATCGAATCGATCAAGGAGGAGTCGATCTACCCGATCGATGCCAACCTCGACCAGGAGGAGGCAGCCCACATCTTCCAGCGCTACGACCTGTTGTCGGCAGCGGTGGTGGACAATGGCGGCCGCCTCGTCGGTGTCATGACCATCGACGACATCGTCGACGTCATCCACGAGGAGGCCGAGGAAGACATCAAGCGCCTTGGCGGCGTCGGCGACGAGGAACTCTCCGACACCGTCATCGACATCGCCCGCTCGCGCTTTCTGTGGCTGCTGATCAACCTTGTCACGGCGGTTCTGGCTTCCGCCGTCATCGGCCTGTTCGATGCAACCATCGAGCAGATGGTGGCACTTGCCATCCTGATGCCGATTGTCGCCTCCATGGGCGGCAATGCCGGCACCCAGACGATGACGGTTGCCGTGCGTGCACTCGCCACCCGCGACATGGACAGTTACAACACCAAGCGCATCATCCGGCGCGAGGTCATGGTCGGCCTCCTCAACGGTGCGGCCTTTGCAGTGCTGATCGGGGTGATCGCCGCCTGGTGGTTCTCCAACCTCGACATCGGAATGATCATCGCCATAGCCATGGTCTTCAACATGCTGAGCGCGGCACTGGCCGGCATTCTGATCCCCATTCTGCTCGACCGCCTCGACCTCGATCCGGCCATTGCCTCCAGCGTTTTCGTAACCACCGTCACCGATGTTGTGGGCTTCTTCGCCTTTCTCGGCCTTGCTGCCTGGTGGTTCGGCATCTGAGGTTGGAGTGCAGTATTACTTTTACGTAAACCAGCATTGACTTTTACGTAAATCTGCCAAACAACTTGACCATGGCTTTGGATATACCCAGCGCAGATTCGCGCGAATACTACACCATCACCGACCTCACGCGGGAATTCGGCGTTTCCACGCGCACCATCCGCTTCTACGAGGATGAGGGGCTGATCAGCCCGCTGCGCCGTGGCCGTACCCGCCTGTTCCGGCAGTCCGACCGCCGGTTGCTGAGCTTCATTCTGCGCGGCAAGCGGCTCGGTTTTTCGATCGCCGAAATCCGCGAAATAAAGGATATGTACAAGGAACCGCCGGGCGAGGCGGGCCAGTTGCGGCTGCTGATGGCCAAGGTCAAGGAAAAGCGCGGCGAACTGGAACAGAAGCGCCGCGATATCGAGGAAACCCTGCGCGAACTCGAACAGGTCGAGGAAACGAGCCTGGCTCGGCTTGCCGAGATCGGCGTCGGCACCTGAGCCGGCACTTGCGCGCTTGATGGCGCCAGCCCCTCATATCCAGCCCCTCACACCCAGCGACGCACCTTCTTCGCATAGTGATGCCAGGCCGTGCCGAACTTGCGGGCAAGGTGTCTTTCCTCCCGCTCGATGGCAAGCTTGGTAACCGCGAAGGCGGCGAGAAAGGCGGCACCCGGCAGCCACAGATTGCCCAGTGCCAGGCCAAGCCCGATCGTCAGCAGGGTGTTTGAAAGATAGATCGGGTTGCGCGAAAAGCTGAACGGCCCGCGGGTCACCAGATGGCTCGCCGCGCGCGTCGGCAGAATGGTGGTTCTGTGCCGGCGCAGTTCCAGAAATGTCCGCACATCGATGAAAACCGCCGCCGCGATCAGCAGCAGGCCAGCCATGAACGCCATGCCGCCGACCGTTCCCGGCAGCCAGGGCAGTTCGTAGACCCAGGCCTGCATCGCCAGCCCGGCAAGGATTGCAATCCCGTACAGCACCGGCGGCCAGGGAAAGGGAGAGGGCGGTTTTTCCTGTAGTGCATTCATCGGTGGCGATCCTGTTTGACTTGCCGGGCTGGAGCCTGCTTGAATCGGATTGTCAGTCCTATCGTACAACCAGTT
>JAMLIH010000094.1 GCA_023954255.1 Phyllobacteriaceae bacterium | reverse complement strand
GCAAGCCCACCTTGAGCGCCTTGCCGACGACGAACTTGGTCTGCGGCATCGGGCCTTCGGCCGCGTCGACCAGCAGCACGGCGCCATCCACCATGGAAAGAATGCGCTCGACCTCGCCGCCGAAGTCCGCATGTCCCGGCGTATCGACGATGTTGATCCGCACGCCCTTCCATTCCACCGAGGTCGCCTTGGCAAGGATGGTGATCCCGCGCTCCCTTTCCAGGTCGTTGGAATCCATAACCCGCTCTTCCACCCGCTGGTGTTCGCGGAAGGTGGCCGATTGCTTCAGCAGTTCGTCCACCAGTGTCGTCTTGCCATGGTCAACATGGGCAATGATCGCGATATTGCGCATCGTCATCGCAGCTACTCTTTGTGTCTTTGCCGCAGGCCAAAGGGCTCGTGTCGCCAGCCATGCCAGCGCGGCGGCAGTCTGATTTTCGGAAATTCGCGGCACCCATAGACGAATTTGCCTTCATGCGAAAGTAAAATCGCATTCAGTGCTTGCCGTGCGGCGGTGCAGACATGGTATGGAGGGTGCCCATGATAGGCTCCGAAACCAAATCCCGCATCGCCGATTTCGTCTGGGGCCGTGACCCTCGTTACGGCCATGCCTTCGACTACGCCATGATTGTGCTGATCGTCATTTCGATCGGCATGATGGCGATCGAGACGCTGCCCGGTTTCCCGCAGTCCTGGAAACGGCCGGTCCTGGTTTTCGACTGGATCATCGTCGTCATCTTCACGATAGAATACGGCCTTCGCTACTGGACCGCGCCGCAGAAGCTCCGTTACATCTTCAGCTTCTGGGGCCTGATTGACCTCATCGCCATCGCTCCGTTCTGGGCCGGCCTGCTGTTCGGCCTGCCGGGGGGCGAAGCCCTGTGGACACTGCGGATCCTGCGCATCGCCAAGCTGTTGCGCTTCGTCGCCAACATGGAAACCCTGCAACGTGCCTTTGAACTGGTGTGGCGAGAGCTGGTCGTCGTTTTCATGTTCGCCGTGCTGGTGATGTTCTGCACCGCAGTCGGCATTTTCTTCTTCGAACACGAAGCCCAGCCGGAGGCCTTTCCCTCCATCCCCCATTCCTTCTGGTTTGCCGTCACCACGCTGACGACGGTGGGCTATGGCGACATCTTCCCCATCACCGTTGGCGGCAAGGTCTTCACCTTCGTCATCCTGATGATCGGATTGGGCATCGTCGCCCTTCCCGCGGGCCTGATCGCCTCGGCCTTCACCCAGGCCCGCGAGGAGGAAAAACAGCGCCGCGCCGCGCTCCGCAAGGAGCGTGAGGATGCGAGGCGCGGCATTCGCGAGGCGGCCGAACTGGCGGAAGACCCGGACGCCGGCTAACGGCCGGCGCCCCGGTCATGTCTGTTGTCAGGCGTTGCGGACGGGATCGAGCGTCACCTTGTAGAGCTCGTTGTCGTCCCGGTCCATCAGCCGCACGGTCATCTGTCCGCTGGCCCCTTCGATATCGACCAGACCGAAGAACTGCAGCCCCATCGAAGGCGGCAGGTTTGCGCCCTGATCTTCGGTCGGTGCCTTGACGTATTTCACTTCCGGTCCGAACGTCATATCGAGTTCGTTCGGCCCGAACGTGCCGGCATGCAGCGGACCGGAGACGAACTCCCAGAACGGATTGAAGTCGGTAAACTGCGCCTTGGCGGGGTCGTAATAGTGCGCGGCCGTGTAATGGACGTCAGCCGTCAGCCAGACCGTGTTGACAACGCCGGCGTTCTTGATGAACCGCAGCAGATCGGCGATTTCCAGCTCACGTCCGCTTGCAACACCATTCTCGCCATTGGCAACCGCCTCAAAACGGGTATCGCCGTCACGAACCACCAGGCCGATCGGCATGTCGCTTGCGATCACTTTCCAGGTGGCGCTGGAGGCGGTCAGTTGGCGCTTCAGCCATTTGACCTGCTCTTCGCCGAGAATGCGTGTCGCGTCGGAGATTTCGGCCTGCCGGTTTTCGCTGTTCGCTCCACGATAGGAGCGCAGATCGATGAAGAACACATCGAGATGCGGGCCGTAGGAGATCCTGCGGTAGACGCGGCCCGGCTCGGCGGGCGTGTAGCGGATCGGCGTCATCTCGTGGAAGGCCCGTCCGGCACGTGCCGAAAGCAACTGCACGGATTTTTCAGTGTAGCGGTCGTCGCCGGTCAGGTCTTTCGAATCCGACCAGTTGTTGACCACTTCATGGTCGTCCCACTGGAAGAAGGTCGGGCAGACGGCGTTCAGTTCACGAACGTGCTCGTCCATCAGATTGTACTTCCACTGACCGCGGAACTCGTTCAGCGTCTCGGCAACCTTGCGCTTCTCGTCGATCAGGACGGCGTTCTTCCACTTGCTGCCGTCTTTCAGTTCCACCTCGTCCATCATCGGACCATCGGCATAGATCGTGTCACCGGAATGGATGAAGAAGTCCGGCGTGTGTTTGGCCATGGTCGAATAGGTTTTCATGCCGGTCTCGTCGATACCCCAGCCCTGGCCTGCCGTGTCGCCCGACCAGGCAAAGCGGATATTGCGGCGTGAGGACGGCGCGGTCCTGAAACGGCCGGTCATCGGTTCCGATGTGGTGTTGATATCGGAAAGATCGGCAAGCTGCAGCCGGTAGAAAATATCCTGGTCGGCGGACAGGCCGTCGATCAGGCGCTTGACGGCGAAATCGCTGTCCGGCAACGCGTTGAGCGCCGGGAATTTTGTCGAATCGGCAAAACTTTCCGTGGTCGAAACCTCAAACATGACGCGCGATGGCCGGTCGGCACGGGTCCATACCATGCCCGAAGACATGTCAACGTCGCCTGATTGCAGGCCGTGGGTGAAGGATGGCCGTGAAGCGGCCTTCGAATAGGCGGGCAAAGCAAGGCCGCCGAGGGCGAAGGATGCGGTTGCCAATCCTGTTGATTTCAGAAACTGTCGGCGGCTGGCCGGAAATGCGGTCTTGGTCATTGCTTGTCTCCCTGGTGAAATGGCCCCGGGAGACAATGGACCGGCATTGTTGCAGGCGTGTCTCGTTACCATGTCACGGCCATGAAGCATTCATGACCACGACACAGCAAAAATGTTACAGCAGCCCGCGTCCCTCCAGCATCGCCTCGGGCGAGGGCAGCTTGCCGCGGAAGGCCTTGTAGGTTTCCTCCGGATCGACCGAGCCCCCTGCCGAGTAAATATGCTTCCTCAACTTCTTGGCCGTCTTTTTGTCGAAGGGATCGCCCTTCTCCGTGAATGCCCGGAAGGCATCGGCGTCCAGCACCTCCGACCACATGTAGGAATAATAGCCGGCCGAGTAGCCGTCGCCTGAAAACACATGGGCGAAATGCGGCGAACGGTGCCGCATGGTGATCGCCCCGGGCATGTTGAGCTTTTTAAGTTGCTCGGCCTCAAAGCCCATCGGATCGGCAATGTCGCCTGCCGTGTGGTAGGCCATGTCGATCAGCGCAGACGACGTGAACTCGATCGTCTCAAAGCCGGCATTGAAGGTTTCCGCCGCCTTCACCTTTTCGATCAGGGCCGCAGGAATGGGTTCGCCGGTTTCCGCATGCACGGCGTATTTGGCCAGCAGTTCCGGCACCATCAGCCAGTGTTCATAGAGCTGGGAGGGCAGTTCGACAAAGTCACGCGAAACCGCCGTTCCCGAGACCGTCGGATAGGTCACATCCGACAGCATGCCGTGCAGTGCGTGACCGAATTCGTGAAACAGTGTTCGTGCATCGTCGAGCGACAGCAGCGCCGGATCGCCCTTGGCAAAGTTCATGACGTTGTAGATCACCGGCTTCTGGCCTTTCCTGCCGTCCTTGCCTTTCAGCTTGTGCTGGCTCTGAAAGCCGCTCATCCAGGCGCCGGAACGCTTTGAGGCCCGTGCGAAATAGTCGCCCAGGAAGGTGGCGATCCGCCTGCCCTTCCCGTCATGCACCGTAAAGACGCGCACATCGGGGTGATAGGCGGCAATCCCCTTGCGCTCCTTGAAGGAAATGCCGAACAGCCGGCCCGCCACGTCGAAACAGGCGGCGATCACCTGTTCAAGCTGGAAATAGGGTTTCAGCTCGCTCTCGGAGAAGTCGAACTTCTGCGCCCGCAGCTTTTCCGCGTAATAACGCCAATCCCACGGCGCGACCGGATGATTCCTGCCTTCGGCGACAACCATCCCCGCCAGCTCCCTTTCTTCCTCGCCCGCTTTCACAAGTGCCTTTTCCCAGACACTTTCGAGCAGTTCGTTCACCGCCTTCGGTGTCTTCGCCATCGTGTTGTCGAGCTTCAGCGCGGCATAGTTCTCGTAGCCGAGCAGCTTCGCCTTGCGGTCGCGCAGGGCGAGAATTTCAGAGATGATCTCGCGATTGTCGGTCTTGCCGCCGTTTTCGCCGCGCGCCGTCCATGCCTTGAAGGCCTTCTCGCGCAGGTCCCGGTTCTCGCAGAAGGTCAGGAACGGTTCGATGATCGAACGCGCCAGCGTCACCACATGCTTGCCTTCCAGCCCGCGTTCGGCAGCAGCAGCAGCCATCGCCTGTTTGAGAAACCCGGGGAGGTTCTCAAGGGCTTCCCCGTCAACTTCCATCTGCCAGCCGGCTTCGTCCGCCAGCAGGTTCTGACCGAACTGCGTGCCGAGCGAGGCAAGCTTTTCGTTGATTTCGGCCAATTCCTTCTGCTGCGCCTTGGGCAGCCTGGCGCCCGACCGCACATATCCCTTCCAGTAGCGCTCGAGCACCCGCTCTTCCTCCGTGCCGAGCTTCAGCTTCTTGCGCTTTTGCCACAACGCGTCGATGCGCCTGAACAGTTTGGCATTCATCGCGATTTGGGAAGAATAGCGCGAAAGCTTCGGTGTGATCTCCCGCTCCAGCGCCTGGATTGTCTCGTCCGTATCGGCGCCCGCGCGGTTCCAGAACAGGGCGGACACACGGTTGAGGGCATCCTCAGCCCTTTCGAGCGCCACGATCGTGTTCTTGAAGCCGGGCTTCTTGTTCTGCCCGGCAATCGCATCGATTTCGCCGAGGCCCGATTTCATCGCCGCTTCGAACGCAGGTGCGAAGTCCGTGTTTGCTATCCTGTCGAAACGCGGCAGATCATGCTTGCCGGACCACGCGAGAATTTCGGGATTGACGTGCTTGAACAGCGATTTCTTCTTGGCCATGACAGGTTCCGCAGGGTGGATGGAAGGAGGTCCACCACACATAGGAACCCGCGCCATCTGCGGCAAGACGGTAAATGGCGATCAGGCCGGCTTTACGCCGAGATCCTGCTCCCGGTCCTTGATCATCTCGCGCACCGATTCCCACAGCAGCGAAAAGGACTGGAATCCTTCCTCGGTAACCTCGTCTGTATCGAGCGCACGAACCACGGTTTCCAGAATCTGGTAAAGATCGCGGCGAAGCTGCTTGAGCTCGCTCTTCTCCTCGCTGTTGCGCGCCCGCTCGCCGATTTCCAGCAGCATGTAGTTGTAACTGTCCATGCGGTTCTTCTGGCCGCTGGTCAGCCGTGCCCGCAACGTCAGAAGCCCCGAAAACAGAATGCCGGTGACCGTCAGCACCAGCGCGATCGGTTCGGCGTTCTCCTGCAGGAAGGATGGCTGGTCGCGGTTGAAATAGGCTTCCGACCCGTCATGCAGGGGAATGCTGAGACCAAGTGCAGGGTCCGGTTGCCGGATGGCCGAGGCAAGGGCAAAGCGGATGATGAGATCGAGCCGGTTTTCGAACAGGATCGAGGTCAGCTCGCGCATCAGGGCCGCATCGACGTCTTCCCGTGTTACAAGCGTGCGGCTGACAACGCTCGACACCGTATCGGCCTGGGGAACCGGAGGATCGCCGGCGAAGGTACCCTTCGGAATGACGTCGGCACGGAGAAAGGGCCGTTTGACCGAGATCGCCGGAGCCTGATCGACGGCGATCAGCTTGAGATTCTGGTTTTTCAGGATGGCGTCTTCATGCAGATTCAACAACAGCCTGTCGCGCAGTGAGCGAACGGTGAAGATCGCATCGATCTGGCCCGAAAGAAAGGCGCTCGCCGCCTTGGCGAACGGCATCGCAATCCATTTGACGCCGGTGATCGACAAATCGTAGTGGTCGGCGACGGCCCAGAAGGAGCGAAACTCGTCCGTGCCGAAAGGCGGGATGGCGACCGATTTGCCCTCCAGATCGTGTACCGAGAAGATGCGGTTCTTTGGCCGGGTGATGATCTGGAAGAAATCGGGAAACAGCTCGGCGATCATCCTCACATCGGCGATGACCGGCGTATCGGAACGGATGGTGGCGAGCTCCGCTTCGCGATTGTTGAGCATCGAAATGTTGGTGGAGGAATCCCGCGTCGCAATGACATCGAGACGCAGCCGGTCCGACTGCCGTTCGACGACCTCGGCAACTTCCAGCATCATTTCATGGGAGTCGGAGCCGTACGGCCCGGCCACCACTCTCAGAACGGCGACCGGCTGCTCACGGTTGAGGTAGAACCAGCTGCCAACTGCTGCTGCCAGCGCCAGCAGCCCCACCAGCAGGCTCCACAGCCAGAAGCGTTTCCGGCTGACCGAGCGCTTGTTGGCCTTGCTGCGCGCATGCCGCTCATAGCTGGAAAGGCCGCTGCCGGCCTTGCCTTCCTTTCCCGACGGCGCTGATGCATCAGCCCGGTCTGCCATGGCTCGCCCCCGTTCCGCCCGGTTTCAACCGGTGCCGCCATCGCCCTGCAACGGCGGCTGCCGGCAATCATTGCCGGCACGAGAACAGGCTAGCTGTTGCCCGCGATCAGATCAATCTCTGATTGATCCGGCAAAGGCGCGGGGCAATGCATTCAGCCCCGGCGGTTGCGCGCTGCCAGCGTGCGCAGGCGAAGCGCATTGAGGCGAATGAAACCGTGCGCGTCCTTCTGGTCATAGGCGCCGCGGTCATCCTCGAACGTGACCAGTTCCTCCGAATAGAGCGACTTGTCGCTCTGGCGGCCGGCTACGATCACATTGCCCTTGTAGAGCTTGAGTCGCACCTTGCCTTCCACATGCTGCTGCGACTGATCGATTGCAGCCTGCAGCATTTCGCGCTCGGGCGAGAACCAGAAGCCGTTATAGATCAGCTCGGCATAGCGCGGCATCAGATCGTCCTTCAGATGTGCCGCACCGCGGTCGAGCGTGATCGATTCCATTGCCCGGTGCGCTGCCAGCAGGATGGTGCCGCCCGGCGTCTCGTAGACACCGCGCGACTTCATGCCGACAAAGCGGTTCTCGACCAGGTCGATCCTGCCGATGCCGTTGTCGCGGCCAAGATCGTTGAGCTTTTGAAACAGCGTCGCGGCAGACAGCTTCTTGCCGTCGAGTGCCACCGGATCGCCCTTGGCGAACTCGATTTCGACTTCGGTCACCTGATCCGGCGCATCCATCGGCGATACCGTGCGCATGTGCACATATTCCGGCGCTTCCTCCCAGGGGTCTTCCAGAACTTTACCTTCCGAGGACGAGTGCAGCATGTTGGCATCGACCGAGAACGGCGCCTCGCCACGCTTGTCCTTGGGTACCGGAATCTGGTGCTTTTCGGCGAACTCGATCAGATCGGTGCGCGACTTGAAGGTCCAGTCGCGCCATGGCGCGATCACCTTGATATCCGGGTTGAGCGCATAGGCCGACAGTTCGAACCGGACCTGGTCGTTGCCCTTGCCGGTCGCGCCATGGGCAATCGCGTCGGCGCCGGTTTCCTCGGCGATTTCCACCAGCCGCTTGGAGATCAGCGGCCGGGCGATGGAAGTGCCGAGCAGATAGACACCCTCGTAGAGCGCATTGGCGCGGAACATCGGAAATACGAAATCGGAAATGAATTCCTCGCGCAGATCCTCGATGTAGATTTCCTTGATGCCGAGCATTTCCGCCTTGCGCCGTGCCGGCTCCAGTTCGTCGCCCTGACCGAGATCGGCGGTGAAGGTGACGACTTCCGCATCGAGCTCCGTCTGGAGCCATTTCAGGATGATCGAGGTATCCAGCCCGCCGGAATAGGCGAGCACGACTTTTCTTGCTTTGGGAGCTGCCATGGAACGTTTCGCGATGTTTGAGGTGCATTCGATTGGCGGGCTTCCCGCCGGATTGGCGGCAACATAGCGGCAAGTTCCGCGTTCGCAAGGGGGAATTGCCCCCTGCGGGAAATCGCCTCGCAGGCCACATCCTCCCATGCTGTTGCCGCTGGCGGTTGGCAGGCTCTGCTGTTATGACTGGGCCTTTCCCGAAAGCTGGGTTCCGGCCATGGATTTCATACCCGATACTCCCGTTCTGCTCGCCTATGTTGCCGGCGTGATCATCCTGACCCTGACGCCAGGGCCGGACATGACGTTTTTCATCGGCCGCGCCATCGCCCAGAATGTAAGGGCCGGGCTGGCGGCTTTTGCCGGCGCATCTGCCGGCCTGATCGTCCACAGCCTGTTCGTTGCCTTCGGCCTGTCTGCGCTGATCGTCGCTTCGCCCGCATTGTTCACGATCATTAAGGTTGCAGGTGCCGCCTATCTCGGCTGGCTTGCGATCGACGCGATCCGCAACGGCTCCACCTTCAAGGTATCGGAAAAGGCTGAAAGGCCGCGCTCCCTGTTCAGCAACTGGCTTCAGGGCCTCGGCATCAATCTGCTCAACCCGAAGATCATCATCTTTTTCATGACCTTCATGCCGCAGTTCGTTTCGGCAAACGATCCCAACGCATCCGGCAAGCTGCTGTTTCTCGGCATCCTGTTCGTGCTGGTGGCGATCCCCATTCTGGTGCCGCTGATTGCGCTGGCCGGAAAATTTGCTGCCTGGATGAAGGAAAATCCGAAGATAACCCGCGTGGTCGATTATCTGTTCGCCAGCATCTTCGGCGCCTTTGCCGTACGCATCCTGTTTACGGAGCGCGGTTGACCGCTTCGGGCCTATCGAGCCACTTTCCGGCGCTGCGCCCGGCGATCAGCCAGTAGAAGAACCCGCCAACGAACCCTGTTGCCAGCAGCACGACCAGCGTGCCGTCGGAAGGAAGCCCTGTGCCGCCCGCATCGCTGAAAACCGAGAGTCCGGCCGCAAGCGCGACGACACCGCCCAGTACCAGATTGATCGTCATCCCGCGCCAGCGCATGAATTCGGCAAGCCCGACGGCAAGCAGCGTCGGCAGCGCCGCAAGGCCAGCGACGTGAAACGACGTGAAGAAGCCGATCACCACGACCAGCAGCGTGACCAGCGGTGAAGTATCGGCAGGGTCCAAATAGGGATCGCCTTCGATCACCCATTGCAGATCGGCGAGAAAGTCACTCGCCATGCCGCCGAATATCCCAGCTGACAGGAACAGGCTTGCCGCCAGCATGGCGACGAAGAGGCCGAAGAAAACCGCCACGAGCCGAACGATGAGATGGCCGAGGAACCGCATTCTGTCTTTCGCCTATTCCCCGTGACCCGAAATCATCATCGCTTCCAGCGCCAGGCTTTCCAGCTTTTGCCGTTCGCTCTTGCGCAGCCGCTCCGACTCCGATTTCAACTGCCCGCAGGCAGCCAGAATATCGCGCCCGCGCGGCGTACGGATCGGCGAGGCATAGCCGTTGGCGTTGATGAAATCAGCAAAGGTTTCGATCGTATCCCAGTCCGAGCACTCGAAATCGGAACCGGGCCAGGGATTGAACGGGATCAGGTTGATCTTTGCCGGAATGCCCTTCAGAAGCCGCACCAGTTCCTTCGCATCGGCCAGCGTGTCGTTGACGCCCTTCAGCATGACGTATTCGAAGGTGATGCGTTTCGCATTCGAAAGCCCCGGATAGGCCCGGCAGGCATCGAGCAGGTCCTTCAGCGGATACTTCTTGTTGATCGGCACCAGCTCGTCGCGCAGCTCGTCGCGGACGGCATGCAGCGAGATCGCGAGCATCGTGCCGGCCTCGTCCCCCCAGCGCGGAATCTCCGGCACGATGCCGGAGGTGGACAGGGTGATGCGCCGTTTCGAGATGGATAGCCCCGCGCCGTCGGCGGCGATGGCGCACGCGTCGCGCACGTTGTCGAAATTATATAGCGGCTCGCCCATGCCCATGAGAACCACATTGGTGATCTTGCGCGCGCCGGAGGGCAGGCCCGTCGGGTCCTCCGGCACGGCACCAGGCCAATCGCCGATACGGTCGCGGGCCAGCATGATCTGTCCGACGATCTCGCTCGCGGTGAGGTTCCGGACGAGGCGCTGCGTGCCCGTATGGCAGAAGGTGCAATTGAGCGTGCAACCGACTTGGCTCGAGATGCACAGCGTGCCCCGATCCTCTTCCGGGATGTAGACCGTCTCCACGTCCTTGCCGTCCGCAAGGCGCAAGAGCCATTTCCGGGTTCCGTCGACAGAGACCTGCTCGGAGACGATCTCGGGGCGGTCGAGCGAAAACCGTGCGGCGAGCGTCTGACGCAGGTCCTTGGCCACATCGGTCATGAGGTCGAACGAGTTGGCGCCCCGGACATAGATCCAGCCCCAAAGCTGGCTCACCCGCATGCGTAGCTGCCGCTCGGGAACGCCAATCGAGGCAAGCCGCTCCCATAGGGCCTCGCGCCCGAGCCCCGCAAGGCTAGCGCGCGCGGCGGCCTGGTCCGTGGGGGGCGCCTGATCGATGAGCGCCGTCGTTGTCATGGTTCGTTGCATGGTCGGCCCGTCATATCACGAGGCAGACCAGAAATGCCAAGGGCTTGCGATCTCTCGCGAAAGCTCGGGGTCAGGGAAAGCGCCCGGCGAAGGACCCTAACCGGCGTCCCCGGCGCATTCCTTGGCGATACGGTCCAGAGCGTCGGTCGTCCCGCTCAAGGAGTCGGTATCGGTG
>JAMLIH010000093.1 GCA_023954255.1 Phyllobacteriaceae bacterium | reverse complement strand
CGGCAGGCTTCGAAAAGCTGCACGGCGTTGCAATCGCGCATGACGATGGCGAAACCCGTTTCGCCCCAGGGCTCGATCCCGTCGCGGCTGTCGAGCGTCAGAGACAGTTCCCAGCGCGCCTTGGCCATCACGCTTTCGCCGGCCTCGCGGCCGATGATCGCGTCGACCACCTCGACATCGTCGAGTGCCACCAGCACCAGCGCGCAGGTCTGTCCCCGGTTGAGGGAATCGCCGATGATCCGGTCCAGCCTGCTCTCCAGGCCGTCCCCGTCGGCGGCGATGTCCGCCGGCTCGCTTGTCTGCGTGGTGATCAACTCGTCCATGACGCTACGCCCAACCAAAGGCGAAGCATCTCACAGGGCGGTTAAGGATCGGCGAATGGATCAGTAAAGGCTGACGTCGCGCCCGGCTGCGCGGATTGTGACGGAAAAGCCCGCCAGCACATCGACCAGCGTAATGACCATGAGGATGAAGAACACCGGATGGGCGGCATCCGCGACCAGCAGGAACTCGACCAGGAAGGCAACGAACACGAAGGTCGACAGCAGATGGTCGATGATCGAGTTTGCGCCGATGCGGGTCGATTTCATGATCTCGACGAACAGCAGCAGCAGGGCAAAGGTGATCATCAATTCGCCCAGGGTCATGACCCAGGTTGCGCCGGACAGCATGCCGAGCGAGAAAATCTCGTTCTGCCAGACGTCATTGCTGCCGGAGGTCGCGGTAATGCCCAGGGCGAGCACGTTGTAGATGATGAAGGGCACGATCATCAGGGGAATGTTTGCCAGCATGCTCTGCTCCTGTTCATTGCCGCAATCTAGCCCATGCTGCCCATGGAGCAAACGGATTTCCCCGTTTTCCGGCAACAAAAAAGGCCGGTTGCCCGGCCCTTGATGTCAAAATAATGCGCTGAAAGCTCAGATGTTGTCTTTCGGCTCCAGAATCTGGCGGCCGCGATACATGCCCGTTTTCAGGTCGATGTGGTGCGGACGGCGCAGTTCGCCGGAATCCTTGTCCTCAACATAGGCAGGCTTTTTCAGGGCATCTGCCGAACGGCGCATGCCGCGCTTCGAACGGCTAATCTTGCTCTTCGGTACAGCCATGGTCTTGCTCCATTCTAATTCCGCCTGTTGACCGGCATCGCTGCGATCGCGGAATTCACTTTCATTCGGTCATCGGAAAAACAGCGGATCCAGCCTTTCAGGCCCGGCATTTCAACAGCCAGCGGATCCCGGCAACCTTGTCCGGCGCGGCTTATACTAGCCCGAAGCTGTTTTGAGAAGGGGGCGCGGGCAATTTTTTGAGCAGTTCCCCCTAACCGGTTTCAGCCGCTCTCATTCCAGGCATTTGACATAGGCGCCGGAGCGCTGGCCCCGTTTTTCGATCAAACTGGCAAGCCGGCTGAGCGATTTCGTCGGTTTTGCCGGGTTGCGCTCCCTGGGATTGGGCAGGCTGACCGTCAGCAGGGCAGCCTGGCGGCGGGTCAGCCTGGCGGAGGAGCGGTTGAAATAATGCCGGCTTGCGGCCTCGATGCCGAATACGCCCTCGTCGAATTCGGCGATGTTGATGTAAATCTCGAACATGCGCTTTTTCGACCAGACGAGATCGGCGAAAACCGCATAGGGAATTTCAAAGGCCTTGCGGACAAAGGAGCGCTGCGGCCACAGGAACAGGTTCTTGACCGTCTGCATGGGAATGGTGCTGGCGCCGCGCGGTTTTTCCCCTTCCAGCGCATCGCTGATCACGGCGTTGAGTTCGGCAAGGTCGACGCCGTAATGGAAGCAGAACTGCCCGTCCTCGGACATGATGACCGATTGAAAGACAAAGGGGGAAACATCCTCCAGCGCCACCCATTGCCGGTCCACGGGCTTGCCGGTGAGCAGCCTTCCCGCCATGAGGGTCGAAACCGGACGGGCGCCCGGCAGGGCGTAGACAAGGGTAAAGACTGCCGGCAGAAGCAGAAGGAGTGCGGCGAGCGCGGCAAGCGTGCGAACGCGCCGGCTCCTCAACCATCGCCGCTGCAGTGATGCCTGGCCCGTATTTTTCGTCTTGCCCGCCATGATCGGTTGATAAACGGCCCCGCCTGGTTTCGTCTGCTGAATGAAGTTTGGCTCTACCCCGCTGCAAGGCGGGAATCCAGCCCGGAAGTTCATGGTGGCGCTTGACCTTCTCCGGCCATCCTGCAAATGCGTTGCGAAAAGGCACGCGTTTGCGGCAGGCAGGACAATGGACGGTTTCCAGGAAAAACTAGCGGCGACGGCCGGCCGGATCGGTTCCGCGCTGGATGCGCTGCTGGTGCTGGAGCCCCGGCAGGGAGAGATCGCCAGGCCGGAGCGGCTGATGGCAGCCATGCGCCATGGTGCACTCAACGGCGGAAAACGGCTGCGGCCGTTTCTGGTGCTGGAAAGTGCCGCCCTTTTCGGTACGGGGGAGAATGACGCCATGCCGGCGGCCCTGGCACTGGAATGCGTGCATTGCTATTCGCTGATCCATGACGATCTGCCGGCAATGGACGATGACGACCTGCGCCGCGGCCAGCCGACGGTCCACAAGGCATTTGACGAGGCAACGGCCATCCTTGCCGGCGATGGCCTTCTGACGCTCGCCTTCGAACTGCTCGGCAGCGAGGCCTGTCACCGTGATGCGGCTGTCCGCAGCGACCTGGTGGTCGAACTGGCGAAGGCGGCAGGACTTGGCGGCATGGTCGGCGGGCAGATGTTCGATCTTCAGGCAGCTCAGGATTCGCCCGATGAAGCCGCCATCGGCACGCTGCAGGCGATGAAGACCGGGGCTCTGCTGCGTTTTGCCTGTGAAGCAGGTGCCATGCTGGGCGGAGCGTCACCGGCGGAACGTGTCACCTTGCGGACATTCGGGGAAAAGATCGGCCAGGCGTTCCAGCTTGCCGACGACATTCTTGATGTTGTTTCCGATGAAGCGGCGATGGGCAAGCGGGTCGGCAAGGACGAGGCGATGGGCAAGGGCACGCTGGTCGGAATCCTTGGACTGGAGGAGGCACGGCGCCGGGCGGACAGGCTGGTCGGGGAAGCCGAGGCGCTGCTGTCAGGCTTCGGCCATCGTGCCGATGTGCTGAAAGGCTGCGCGCGCTACATCGTTTCCCGCCAGCAATAGACCGGCAACAGGCTGCCTATTCGCCTGCCAGCTTGCGGCGCATTTCATTGACAATCGCATCTGAAACCACGCGGATGCGCTCGAGGCGGGCATAGTCTTCGTGAACGATGAAATAGAAGGAGCGGGTGAAGCTGATTTCCTTTTCCAGCACCTTGCGCAATTGCGGGTACTGCCGGGCAATGAAGTCATGGATGATGCAGACGCCACCATGCCGCAACGTTGCCTCGAGCTGTACATGGACGCTGGTCGAGGTCAGGTGCGGCTTGATGTCGGGGCCGAGCAGGGGAATGTAGTCGAGTTCCTTGTCGTAGATCAGGTCCGGCACATAGGCGATGCCGCGCAGTCGCTTGAGGTCCTCCACCTTTTCGACCTTCGGGTGGGAATCGAGATATTCCTGCGTACCGTAAAGGTGCAATGTGTAATCGGTGATCTTGCGGTATTTCAGCCGGCCCGATGTGGGCGCGGAAACCGCAATCGCGATGTCGGCCTCGCGTTTTGAAAGCGAGAAGGTGCGCGGCAGGGCGACGATCTGCAACTCGAGTTCGGGATGCTTGCGGCACAGTTCGATGGCGATATCGGTCAGCATGTAGGAGGCCGCACCCTCGGGCGCGCCGACCCTGACGACACCGGAGATCATCTGGTTCTGGCCGCCGATCTCGGCCTGGGCATGGATGGCGCTCGATTCCATCGCCTCGGCGATGTCGACCAGACGCTGGCCGGCATCGGTCAGGCTGTAGCCCTGCGGAGAACGGTCGAACAGGTTGATGTTGAGGGAGGATTCCAGCGCCTTCATGCGCCGCCCGACCGTGGCATGATCGACGCCGAGCTGCTGGCCGGCCTGACTCAGTCTCCCCGTTCTGGCCACCGACAGGAAGAAGCGGTAATCGTCCCAGTTCATGGCGGCGCCCTTTCCGGTTCGTTGCCGTGCTTTCGCCGTGATCGCGCTCCCCGCAAATCTGGCTTGGGGAATCCAATTCACTGGATATACCGGCACAGCCGTATGTGCGTATATGCACAACAAGGAAGGATTTTCCAACATTGTCTGGTTTTTTTTGGGCTGATACCCTGCCCAAAAAACCGGCACCCAGTTTCCATTCATACGGAGGAGTTTCAAAGGATGCGCAAGATCGGGCATTTCATCAATGGAAAGATGGTTGAGGGCAAAAGCGGCCGATTTGCCGATGTTTTCAACCCGGCGACCGGTGAGGTTCAGGCGCAGGTCGCGCTGGCCACAACGGAAGAGCTGAATGAGGCTGTGGCTGCTGCTGCTGCCGTGCAACCGGCATGGGCGGCGACCAATCCGCAGCGCCGCGCCCGGGTGATGATGAAGTTCGCCGAACTCATCAACCGCGACATGGACAAGCTGGCGGAAGCGCTTTCAGCCGAACACGGCAAGACGCTGCCGGATGCGCGCGGCGATGTGCAGCGCGGCCTCGAGGTCATCGAGGTGTGCATGGGTGCACCGCAAATGCTCAAGGGAGAATACATGAACGATGGCGGGCCGGGCATAGACCTGTTCTCCATGCGCCAGGCGCTGGGTGTCGTTGCCGGTATCACGCCGTTCAACTTCCCGGCCATGATCCCGCTTTGGAAAATGGGCCCTGCCCTTTCCTGCGGCAACTCGATGATCCTGAAACCATCCGAACGCTGCCCGACCGTGCCGCTGATGCTGGCCGAGCTGGCGCAGGAGGCCGGGCTTCCCGATGGCGTGCTGCAGGTCGTCAACGGCGACAAGGAATCCGTGGACGCCATTCTCGACAATGAAACGATCCAGGGTGTCGGCTTCGTCGGTTCGACGCCGATTGCCCAGTACATCTATGGACGCGCCGCATCCAACGGCAAGCGCGCCCAGTGCTTCGGCGGTGCGAAAAACCACATGATCATCATGCCCGATGCCGATCTGGACAAGGCGGCAGATGCGCTGGTGGGTGCGGGTTATGGTGCTGCCGGCGAGCGCTGCATGGCGATTTCCGTTGCGGTTCCCGTCGGCGAGAAGACGGCGGACGATCTGCTCGCGCGCCTGCTGCCGCGGGTCGAGAAACTCAAGGTCGGTCCCTACACCGCCGGTGAGGGTGTCGATTATGGCCCGCTGGTTACCAGCGCCGCCATGGAGCGGGTCAAGGGCCTGATTTCCTGGGGTGTCGATCAGGGTGCGAAAATCCTCGCCGACGGCCGCGATTTCTCGCTCCAGGGCTATGAGAACGGCTTCTTCGTCGGGCCGACCCTGTTCGACAATGTCACGCCCGACATGGACATCTACAAGGAAGAGATTTTCGGCCCGGTGCTGTCGACGGTGCGCACCTCCTCTTATGAAGAGGCGCTGAAGCTGACCATGGACAACCAGTACGGCAACGGCACGGCGATCTTCACCGCCGATGGCGACACGGCACGCGATTTCGTCAACCGGGTCAATGTCGGCATGGTCGGCGTCAACTTCCCGATCCCCGTGCCGCTGTCCTATTTCACCTTTGGCGGCTGGAAGAAATCGGCCTTCGGCGATCTCAACCAGTACGGTCCCGACGCCTTCCGATTCTATACCAAGACGAAGACGGTCACCGCCCGCTGGTTCTCCGGCATCAAGGAAGGCGGCGAATTCCACTTCAAGGCGATGGACTAACGGATATTGGAAGGCGGGCAATTTGCCCGCCTTTCTGCATTAACAGGAGGAGGAACCCCGGTGGATTTCGCGCTTAGCGAGGAGCAGCAGGCCATTCAGGAAATGGCGCGGTCCTTTGCCGAAGACAATCTGGCACCCAAGGCGCTGGAATGGGACGAGACGGGCCACTTTCCCGAAGATGTGGTGCGCTCCGTCGGTGAACTGGGCCTTGCGGGCATCTATGTCCGCGAGGATGTCGGCGGTTCAGGCCTCGGCCGCCAGGAAGCGGTACTGATCTTCGAGGCACTGGCCCATGGCTGCCCGTCGATCGGCTCGTTCATTTCGATTCACAACATGGTGGCCTGGATGATCGACCAGTTCGGCACGGAAGAGCAGCGGCAGAAATGGCTGCCGAAGCTGTGCTCGATGGAACTGATCGCCAGCTACTGCCTGACGGAGCCGGGTTCGGGTTCCGATGCTGCCGCGCTGCGCACGCGCGCCGAGCAGGACGGCAACATGTGGAAGCTCAACGGCGCCAAGGCATTCATTTCCGGTGGCGGGCATTCCGATCTGTATCTGACCATGGTGCGCACCGGCGAGGACGGCCCGAAGGGCGTTTCGGCGGTGCTGGTCGAGGACGGTACGGCAGGTCTTTCCTTCGGTGCCAACGAGCGCAAGATGGGCTGGCGGGCGCAGCCGACCTCGCAGGTGCAGTTCGACGACTGCAAGATCCCGGCAGACCACCTGCTGGGCGAGGAAGGTGCCGGTTTCAGATATGCCATGGCGGGGCTCGATGGCGGACGGCTCAACATTGCCGCTTCCGCACTGGGGGCCGCACAATCCGCGCTGGAAAAAGCGCTGCAATATGCCCAGGAGCGCAAGGCATTCGGCAAGCATCTGGCGGATTTCCAGGCGATGCAGTTCAAGCTGGCGGACATGGAGACCCGGCTGCAGGCAGCCCGCGCGTTGCTCTACAAGGCAGCCTGGAAACTCGACCACAAGACGCCGGATGCCGGAAAATTCTGCGCCATGGCGAAACAGTTCGTCACCGATGCGGCGTTCGAGACCGCCAATGATGCGCTGCAGATTCACGGTGGCTATGGCTATCTCGCCGATTACGGCATGGAAAAGATCGTCCGCGACCTGCGCGTTCACCAGATTCTCGAAGGCACCAACGAGATCATGCGCATGATCGTTTCGCGGGCATTGCTGGCGGCGTGAAGAATGGCGCTTGGTGACGATATCTCGATCCGCCAGACCGGCAAGGTTGGCCGCATCACGCTGACGCGCCCCAAGGCGCTCAACGCGATGACCTATGAAATGTGCCTTGCAATCGAGAAGGCCGTCGATGGCTGGGTGGAAGCGGGTGCTGTCGATCTCGTTGTGATCGATGCGGAAGGCGACAGGGCCTTCTGTGCCGGCGGCGATATCGCCGATCTCTATGCTTCGGGCAAGGCGGGCGACCATGGTTTCGGCCGCAAGTTCTGGGCCGATGAATACCGTCTCAATGCGAAGCTTGCCAATCTCGCCATCCCCTATGTGGCGCTGATGGACGGGATCACCATGGGTGGCGGGGTCGGGATTTCCGCCCATGGGTCCGACCGGATCGTCACCGAGCGCTCGATGATCGCCATGCCCGAATGCGGGATCGGCCTCGTGCCGGATGTGGGCGGCAGCCGGATTCTTGCCACTGCGCCGGGGCATCTGGGCGAATATCTCGCCATGACCGGCTATCGCATGGGGCCGGGCGATGCGGTGCTTGCAGGATTTGCCGATGTGCAGATGGACAGTGCCGACAAGGCGTCGCTGATTGCGCGGATCGAGGAAACCGGCAACCTGACGGTTCTGGGAGAATTTGCCGGACCGGCCGAAGCGCCGGCGCTTGCTCCCCATCTCGATGCAATCGATGCGCATTTCAGCAGGGACAGCGCCCTTTCCTGCGTTCAGTCGCTGGAAGCGGACGGCAGTGAATGGGCACAACAGACGGCTAGGCTGATCCGACGGGGATGCCCGCTATCGGTTGCCTGTGCCTTCGAGATCGTGCGCCGGGTGCGCGAGACACCCACCATCGAAAATACGCTTCGGGAAGAATACCGTTTTACCTATCGTTCCATGTCGGATGGTGAATTCGTCGAAGGCGTGCGCGCGCAGATCATCGACAAGGACCGCAATCCGCAATGGAAAACCGCGCCGCTGGAGAAGGTGACGCAAGAACAGATTGCTGCCATGCTGGCGCCCCTGAACGAACACGAACTCGATCCTGCCGGAGGAAACTGAATTGAGCATCATCGGATTTATCGGCCTTGGCAATATGGGCTTGCCGATGGCCATCAACCTGAAGAAGGCAGGCCACGCCATCCAGGCTTTCGACACGGTTCCTGCCCAGCTTGAAAGGGCGAAGGCGGAAGGGATGGAAATCTGCGCCTCCACCGCCGACGCGGCGCGCGGGGCCGATATCATCATTACCATGCTGCCCAATGGCGGGATCGTGTCCGCCGTCTACAGCCAGATCGTTCCAGCCGCCACCAGGGGTGCGCTGCTGATCGACAGTTCGACCATCGACGTTTCCACTGCAAAGAGCCTGCACGGGCAGGCGGGCAGTGCGGGACTGCTGTCGCTCGACGCGCCGGTTTCGGGCGGCATTGGCGGGGCATCTGCCGGAACGCTCACCTTCATGTGCGGCGGCAGTGGGGAAGCCTTCGAAAAGGCCAGGCCCGTGCTCGAAATCATGGGCGGCAAGATCATCCATTGCGGCGAAGGCGGCGCCGGACAGGCGGCCAAGATCTGCAACAACATGCTGCTGTCGGTTTCCATGATCGGGGCGTGCGAAGCCTTTGCGCTTGCCGAGAAGCTGGGCCTTTCGGCCCAGTCGGCATTCGACGTGATTTCGACCTCGTCGGGCTATTGCTGGTCGGTCAATGCCTATTGCCCGGTACCGGGTGTCGGGCCGCAAACGCCTGCCGACAACGATTACAAGCCGGGCTTTGCCGCCGAACTGATGCTGAAGGATGCTTCGCTTGCCCAGCAGGCGGCGGCGGAAGTGGGCCAGGCAACCCCGATGGGGCAATATGCGGCCATGCTCTACAAGCACTTCCTGGCCAATGGCGGCGAGGGCAAGGACTTTTCCGGCATCATTGAATATCTCAAACGCGCCGAGCGGGGGAATGCGTAATGGCACTGGTTGAAACGAGAACCGAAGACGGCGTGGGTGTCATCACCATCAACCGGCCCGATGCGCTCAATGCGGTCAATTCAGAAGTGATGGAAGGCCTGCTTTCGGCGGCTGCCACATTCGATGCCGATCCTGAAATCGGCTGCATCCTGATTACCGGCGACGGCAAGGCCTTCATCGCAGGTGCCGACATCAAGGAGATGCAGGAAAAGTCCTATATGGACATGTTCATGGCTGACGTGCAGGCGGGCTGGGAAGCTTTCGCGGCAACCCGTACGCCGATGATCGCCGCCGTCAACGGCTTTGCGCTCGGCGGCGGCTGCGAGATCGCCATGATGTGCGACATCATCATTGCGTCTGAAAAGGCGAAATTCGGCCAGCCGGAGATCAAGCTCGGCGTCATTCCCGGATGGGGCGGCTCGCAACGACTGACGAAAGCCGTCGGCAAGGCAAAGGCGATGGACCTGATCCTGACCGGACGGATGATGGACGCTCAAGAAGCGGAGCGTTCGGGTCTGGTTGCCCGCGTCGTTGCCCATGACGACCTGATGAAGGAAGCGATGGAAGCGGCAAAGGCAATTGCCGGTTTCGGCGCGCCTTCGGCGATGATTGCCAAGGAGGCGGTCAACCGGGCTTTCGAAACGACGCTCAACGAGGGGCTGCGGTTCGAGCGGCGGGTATTCTATTCGCTGTTTGCCACCGAGGACCAGAAGGAAGGCATGCGCGCCTTCAGCGAAAAGCGCGCGCCCGAATTCAAGAACAAATAACATCTGGAAAAACAGGAGCATTTCCATGTCCGTTTCCGATCCCGTCGTCATTGCAGGTGCCGCCCGAACGCCGATGGGCGGTTTTCAGGGCGAACTTTCGGCCATGAGTGCCGCTGAACTCGGCGGTGTCGCCGTCAGGGCGGCGCTGGAGGGAGCCGGCGTTGCGCCCGATCAGGTGGACGAGATCGTCATGGGCAATGTGCTTGGCGCGGGGCAAGGCCAGGCACCGGCGCGACAGGCGGCCTTTGCCGCAGGCCTGCCGAAGGAAGTGCCTGCCTCGACGCTCAACAAGATGTGCGGTTCCGGCATGAAGACGACGATGATCGCCCATGACCAGCTTCTGGCCGGCAACGGCTCGGTGGTCGTTGCGGGCGGCATGGAGAGCATGACCAATGCGCCATACCTGCTGCCGAAGATGCGCGGTGGCGCCCGGCTCGGCCATGGCGAGGTCAAGGACCACATGTTCCTCGACGGGCTTGAGGATGCCTATGACAAGGGCCGGCTGATGGGGACCTTTGCCGAGGATTGCGCGGAGAAATACCAGTTCACCCGCGACGAGCAGGATGCCTATGCCATCCGCTCGCTCGAGGGCGCGCTGAAGGCACAGGCGGAAGGGCGGTTCGAGCGGGAAATCGCGCCCGTGACGATATCGGGCCGCGGCGGCGAGACGGTGATTGCCTCCGACGAGCAGCCGCGCAATGCACAGCCTGACAAGATCCCGAACCTGAAACCTGCCTTCCGAAAGGACGGCACGGTGACGGCGGCCAATTCCTCTTCGATCTCGGACGGGGCGGCGGCACTTGTGCTGATGCGCCAGAGCGAAGCCGAAAGGCGCGGACTTTCCATCCGCGCCCGCATTCTCGGCCACGCCTCGCATGCCCAGGAACCGGCCTGGTTCTCGACCGCGCCGATCCCGGCCATGACGAAGCTGATGGAGAAAATCGGCTGGAAGATGGACGATGTCGATCTGTGGGAAATCAACGAGGCCTTTGCCGTCGTGCCGATGGCGGCTGAGCGCGAGATGGGCATTCCGCGCGAAAGACTCAACATCCATGGCGGCGCCTGTGCGCTCGGTCACCCGATCGGGGCTTCCGGCACGCGCATCATCGTGACGCTGCTCAACGCGCTGGAAAGCCATGATCTCAAGCGCGGCATGACCGGTATCTGCATCGGCGGCGGCGAGGGCACGGCGCTGGCGATCGAGCGGGTCTGACAATCCCAAGGCTGTGCAGCGATGCACAATCAGCTGGACGCCTTGGCCAACAATGGTTGAATTGCTGCACAGCAAAATGCGGTGATATTATCTGCCTGCCGGCGCAGGCAGCACCGGCGGGAGGAAAACATGCACGACATTCTCGACGAACTGGAGCACCGGCGCGAGCAGGCGCGCATGGGTGGCGGCCAGAAGCGGATCGACGCCCAGCATGCCAAGGGCAAGCTGACGGCGCGCGAGCGCATCGAGCTGCTGCTCGATGAAGGGTCGTTCGAGGAATACGACATGTTCGTGACCCACCGCTGTACCGATTTCGGCATGGCGGACACCAAGATGGCGGGCGACGGCGTCGTCACCGGCTGGGGGACGATCAACGGTCGCATCACCTATGTCTTCTCGCAGGACTTTACCGTCTTCGGCGGCTCGCTTTCGGAAACCCATGCCAGGAAGATCTGCAAGATCATGGACATGGCGATGAAGAACGGCGCGCCGGTGATCGGCCTCAACGACTCAGGCGGCGCGCGCATCCAGGAAGGCGTCGCCTCGCTCGGCGGCTATGCCGATGTCTTCCAGCGCAACGTGCTGG
>JAMLIH010000092.1 GCA_023954255.1 Phyllobacteriaceae bacterium | reverse complement strand
CCGGTTCCGCCGTCTTCAAGGGCGGCACCAGGGACGCCTACCGTACCAACATCGAGGCGATCCGAACCGCCGCCGATGGTGCGGCCAATGGTGCGGTTTGACGAAAATCCGTTTCAATCGCGCACCTGCAGGGAGAACCTGCTTGCTGGTGATGGTGCCTGCTGCGCATACCGGTTTCTTGCATTGCCGCAGGTGACGCAATATTGCTGCCCGATCAAAATTTCCCTCCCTTGAGGTTTCCCACCAGACTGCCATGACCGTTCACCGACTGACCCATCTGCAGAAACTCGAAGCCGAGAGCATCCACATCATGCGGGAAGTGGCGGCCGAGGCCGAAAATCCTGTCATGCTCTATTCCATCGGCAAGGACAGCGCTGTGATGCTGCACCTCGCGATGAAGGCATTCCACCCCGGCAAGCCGCCTTTTCCGCTGTTGCATGTGGATACGACCTGGAAATTCGGGGAGATGATCCGCTTCCGCGACGAGATGGTCGCCAAACTCGGTCTGAAGCTGCTCGTTCACATCAACGAGGATGGCGTCAAGCAGGGGATCGGCCCATTCAGCCACGGTTCGGCGGTCCACACCGATGTGATGAAGACCGAGGCGCTGAAACAGGCGCTCGACAAGTACAAGTTCGATGTCGCCTTTGGTGGCGCGCGGCGCGACGAGGAGAAGTCGCGAGCCAAGGAGCGCATTTTCTCCTTCCGCAGTGCTGACCACCGCTGGGACCCGAAGAACCAGCGGCCGGAATTGTGGAAGATCTACAACACCCGCAAGGCGCCGGGGGAATCGATCCGCGTCTTCCCGCTGTCGAACTGGACCGAACTCGACATCTGGCAATACATCCACCTGGAGAAGATACCGCTGGTGCCGCTGTATTTCTCCGCCGAGCGTCCCGTGGTCGAGCGTGACGGCACCCTGATCATGGTCGATGACGAGCGCATGCCGCTCAAGCCGGGCGAAAAGCCGATGATGAAGAAAGTGCGGTTCCGCACGCTCGGTTGCTACCCGCTGACCGGGGCAATCGAAAGCGAGGCGGAAACGCTGACCGAAATCATTCAGGAAATGCTGCTGACGACGACCTCGGAACGGCAGGGGCGGATCATCGACCACGACCAGGCGGCCTCGATGGAGAAGAAGAAGCAGGAGGGCTATTTCTGATGGCCCACAAGTCCGATCTGATAGCCAGCGATATCGAGGCCTATCTCAAGGCGCATGAGGAAAAGACCCTGCTGCGCTTCATCACCTGCGGCAGTGTCGATGACGGCAAGTCGACCCTGATCGGGCGCATGTTGTATGAATCGAAGATGATCTTCGAGGATCAGCTTGCGGCGCTCGAAATCGACTCGAAAAAAATGGGTACCCAGGGCGAGGCAATCGATTTCGCCCTGCTGGTCGATGGCCTGGCTTCCGAGCGCGAACAGGGCATCACCATCGATGTTGCCTACCGCTATTTCTCCACCGACAAGCGCAAGTTCATCGTCGCCGACACGCCGGGCCATGAGCAGTACACGCGGAACATGGCGACAGGTGCCTCCACCGCCGATCTTGCGGTCATCCTGATCGATGCCCGCAAGGGCGTGCTGACACAGACCCGGCGGCATTCCTATATCGTGTCGCTGCTCGGCATCCGCAACGTGGTGCTGGCCGTCAACAAGATGGACATGGTGGGTTATGACAAGGACGTGTTCGACAGTATTGTCGACGAGTATAACGGGTTCGCGCTGCAACTTGGCGGCGGCGAGGCGGTGCCGTTCGACGTTGTCGCGATCCCGATGTCGGCGCTTAACGGCGACAATGTCGTGGAAGTCAGCGCCAACATGGGTTGGTATGACGGCCCGGCCCTGCTGCCGCATCTCGAAATGGTTTCCGTGCAGGCGGTTGAAATCGAAAAACCTGTTCCGCATGCCGGTGCAGTGGGTCAACCGGCCCAATCTCGATTTCAGTGGGTTCAGCGGCCAGATTTCCTCCGGTTCGATCCGCACCGGCGACAGGATCAGGGCGCTGCCGTCGGCTATCGAAAGCACGGTAAAGTCCATCGTCACCCATGACGGCGAACTCGAGGAAGCGATCGCCGGCCAGTCGGTAACATTGTGCCTGTCGGACGAGATCGACATTTCCCGCGGCGACGTGATCTGCGAGGCGCAAAATCCCGCAGAGGCGGCAAACCAGTTCGAGGCGACAATCCTGTGGATGTCGGAGGACCCGATGCTGCCGGGCCGTACCTATGCGATCAAGAGCGGTGCGCAGACAGCCAGGGCGACGATTACCGCGCCCAAATACAAGATCAATGTCAACACGATCGAACGGCAGCCGGCGACCAAGCTGGAGCTCAACGAAATCGGCGAGTGCAACATCGCCATCGACAAGAAGCTGGTCTTCGACCCGTATGAGGAAAACCGGGATACCGGCAGTTTCATCCTCATCGACCGGTTGACCAATGCAACGGTGGGCATGGGGCTGCTGCGTTTCGCGTTGCGGCGGGCCTCCAACATTCACTGGCAGGCGACGGACGTCTCTAAGACCGCGCGGGCGGAAATGAAAACCCAGAAACCAGCCGTGCTCTGGTTTACCGGCCTTTCGGGTTCGGGCAAATCGACCATCGCCAATGTGGTCGAAAAGAAGCTCGCCGCGATGGGCAAGCACACCTATCTGCTCGATGGCGACAACGTCCGTCACGGGCTCAACAAGGATCTGGGCTTTACCGATGCCGACCGGGTGGAGAACATCCGCCGGGTGACGGAGGTTTCCAAGCTGATGGCCGATGCCGGGCTGATCACGCTCGTGTCCTTCATCTCGCCGTTCCGCTCGGAACGCCAGATGGCCCGCATGGCCATGCCCGAAGGCGAGTTCGTGGAGGTCTTCGTCGACACGCCGCTGGAAATCGCCGAAGAGCGCGACGTCAAGGGTCTCTACAAGAAGGCGAGGGCGGGCGAGATCAAGAACTTTACCGGGATCGATTCACCTTATGAGCCGCCGCAAAACGCGGAAATTGCCGTCAATACCGTGGAGAAGACCGCCGAAGAAGCGGCTGATCTCATCCTCGATTATCTGGAAAGGCACGGATATCTGACTTGACCCACGGTAACCATGTCCGGCGATTGTTGCCAGTCAGCGTGCCTTTGGATAGACATGCAAGCGGAAATTGCCGAAATAGGCATTGCGGAAACATGCTGGCCGTAACGGTGTGAGGTAGAAACATGAAACCATTGCTTATTCTCGTTGGAGCGGACAAGGGCGGCGTCGGCAAGACGACCACGTCGCGCGCGCTGCTGGACTTTCTGGCACGCAAGAATGTGCTTGCCCGGGCCTTCGACACGGAAAACCCGCGCGGCACACTGCACCGTTTCTACCCCAACATCACCGAGATCATCGATCTTGAGGAAGTCCGCGACCAGATGAAGGTGCTCGACACCATGCAGGAAGCTGCGGTGAAGGTCTCCGTGGTCGACCTGAAGGCCGGCAGCATGTCGCGTGCGCTTGAAACCTTCGAGAACATCGGCGTGCTGGAGGCCGCGCGCAGCGGCGATTTCGACATGGCGCTGTTTCATGTCGTGGGCCCGTCGATTGCCTCGCTCGACGAGATGGGCGAGATCGCCCAGTACACCAAGGGCATCTCCTATATCGTTGCACGCAATTTCATCAATGAAACGAACTTCTTCGAGTGGGATGAAAAGACCTTCAAGAAGTATTTCGCCGGCCTTTCAAATGCCCGCGAGATCGAGATTCCGAAGCTCAACGAAATGGCATACGAGCAGGTCGATCTGGCCGGTGTGACATTCACCGACTTCATCAGCAACCGCAAGCCGAACGGTCGCGATGCCAATTACTCCTTCGTGCTGCGCGGCTATGTCCGCAAATGGATCAGCGATCTGAACGCCGAGTTCGAAAAACTCGACGTGATCAAGGCGCTGATGGCGCCGCAGGCTTCGGTCGAAGAGGACGCTTCAGCAGGCGAAGACGAATAAGCCTGGGTTGCGAGACGAGCCCGGCCCCTGCGGGTCGGGGGACCGGTCTGCCGCGACTGACCCGGGTTCCATCTTTGGAGGGATGCTATCCCAAGGTCGCTCGCCATTGTCTGTTCCGATGAGCCGCGCAACGGCAAGACCTTGCTGGCGCGTATTCTTGCCGATGCCCTGTCGCTGGCCGGCGAGGAAAGACTGCGGATTTTCGATACCGATTTTCCCGATGGCGGGCTGGCTGGCTATTTCCCCGCCAGCAGCCGGATCGTCGATTTCACCCGGACCGGTGACCGGGTGCTGGTCTTCGATACGATGGTCGACGAGCCCGATCATGACTATGTGGTCGACCTGCAGGCCAATCTGCTGAAGCCCTTTTTCAAGGTCTACAGCGATATCGCCTTCGATGAAGGCGCGGCTGCGGCGGGGATTGCGGTTTCCGTCTATTTCATGCTCGACCGCACGCTGACCTCTGTCAACGCTGCGGCCGAGATCAGCCGGCTTGCCGGAAGCGCTTCCTTCGTGCCGGTGCGCAACGAGGCGATCGGCAACATTCTTGCCATTCCCGAGGGCGCGCGGCGTTACGAGGCGATCCGCAAGAATCGCGAGATCATGCTGCCACGCCTGTCGGTTGATGCACTCAACCTGATCGACGATCCGCAATTCTCGTTTTCCGGTTTCGTCGCGCGCAATGGCGAAGGCTATCCACTGGAACTGAAGATCGAACTGTTTCAATTTCTCGAAACCATCTATAACCAGCGCCGTGTCGACGAGGCCGGTGGTCCCGTCACCCTCTGACCCCCAGCAAACAGTTCCCGAATGCCATCCAATGTTCACCTGACGGGCCTTGCCCATGAACTTGCCGAGCTTGAGCGGCAGGGCAAGCCGATCCGCATCGGGCTGGTGGGCCTGGGTGAGATGGGAACGGATATCTTCACCGGCATCGCACAGATGGACGGCATCGAGATCGGCACGGTGTTCGAACGTACGGCGGGACGCGCGGCAGAGGCTGCGCGCATCGCCTATGGCGACGATGGGCGCATCGGCCATGCCGAGAGCCACGATGCCGCCTCCGCCCTGATGGAAAGCGGGCGGATTGCGGTTACCACCGATCTAGACCTCGCCCTGTCGCACGGTCTGGTCGATGTGGTGATCGACGCGACGGGGGTGCCGGAGGCCGGCGCCGACATCGGCATGCGCACGATCAGGGCAGGCAAGCATCTCATCATGATGAACGTCGAGTGCGATGTCTGCATCGGCCCGCTGCTCAAGCACGAGGCCGACAAGGCCGGCGTCATCTACACACTTGGGGCGGGTGATGAACCTTCCTCGACGATGGAGATCATCGAATTCGTCACCGCCATGGGCCACGAGGTGGTGTGCGCCGGAAAGGGCAAGAACAATCCGCTCAACTTCGAGGCGGTGCCGGACGACTATCAGGAGGAGGCAGACCGGCGGAACATGAATGTCCGCATGCTGGTCGAATTCGTCGACGGCTCGAAAACCATGGTCGAGATGGCAGCGATTGCCAACGCGACGGGCCTGGTGCCGGATATTCCCGGCATGCACGGACCGCGCGCCACGGTAGCAGAGCTGGCCACCACGCTGATCCCTGAGGCCGATGGCGGTGTGCTGTCGAAAACCGGCTGCGTCGACTATTCCATCGGCAAGGGTGTTTCGCCGGGCATTTTCGTCATCGTCAAGGCGGAGCATCCGCGCATTCACGAGCGGTTTGCCGATCTGAAAATGGGCGAAGGCCCGTATTATGCCTTTCACCGGCCCTACCATCTGACCTCGCTGGAAGTGCCGCTGACGGCGGCGCGGGTCATACTGCATGGCCGCCGCGACATGGTGCCGCTGCCGAAGCCCGTTGCCGAGGTTTGCGCCGTCGCCAAGCGGGATTTGAAACCCGGCGAGACGATCGATGCGGTCGGCCAGTACTGCTACCGGTCCTGGACCATGACCGTGGCCGAAGCACAGGCGGCGGAGGCATGGCCCTGCGGGGTGCTGGAACGGGCGACGGTCACCCAGCCGATCGCACGGGGCGAATTGCTGACGCGCCGCAACATCGCGATCCGCGAGGATACGGCGATCGCACGCCTGCGCACGAAGCAGGATGCGCTGGTGGCAGGCCTTTAGAGGCACCTTTCTCCACAAGGAAAGCTGGTCTTTTTGAGTAATTTCGATTTTGACGGAACCGGAAAAATCGAAATGCGTAAATGAACCCGGTTGCCTGGTGAGGGCTGTCGTTTGCACCTGACGGTGAAACGATCCAAAGAAAGGCCACGTTTGTTTGTACTTTCGCCGCGAAAGGTCTAAAGAACCCCTCAATGACAGCAATAACCGGCCCGGCAGCGCCCAGCCAGGTTCCGTTTGAGCCAATTGCATTTCGGGCAGGTGGCATTTGAGTAATCGACCCAGCACTCCCTTGTTGGACAAGGTTCGCTATCCGGCGGATTTACGCACGTTGAGCGAGGACGAACTGCCGCAACTGGCCGACGAGTTGCGGGCGGAAATGATCGATGCCGTGTCGGTGACCGGCGGGCATCTGGGTGCGGGGCTTGGCGTGGTCGAGCTGACCGTGGCGATCCATTACATCTTCAACACACCGGACGACCGGCTGATCTGGGATGTGGGTCACCAGTGCTACCCGCACAAGATCATCACCGGGCGGCGTGATCGCATCCGGACACTACGCCAGGAGGGCGGGCTTTCCGGTTTCACCAAACGCGAAGAGAGTGAGTACGACCCGTTCGGTGCCGCCCATTCCTCCACCTCGATTTCCGCCGGCCTCGGCATGGCAGTGGCGCGCGAATTGAAGGGCGGCTCCAACAACGTCATTGCGGTGATCGGCGACGGAGCGATGTCAGCCGGCATGGCGTTCGAGGCGATGAACAATGCCGGCGCCATGGATGCGCGGCTGATCGTCATTCTCAACGACAACGACATGTCGATTGCACCGCCCACCGGAGCGATGAGTGCCTATCTGGCGCGGCTTGCCTCGGGCCGCACCTATATGGGCATGCGGGAACTGGGCAAGAAGCTGACCGCCTATCTCGGCAAGACCGTCGACCGGGCAATCACCCGGGCGGTGGAACATGCCCGCGGTTATGTCACCGGCGGCACGCTGTTCGAGGAACTGGGTTTCTACCACATCGGACCGATCGACGGGCACGACCTGCCGACGCTGCTGCCGATCCTGCGAAACGTGAAGGAAAACGCCAAGGGTCCGGTGCTGATCCATGTGGTGACCCGCAAGGGCAAGGGCTATCCCCCTGCAGAGGAGGCAGCCGACAAGTATCACGGCGTTTCCAAGTTCGACGTCATTACCGGCGCGCAGGCCAAGCCGCCGGCCAATGCGCCCAGCTATACGAAGGTGTTCGGCCAGGCGCTGACCCAGGAAGCCGAGCATGACGACAGGATCGTCGGCATTACGGCGGCCATGCCCAACGGTACGGGTATCGACATTTTCGAGAAGTCGTTTCCCGAGCGCACCTTCGATGTCGGCATTGCCGAACAGCATGCCGTCACCTTTGCCGCGGGGCTTGCAAGCGAAGGCTACAAGCCGTTCTGCGCCATCTATTCGACCTTCCTGCAGCGCGCCTATGACCAGGTGGTGCATGACGTGGCGATCCAGAAACTGCCGGTGCGCTTTCCCATCGACCGTGCCGGTTTTGTCGGCGCGGATGGGGCAACCCATTGCGGCGCCTTCGATACGGCCTTTCTGGCGACCCTGCCGGGCTTCGTCGTCATGGCGGCGAGCGACGAGGCGGAATTGAAGCACATGGTGCGGACGGCCGCGGCGCATGATGCCGGTCCGATCTCGTTCCGGTATCCGCGTGGCAACGGCGTCGGAGTCGACCTGCCCGAACGCGGCGAGATTCTCGAGATCGGCAAGGGCCGCATTATGCGTGAAGGCTCGAAAGTGGCGTTGCTTTCCTTCGGCACACGGCTGCAGGAGTGCCTTGCGGCGGCCGAACAGCTTGGACAGGCCGGTCTGTCGACAACGGTTGCCGACGCCCGTTTCGCCAAGCCGCTGGATGAGGCGATGATCGGGCAACTGGCGCGCAACCATGAGGTTCTGATCACCGTCGAGGAAGGTTCCTCCGGCGGGTTTGCCGCTCAGGTGCTCAGCCATCTTGCCAGGGCCGGCCTGATGGAAAACGGCCTCAAGGTGCGGCCGCTGTTCCTGCCGGACGAGTTTACCGATCAGGCATCGCCCGAGGCGATGTATGCGCGTGCCGGGCTTGATCGCAACGGCATCCTGCGCAGCGTGTTCGAAGCACTGGGGCGCGAGGATTTCGAAAGCGTGCTCAGAGCCTGATCCTGTTCAGGGCTTGATGAGTGCCTTGAGATCGAAATCTGCATCCGCCGCCTGCCGAGGTGTTACCGTTCTGCCCATTTCGAGGATTTTCTTGCCGAACATGTAGGCCCGCGGATCGTTGATCGCGTCGACGGCAAGGAAGGTTTCGCCGGCAAAATACCACACCGATTGCCCGCCCTCATGGCTGCCGGGGCGCACGACGGTGTTGTCGAAACCGGCATTGAGGCCGGCAATCTGCAGCTTCATGTCGTACTGGTCCGACCAGAACCACGGTACCGGGACATAAGGCTCGCTGCTGCCGGCGATGACTTTCGCGGCGTGCTCGGCCTGCTCGATGGCGTTCTGCACGGATTCAAGGCGTGTGCGGCTGCCGTGGAATTCGAAGCAGGCGACATCGCCCGCAGCATGAATGTCGGGATGGGAGGTCCGGGTGAATTCATCGACCTCGATGCCGTTGCCGCAGACAAGACCGGCTTCCCGGGCGAGTATGTCGTTCGGCGTGACGCCGATGCCGACGACCACGAGGTCGGCATCGATGGAACTGCCATCGCCGAGCACGGCACGGCTGACGGCGCCGCCATTGCCTTCCAGCCGTTCGATGGCGGTGTTTTCTAGCACGTCGACACCGTGTGCCTCGTGGACAGATCTGACGAAACCGGCAGTTTCGGCGGAGGCGACCCGCTTGAGGATTCGGTCTGCCATTTCGATGGCGCGTACCTTGAGGCCGCGGGTGGCAAAGACGGCCGCCGCCTCGAGGCCGATATAACCTCCGCCGATAACCAGTGCCTTCGCGCCCTCCTGCATCAGCGATGCGATGCGGTCGGCATCCGCCAGGCTGCGCAGGGTGAAGACGTTGTCCAGTTCACCGCCGATGGCGGCAGGCAGGGCACGCGGTGCTGCCCCGGTTGCGATCAGAAGCTTGTCGAAGGAGATGGCTTCGCCGCCGGCATGCACCTTTTTTGTTGCCGGGTCGATCCGCGTTACCTGTGTGCTTGTGCGGCATTCTATGCGGTTGTCGGCATACCATTCGGCCGGCCGCAGCAGCAGGCGTTCCGCCTCCATCTCGCCGGTCATGTATTTCTTCGAAAGCGGCGGGCGCTGATAGGGAAGGCTTTCTTCCCCGCCGATCATCAGGATTTCGGCTTCGGCATCCAATTCGCGCAATTTGGCGGCGAACGCGACCGCAGCTTGCCCGGCGCCGATGGTGACTGCTTTGATGGTCATGGAATGGTATTTCCCGTATTGCCGCTGGTTAGCTTGCCGGGCAATGTTTATGGTTTGCAGGCGAAAAACGCCATGACTGAGTGCGACATGAATGTTCTTTCCACACCGGGCGACCGGCGATGAAACCCAGCAAGATCACGGTCTCGAAGGACCGCAGAACCCTGACGGTGCAGTTTAAAGGGGAGGGTGAGCAAGCCGAAACCCATGAACTTGAAGCCGAGCTGCTTCGGGTGCGTTCGCCGTCTGCCGAGGTGCAGGGCCATTCGCCGGAGCAGCGGGTACTCGTTCACGGCAAGCGCGATGTCGGGATCATAAAGCTCCATCCGATTGGCAACTATGCCATCCGGATCGAGTTCGATGACCTCCACAATACCGGAATTTTTACCTGGCCGTTTCTGCTCGAACTGGGACGCAACAAGCAAGCGGAATGGGCAGCCTACGAGTCGGAACTGGCGCAGGCGGGCAGGAGCCGGGAGCCCGTGCGGCTGAGATAGCTGCGGGCCTCAAGCGGCCAGACGATGCCAGTCGGCCAGAAAGGCATCGGCGTCGAAGGCCTTTCGGAAATCGCTTCGCACGCGCTGCCACTGGAAGCGAATGGAGTTTTCAACGATCTCGCGGTCGTATTTCTTCAACGAATCGTCGATGGGTGCCCAGCGCACCAGCGCCTTCGGGCTTTCCTTGAATGCGCCCTCGGTGTCTGCGGCATTGTTCCAGTCGACCAGAACGAGCCGGTTCCTGAAAGTCTCGATAAGCGCCTGGCTGTCGCCGGTGAATTCGGAGTCCCCGAAACGGTCCGAAATGCAATCGGTGTAGTGCTTGTCGGCGATGGCGGATGCTTCTTCCGGGTTGCGGTTGCGGGCATAGACCTGTGCTGCCATGAAGATGGCGAGATCGGACAGACAGGCGGCATAAACCTGCCATTTGCTGATGTTGAGCGACTCAATGAAGATGTCGTCCTCGAACATTTGAGGGTATTTCATGCCCATTCTTGTCTTTACGTACCCGTAAAGCGTCTTCTGGGCGATAAAAGCGGCCCTGGTCGCCAGAAACTCGCCGAACGTCTTCGAACTGTCTACCGGCTCAAGCCGTTTCCAGGGCGACAAACGCACTCTAACCATTTCAAAGAATTCGAGAATTTTCTCCACGGCGCATCAAATCCAGATTTGCGGCATTATACCAAGGTGGCACGGGATAAGATGATAAACCATTTGTTAATCATCGGTTTATTGTGCATTTTTCGGAACAGATTGTGCAATCGAGGAGGATTGCGCTGTCGCATGCCCTCTTTTCTCCGGTGAGGCAGAGAAGCCGAGCTGATGGCAGAGGGAATATCAACCGGACCCGGCAATGGCAACAGCCATACGGTTCGGGTCCAAACTGGGGAGGTAGATTTGGCTGACAATTCTGCTCAAAACCGTGCGGAGCACTGGCGAAAGACCCGGAACCTGACCATTGTGATTCTGGCTCTGTGGGTTCTTTTCGGCATTATCATTCCGTTCAACGCCGCCTCACTCAATTCCATGTCATTCCTCGGCTTCCCGCTGGGATACTGGTTTTGCGTGCAGGGTTCACTCATCGCCTTCGTCTTGATGATCTGGTTCCAGAACTGGCGCCAGGATGCCATCGATGACGAACATGGCGTAAGCGAATAAGGGAGGAATCGTTATGGAAGGCGGTTTCACCAAAAACCTTGGGAAGGTCTATGGTCTCTACACCATCGGTTTTCTCGTATTCTTCGCGCTGATGGCACTGCTTGAAAGAATGGGCGCCAGCCCCGAAACAATCGGGATCGGGTTCCTGCTCTTCACCATCGGCATCTATGCACTGATCGGCTGGCTTTCGCGTACTGCTGAAGTCGACGCCTATTATGTGGCGGGACGTGAAGTTCCTGCCATCTACAACGGCATGGCCACGGGCGCGGACTGGATGTCCGGTGCGTCCTTCGTGGCACTCGCCGGCGGCGTTTATTTCGGCGGTTATCCGTATCTCGGCTTCATCGTCGGCTGGACGGGCGGTTACGTGCTCGTCAACTCGCTGATGGCTCCGTATCTGCGCAAATTCGGCTGCTACACGGTGCCGGACTTCATCGGCACGCGCTACGGCGGCA
>JAMLIH010000091.1 GCA_023954255.1 Phyllobacteriaceae bacterium | reverse complement strand
GCTCATACCCATGGCGCGGGCAGCTTCCAGTTCACCCTTCGGCACGCCGGCAAACGCGCCGCGCATCACTTCACCGCTGTAACCCGCAACTGAAAAAACGAAGGCTGTTATCGCATAGGTATAGGCGTCACGCAGATAGGGCCAAAAAACGCTTTGTTTCAGGCCTGGAATATCCGGAAATATACCCGAACCGATGCCGTAGTAGATCAGCCAAAGCTGAATCAGCAGCGGTGTGCCTCGAATAACGGTACAGAAACCGAGCGCAATGCGAGCCAGCCATTTCGGCCCTGTCACCTGGACCAAACCGATGGGTATGGCAAGTAACATTCCAAAGAAGATCGAAATGACTAGGAGTTCAAGTGTCAGCAGCAGGCCAGCGACAAGCTGATCAAAATACGTTGGAAACCAGTCCCAGACCATCAACGCCTCCCGATCGCCAGTTCGTTCAGCTTCACCGCATCTCCTGACTCGGGTCTGTAACGGCGCTCGAGTTGTCTGAATATCCAAGTCGAAACGAGTGTCACACAGAGGTAGATAACCGCCGCAGCCGAATAGAACAGAAGATAGCTACGCGTACTACCGGCAGCCTGGCGTGTGACAGTCGCCAGTTCGACCGACCCGATTACTGCCAAGAGCGCCGTATCCTTGGTGACGATCAGCCAGAGATTGGCGAGCCCCGGAATGGCAAAGGGGATCATCGACGGGATCATGATGCGCCGAAGCATCTTCATTCTCGACATGCCATAAGCATAGGCGGCTTCCACTTGGCCCTTCGGCACGGCAAGCATGGCGGCGCGAATAACTTCGGTCGTATAGGCCCCCTGAACAAATCCCAGCACCAGTATCCCGGCCAGAATAGGATTGATATTGATTGCTGGCAGCCCCACGGCTATCAGCGCAAGATTGATGGCGGCTTCGCCGGCAAAATACAGCAACAATATCAATACGAGTTCTGGCACGGCGCGAATAAGAGTCGTGTATGCCTCTAATGCGGTCTTAAGGATGGTACCGCCATAAATTTTGCCCACGGCGGCCGCAAATCCGATAGCGAGGCCGAGCGCATATGCACCCGATGCAACGATAAGCGTGAACATCAGGCCCTTGAGCAGCGCGCCGCCCCAGCCTGGCGGCATCAGCGCCAGCAATTGCAGATTGTCCCACATTGCAAGCTTTCCCCGAATGCTCTTGAATTGCCCCCAAAAGCGAAGAAGCCGGGCATCACACCCGGCTTCTCATTGTTTTCTGATTATTCGCCGTAGATGTCGAAGTCGAAGTACTTCTTGGCGATGGCATCATAGGTGCCATCGGCGCGAACCTTGGCGATTGCCTCATTGAACTTCGCCTTCAGATCATCGTCACCCTTGCGCAGGCCGACGCCAACACCCGCGCCGAAGATGGCCTCGTCTTTCAGATAGGCCTTGATCTCGCAGCACTGGCCGGGATCGGAAGCCAGGAAGTCGGAGAAGGCGAGCGAGTCGCCGATCACCGCATCGAGGCGGCCGGCCACCAGGTCGTTGTTGTGCTCGTCAAAGGCCTGATAATTCACCTTGATATCGGCACCGGCCGGCTTGTAGTACTTCTCGGCATAGTTGGCATGAATGGTGGAAACCTGTGCGCCCACGATCTTGCCGCTCATCCCTTCAGCCGAGCCGTCCATTTCCATGTCTTTCGGGCCGACCAGAGCAGCCGGCGTATTGTAATACTTGTCCGAGAAGTCGATGGTCTTCATGCGCTCTTCGGTGATCGACATGGAGGCGAAGATGGCGTCGATCTTGCCGGAGGTCAGCGCCGGAATGATGCCGTCCCATGCAATCGGCGTCCAAACGCAGGTCTCACCCATCGCAGCACAAACCGCATTGCCGAGTTCGATCTCGAAACCCGTGCGGTTGCCGCTGGCATCCTGATCGGCAAACGGCGGATACGGCGCGGTATCGAGACCGAGCTTGATCTCTGCCGAAGCCTGGGTAGCTGCAAGGCCTGCTGCGAAAGCGGCAGCCACCACAACTTTCATCGTCTTCTTCATTCAATTTCTCCCTGGTTACAGTTTGATTGGGGTCACAGTTGAATTGGGTTCGCCCCGGATGAACGTTCGACCGTTAATGGATCGAACTGACAAAAGCCTTGCAGCGTTCGCTGTCAGGCTCGTAGAAAACCTTCTTCGGCGGGCCTTTTTCCTCCACCACGCCCTGATGGAGATAGATGACCTCGGAGGAAACGTCCCGCGCGAATTTCATTTCATGGGTGACGAGGATCATCGTGCGGCCTTCCTCGGCCAGCCCGCGAATGACCCGCAGCACCTCGCCCACCAGTTCGGGATCAAGAGCCGAGGTGGGTTCGTCAAACAGCATGACTTCAGGATTGATCGCCAGCGCCCGTGCGATTGCCGCGCGCTGCTGCTGACCGCCGGAGAGAAACCCCGGATACTGATCCTTCTTGTCCCACAGGCCGACCTTCTGAAGAATGTCCTCGGCCTGTTCGGTGGCTTCCGCCTTCGAGCGACCGAGCACGTGCACGGGTGCTTCGATGACGTTCTGCAACACGTTCATGTGCTGCCACAGATTGAAACTCTGGAAAACCATGCCGAGCTTGGTTCTGAGCCGCTGCACCTGTCTGGGCTCGGCGGGATGCAGGTTTCCGTCCGGGCCGTTCTTGAACTTGATCGCCTCGCCGGAGACCGAAATGCTGCCCTTGGTCGGCAGTTCCAGAAGGTTGATGCAGCGCAGGAATGTACTCTTGCCGGAGCCCGAAGCGCCGATGATGGAGATTACGTCGCCCTTGTGGGCATCCATCGAAATCCCTTTCAGGACCTCAAGGTCGCCAAAGCGTTTGTGGATGTCGACAACCTCCACCGCGGGGATATCGCCTGCCGTTCCGTTCCCGGCTTTCTGCGATGAAACGCTCAAACCTACTGACTCCGTTCATCTTGCGTTGTTATCGAACCACAAAGGAAACTTTTTGCAAGCCTAAAACGTTTAATGGCTTTGCCGGGCCCATGAGATGCCGTTTCCCCGCGCATCAAATTCCCGCCATCGTCCCTCGCATCGCCCCTTCCATTACCCCTTGTATCGCCATGCGGCCCGCCTCGCGCTGCACCATGCCGAACAGGTCGCGTGGATCGTCGGGATCGGCGATCATGTCGAGCGCCTGGGAGAAGGCGGGCTTCTCGCCAACCTTCGTGCGCAGCCAGCGCAGGGCCGAGAAGTCCTCGATGGCGAAACCGACGCCGTCGAACAGGGTAACCTCGCCGGCAGACATCCGGCCTGGTTCCTCTCCCGTGATCACCTGCCACAATTCGCGCACCGGATAGTCTGCATCCAGTTGCTGGATTTCGCCCTCGATGCGCGTCTGCGGCGGGTATTCGACGAAGATTTCCGAGCGCAGCAGCACGTCGCGATGCAGTTCGGTCTTGCCGGGACAATCGCCGCCAATCGCATTGATGTGCAGCCCCGCGCCGATCATGTTGTCGGTCAGGATGGTGGCGTAGTTCTTGTCCGCCGTGCAGGTGGTCACCACATCGGCGGCCTCGATGGCCTCCTGCGCACTCGAACAGATGACGAGTTCCAGCCCGCTGTCTGCCAGGTTGCGCAGGCACTTCTCCGAGGCCGCGCGGTCGATGTCGTAGAGCTTCACTTTCTCGATGCCGTTGACCGCCTTGAGCGCCAGCGCCTGAAACTCGGCCTGCGCGCCATTGCCGATCAGGCACAGGGTTTTCGGGTTTTCCCGCGCCAGATACTTCGTCGCCATGGCCGACGTTGCCGCCGTTCTGAGCGCCGTCAGAATGGTCATCTCGGTCAGCAGCACCGGATAGCCGGTATCGACGGAGGCCAGCAGACCAAAGGCGGTGACGGTCTGAAGCCCGTCCTTCATGTTCTTGGGATGGCCGTTGACGTATTTGAATCCGTAGTCGATGCCGTCTGAGGTCGGCATCAGTTCGATCACCCCGTCTGTCGAGTGGGAGGCAACGCGCGGCCGCTTGTCGAACAGCGGCCAGCGGCGAAAGTCCTCCTCGATATGGGCGGCCAGTTCCACCATGCACTGCTCGACGCCCACTTCGAGCGCCAGCCGCATCATGTTTTCAACGCTGACGAACGGAACCTGGTTGAGCTTGGGCTTCATCATGTTCATCTTCCACCTCGGTAATTGCCGGCCAATTCAGTGGCTTCCGGTCAGTAACTGCGGGTTTGCCGGTCGAGAATGCGCTTGCCGAACAGGCTGCAGGTCAGGTCGACGAGCAGCTTCGCCGTCCGCCCGCGCTCGTCGAGAAACGGGTTGAGTTCGACCAGATCGAGCGAGCGCACCGAACCGCTCTCGTAAAGCATCTCCATGATCAGGTGTGCTTCGCGCACCGTCGCTCCGCCGGGAACGGTGGTACCCACGGCAGGCGCCACCGCCGGGTCGAGAAAATCGACATCGAGACTGACATGCAGCCAGCCGCCGGCTGCCGTCACCCGGTCGATGAAGCGGCGCACGAGCGTGACGATGCCGAATTCGTCCACCGCCCGCATGTCGTAGAGTTCGAAGCGGCGCTCGAGCAATTTTTCGCCCTCGTCGCGGTCGACCGAGCGCAAACCGATCAGGCAGACATTTTCAGGGTCTACCGCCACGTCGAGCGGCGGATAGTATCCCTCGAAGCCCGCTTCGCCGGTGAGGTAGGCCAGCGGCGTGCCGTGCAGATTGCCGCTTTCGGTCGTCTCCAGCGTGTGAAAATCGGGATGGGCATCAAGCCACAGCACGAACAGCGGCCTGCTCGCAGCCTTCGCCGCCCTGGCGACGCCGGCAATCGAACCCGCCGAAAGGGAATGGTCGCCCCCCATGAAGACGGGGATGGCGTCCTTCGCTGCGGTTGCTGCCGCCTCGGTCAGCGAACCGATCCAGCCGGCGACTTCCGCAAGATCGTGGAGCTTGCCGTTTTCATGCGGCGGAAGATCGACCGGCCTGCCGCCAAGATTGCCATGATCGGAGACGCGATAGTCGAGCCCTGCCACGGCATTGCAGATACCGGCAGTGCGCAGGGCATCCGGCCCCATCACGCAGCCTGCCTGGCTGGCGCCTGCCTGCACCGGCACGCCGATGAAGACGCAGTCACGCGGCAGCTTCGGCTGCCTTCCCTCGCGCGCCATTTCCGCTCTTGCCATTCCGGCTGCCATGTTTCCTCCCCGGCGCCCAAAGACCATGCCTGCCTGCTTTCAGGCCGTTGAGTCCTTTATTGCCGTCAAAAGCGGAAGCTGATAGACGAAAAAGTGCTCAAACTGGAAAGATAGCTTTCCATATTACATAGGAATTTGGCCTAAATGGATAATCTCGATGATCGCCTGATCGCGCTGCTGCGCCGCAATGGCCGCGAGGCGGTGGCCAATCTGGCCGCCACGCTCGGCGTTTCGCGCACCACGGTGCGCCATCACATGACCAGGCTGGAGAAGGAAGGCCGCGTTCTCGGCTATACGGTGACCCTTCGCGAAGACGCCATCCCCCGCGGCATCCGGGCGCTCACCATGATCGCCATCGAGGGCCACCGGGCCGATCTCGTCACCGCCCGGCTCTACCGCCTGAGCGCCGTACAACTGATCCACGCCACCAATGGCAAATGGGACCTGGTAGCCGAACTGAGGACCGAAACCCTGGAGGAGATCGACGCAGCACTGACCCGCATGCGCGAGATCGAGGGAATTGCGGCAAGCGAAACCAGCATCCTGCTCGCCACCCGCCATCCGTCATCCGTGCGGGTTTGAAAGCCCGTTGCGCAGTGCGTATTATTCAGCAGCTGCCTGCACGGCAAGATGCACGCCCGTTTGTTTCTGCAGATGGCTGATAACCGAAAACAGGTTTGCCGCAGTCGGATTTCCCTTTGGACCGAACATCCGCATCAGGTTCTTGGATTGCTTTCCAAGATCGTCAGCAAGCGCTTCGAAGCCTATCGTGGCATTGATGTAGTCGCGCAAGACAGCCTTGCCGCTCTCGACGTCTCCCTCAAGCAGGGCCTCAACGGCCTCCGTCAGGAGAGCCGCGCGAAATGCCGCATCCTTTTGCGCGCGCATCTGAACCGTCTCCCTGAAGCTGCGTGTGAGCGGCATTATCCGGTTTCCTTCTTTCTCTGCTTGTAATTTGCCCATCGCATGCGGGCATCTTCAATGTCCCGTTGCTGACGGCGCTTGGTGCCACCGGCCAGCAGGATAATCAGTTCATTACCATCCCGGCCGAAATAGATACGGTAACCGGCGCCCCAGTGGATTCGGCATTCAACAACACCGCCGCCGATGGATTTCACATCGGAAAGATTGCCATTCTCTATGCGGATAAGCGCAGTGGTGACCTTGGCAGCGGCCTCGGCGTCCAGATTCTCGAACCAGACGCCAAACGGACTGTTTCCCGCCCGGTCAAGATATTCCCGTATCTCCACGCCAAATTGGTATCATATATTATACCAATGGACAACCACCTTTGCTGCCTCAGCTCGTTACGCCTCGAATTCGAGCAGCAGGTCCTTGGCTTCGACCGCGCTGCCCGGCTGGACGTGTACGGCGGCAACCACCCCCTTGCGGTCAGCATGGATCGCCGTCTCCATCTTCATCGCCTCGATGGTGAACAGCACGTCGCCGGGATTGACCGCCGTTCCCGCCTTCACCGCCACGCTGGCAATCGTGCCCGGCATGGGTGAACCCACGTGATCGGCATTGCCGTCCTCGGCCTTGCGCTGCTTGGCGACCTTCGAGGCAACGGCACGATTGGGCACACGGATGGTGCGCGGCTGGCCGTTCAGTTCGAAGAAGACCTTCACCTCGCCTTCCTCATTGGTGTCGCCGATCGCCTGCAGTCGGATTTCCAGCGTCTTGCCGGGATCGATCTCCACCGAGATCTGGTCCTGCGGCACCATTCCGTAGAAGAAGACCGGCGTCGGCAGCGTGCGCACCGGCCCGTAGACACGGTGGCGGCCCATATAGTCGAGGAAGACCTTGGGATACATCAGATAGCCGCAAAGGTCCTCGTCATCGATCCTGAAGCCCTCGAGCTCCCCGGAAAGGTCGGCCCGCGTCTTTTCGAGATCGGTCGGCTTCATGTCGGCGCCGGGCCTTGTGGTGATCGGCTTCTCGCCTTTCAGCACTTTCTTCTGCAGCGCCTTTGGCCAACCGCCCGGCGGCTGGCCGAGATTGCCCTTCATCATGTCGACGACGGAGTCGGGGAAGGAGATTTCCTTCTCCGGATCTTCCACCTCGGCGCGGCTGATCCCCTGCGCCACCATCATCAGCGCCATGTCGCCCACGACCTTGGAGGACGGCGTCACCTTGACGATGTCGCCGAACATCCGGTTGACGTCGGCATAGGCCTTTGCAACCTCGTGCCAGCGCTCTTCGAGACCCAGGCTCTTTGCCTGCGCCTTGAGGTTGGTGAACTGGCCGCCCGGCATTTCATGCAGATAGACTTCCGAGGCGGGTGCCGCGAGCCCGCTTTCGAACGCCGCATATTGCTGGCGCACCTGCTCCCAGTAGTCGGACATTTCACGCACCGCCTCGATGTCGATGCCGGTATCGCGCTCGGTATGGCGCAACGCCTCGACGATCGCGCCGAAACAGGGCTGCGACGTACCGCCGGAAAACGCATCCATCGCCGCGTCGACACAGTCGACGCCGGCTGCACTTGCCGCCAGAATGGTGGCACCCGCAATGCCGCTGGTGTCATGGGTGTGGAAGTGGACCGGCAGGCCGGTCTCCTCCTTCAGTGCCCGGATCAGGTCATAGGCAGCCGGCGGCTTCAGGAGCCCCGCCATGTCCTTGAGGCCGAGAATGTGGGTCCCCGCAGCCTTCAACTCGCGGGCCATCTTCACATAGTAGTCGAGATCGTATTTCGAACGCGCCGGGTCGAGAATGTCGCCGGTATAGCAGATCGCCGCCTCGCAGATCTTGCCGGTCTCCAGCACCGCGTCGATGGCGACACGCATGTTCTCGACCCAGTTGAGCGAATCGAAGACGCGGAAGACATCGACCCCGGTCCTGGCCGCCTGATCGACGAACTTGACCACCACATTGTCGGGATAGTTGGTGTAGCCGACGCCGTTGGAGGCGCGCAGCAGCATCTGCGTCAGCAGGTTGGGCATGCGCTCGCGCAGATCGCGCAGCCGCTGCCAGGGGCATTCCTGCAGAAAACGGTAGGAAACGTCGAAAGTCGCCCCGCCCCAGCATTCCACGGAGAAAAGCTGCGGCAGGTTGTGGGCATAGGCAGGCGCCGCATTGACCATGTCGATGGAACGCATGCGCGTTGCCAGCAGCGACTGGTGCCCGTCGCGCATGGTCGTGTCGGTCATCAGAAGCTGCTTTTGCGCCAGCATCCAGTCGGCAACCGCCTGCGCGCCCTTTTCCTCCAGCAGGTTGCGCACCCCGTGCGGCGGAGCATCCTGTCGCAATTTCGGTGCACGCGGCACTTCCAGCGCACTTTCCTGGCCGCCTTCATGCCTCATCGCGGGCAGTGGCTTGCTCTTCGTCTCGGGATGCCCGTTGACGGAGATATCGGCGATATAGGTGAGAATCTTCGTCGCCCGGTCGCGCCGTTTCCTGAACTGGAAGAGTTCAGGCGTCGTGTCGATGAACTTCGTCGTATAGGAATTGTCGAGAAAGGTCGGATGCTTGAGCAGGTTCTCGACAAAGGCGATGTTGGTTGAAACGCCGCGAATGCGGAACTCGCGCAAACTGCGGTCCATGCGGGCAATCGCCATTTCCGGCGTCTGCGCCCAGGCGGTGACCTTCACCAGCAGAGAATCGTAGTAGCGGGTGATCACCGCGCCGGAATAGGCCGTGCCGCCATCGAGCCGGATGCCCATGCCGGTTGCCGAGCGGTAGGCGGTGATGCGGCCATAGTCCGGCACGAAATTGTTCTGCGGGTCTTCCGTCGTCACCCGGCATTGCAGCGCATGGCCGTTGAGGACGATGTCCTTCTGGGTCCCGGCGCCCGTTGCCTCGGCAATCGTCCTGCCTTCGCAGATGAGGATCTGCGCCCGCACGATGTCGATGCCGGTCACCTCCTCGGTGACGGTATGCTCGACCTGGATGCGCGGATTGACCTCGATGAAGTAGAAGGCACCGCTGTCCATGTCCATCAGGAACTCGACCGTGCCGGCGCATTCATAGCCGACATGACGGCATATCTTCAGCCCCAGTTCGCACAACGCCTCGCGCTGTTCCTGTGTCAGGTATGGCGCAGGCGCGCGCTCGACGACTTTCTGGTTGCGCCGCTGGACCGAGCAGTCGCGCTCCCACAGGTGATAGAGACTGCCATGCCGGTCGCCAAGCACCTGCACTTCCACGTGCCGCGCCCGCTCGACCAGTTTTTCCAGATAGCCTTCCCCGTTGCCGAAGGCGGCTTCCGCCTCTCGGCGGCCTTCCAGCACCTTCTGCTCAAGTTCCTCCGGCTTCAGGATAGGCCGCATGCCGCGTCCGCCGCCGCCCCAGGAAGCTTTCAGCATGAAGGGATAGCCGACTTCCTCGGCCATCCGGCGCACTTCGTCCATGTCGTCTGGCAGCACTTCGGTGGCCGGAATGACCGGCACGCCGGCCTCGATGGCAATGCGCCGCGCCGAGGCCTTGTCGCCGAGCTGGCGCATGGTTTTCGCCTTCGGCCCGATGAAGGTTATCCCGGCAGCCTCGCAGGCATCGACGAAATCCGGGTTCTCAGACAGCAGCCCGTAGCCCGGATGGATCGCATCGGCACCCGACTGCTTGGCGACGCGGATGATCTCGTCGATGGAAAGATAGGCCTGGACGGGGCCGAGGCCCTCACCGATCAGATAGGATTCATCCGACTTGAAGCGATGCAGGCCGAGCCTGTCCTCACTGGCATAGACGGAGACCGTTTTCTTGCCCAACTCGTTGCAGGCGCGCAGGATGCGAATGGCGATTTCGCCGCGATTGGCGACCAGGACTTTCTTGATTTCTTTCATCGAGCCGGTTTCTGAAAGCGGGAGCAGGGCTGGTTCAATGCCTTGTTATTACAGCCTGCCCCTGATTTCCATATGCCGCAATGCGGAATTTTTTTGTGCAATAGCGCAGCTTTGCTCAACCGCAGGCCGCGCGATCAGCATCAGAGAGGATTGAAAAGAGCCTTTGCAGGACCGTTCCCGGCACGGGTTTGGCCCGGTTTGCTGGTCGGAGTGGCAGGATTCGAACCTGCGACCCCCTCGTCCCGAACGAGGTGCGCTACCAGACTGCGCCACACTCCGAAGCCGTCCGCCCGGCAAGCTGCCGCGCGGAGCGAGCGGGTTATAGACTCGCGCTCGCCCGGCGGCAACGGGTTTTGAAAAAAATTCCTCCCCGCTACGGCCACCGTCGTTCCGGGACGCCCTCAAGGGGGCGGATCCGGAAATGCCCCAGCCGATGCCGAACACCGCCGAGGTCAGCTCGTTCACATCCAAAGCACGCTGCTCACGGCCCAGGCCAACTATCTTTCGGAGACGTTGCATAACCGAACTTTGTCACAGAAGGTAGGCGTGGAAATCTTGCTGCATTAAAAGAAGCTTCTCGATTGAACATTGGATAAAACGGCGATTTGAGCTAAGCGGTCGCGATCATGCGCATTACCAGATCAGCTCTTCAAACACTTATAGTCCTGCTTGTAACGTATGTGTTTTGCGGCAACACCTTTGCGCTGCCTGGAGATGCGATCAGAGCATCAGACAAATGCAGCTATTCTGCTGATACTGTCGCAAAAGATCATCTTGATATCATGGCGGCATGTTCCGAGATAATCGCCTCCCAGAACAGTAGCATCTGGAAGCAATCCCTCGCACAATTCGTGATAGGCAGGGTGCTCGATGCAGAAGGGCAAATCAACCGAGCAAAGTCTCATTACGGAGAAAGCCTTGAGCTGGATTCATCGAATATCGATGCTCTTTTCAACCTGGCGGTCCTGAATTGGAAAACCGACGATAATGAAATCGCCCTTCATCAGATCAAACAATACATTGATTCCAATTTTAATGATGCCGACGCCCATCATTTGAAAGCACTGCTGGAAGAAGAGCTGGGTGACCCGATCACCGCCAGGCGCGATTTCGAATTTTCGTTTCGCCTAGACCCGCAGCGACCCCGGTTCCTGTACGACTATGTGGCACATCTTCAAGGAAATCTGGAGTGGGCTAAGGCATTGGAGATTGCCCGCCAAGCAATAAAAATTTCTCCAAATGATGCCGATACGATTTTGCAGATTAGCCAGAGCCTTTTTCATTTGGAAAATTACGGAGAAGCACTGGAATGGCTTGAAAAGATCGAAACTGCCGGATCAAGCCAGACGGAAGTGCTCTTTCTGAAGGCGAGGACTCTCGCCGCCCAAGGGCAACTCACCGAGTCCAATCTGATTTACGAGGAGGTGATCAAGATTTCTGATGAATACTATAATGCCTACTACAACCATGCGCTGAACTCTTTCTCTCTTCTCGAATATGATCGCGCATTCGAAATGATTGAAAAATTTCTCTCATACGACAGTTCTGATGCCGACGTGTGGGAACTTGCTGGCAAAATCCACCTGAAGCGAGGCAATCAGTCGAAGGCGGCGCGTGCATTTGCCAAGGCTTTCGAGTTTGCCGGTGACCAGGAAAGCATGTTGGGGAATATCTATCAGTATTACGAATTGGACGGCATGTTCGAACCATTCCACGAGCTCTCCCGCAACTTGATGTCCACCTTCGGCGAAACCGGACTTCTGCTGAAATACGAAGGAATGGTGCAAAGTGAGTTGAACCA
>JAMLIH010000090.1 GCA_023954255.1 Phyllobacteriaceae bacterium | reverse complement strand
GTAACGCCGTCCTCGAACCACTTGATCGACACATTGCCGGTGAAGCTGGTGTTCTTCACCTTCTTGAAAGGCTTGAACCAGTCAATCCGCTTGCCGTGCTTGGCCCAGAACTTCTCGGGGTCCTTGACGCTCTGCTTGTACCATTTCAGATAGGTATCGTTGTCGATCAGGGCGTTCTTCTTCCAGGCTGCCTTGACCTTGTGCTTCTTGACTTCAAACATGTGTTTCTCCCCGACCATCGCCCGGAACCGGGCCTCTCAGTGTTTCGCCGTTATTCAAACGGCCAATTCGCCTTCAATGCAAGACAGATTGGGTTCGCGCGCAACCTATTTCCTGCAAACCGGCGCGTCCATAAGACAATCGCAGAATAACCGGCGCAGAATAACCGGCGCGGAATTTGCGCAGATTCGGGGTTTGCAAGTCTTAATCCAATCTTAACGCGCATGCCGCAAACTGAACGGGCCTGTTTACCGGCGGTAAAGGGTCCCGACCCCGCCGGCCTGTTTGTATTGCGTAAGGACCGGACATGGGGATTTCTTCCGTCAAAGGGGTTTCCCGGAACCTCTCCCGGCTGACCGTGCTTGTGCTGCTCGCGGTTTCGCTGAGCGGCTGCGCGATTTTCCGCCCTGCGCCGATTGCCTGGAACGATACGCGCTGGTGCGTGCCGCCGAAGCTGAAGGTCGTCCTGCGGCAGGTTGCGCGAAAATTCGGTCCGGTGCGCGTGCATTCGACCCATCGCTGGCCGCTGGAAAACAAGCGCAAGGGCGGCAAGCCCAAATCCTACCATCTGACCTGCCGTGCGGTCGACTTTTCCGTCAAGGGCGATCCCGGCGGCGTGCTGGAGTTCATCCGCAGCCATCGCAATGTCGGCGGCTATTCACGCTATCCGCAGGGCTTCTATCACATCGACACCGGCCCGAAACGCACCTGGTAGGGTGTGCGGCAGGCACTGCCGGCAACCGGCGGCTACAGCCCCATCATCGCCATGACGAGCGCCTGAATCAGCATTACGCCGAGCCAGTGGCCGCTGTCGATCACCGTCAGCGACCACGGCTTCATCGAATAGCGATGGTTGATGGTCTGGGTGGTGAGAACGAATCCAAGCCACAGAATGAAGGCCGCCATCAGGGCGCTTCCCAGGGTGAATGCACCGTCGGATGTGTGCAGCAGCAGCACTGCCAGCACATAGGCCATGATGAATTCGAGCACGAACGAGATGATGAAGGGAGACGGGTCGAGCTTGCCGTCCGGCCCCCTGATGTCGGCCTCGGTCAATCCGCTTGCGGCCATCCAGCGCTTGCCCAGCGCTCCATACCATATCGAGCCAAAGACCCAGCCGGCGATGGCTGCGACCAGAATGGTGATCAGGCTTGCGCCCATTGCTGCCTGCATGACACTTCCTCCTCATTTCCAAGCTTGCGTTGGATGCGAGCATTCTGGGGAAAGTCATGTCAGGCCGCAAGCGGGATTCAGGCCGTCACCCGCCACACTTTTGTGCGCTTGACCTCGTTGTCTTCCAGCGCACGGGTGACCGGAACCTGATATTCGGCCAGGGACTGCAGCCCCTCCGCCGGCAGGTAGGAGCGGCCGGGATCGCCGACCAGGATTTCGGTTCCCGTCTTCGCAGTGGCCTGCAGCAGGGGCCACAGGCTTTCGGCTATCTGCCGGTCGTAGAAGACGTCGCCTGCGAGAATGCAATCGAACGTCGCCAGTTCGGCCGAGCCCTGTTCCGATGACATGGCGAGCAAATCACGGGCGCTGGAGGCAATCGCCACCCCGTTGAGTTCACAGTTCAATCCGATGGCGGTTTCGCAGAAGGGATCGATGTCGATGGCGAGCACGCTTGCTGCCCCCGCCTTCATCGCGGCGATGGCGACCAGCCCGCTTCCGGCGGCAAAATCCGCCACCGACTTGCCGCGGACGGTTTCGGTATTGTCCAGAACGTAGCGCGCCAGGCCCTGGCCACCTGCCCAGGCAAAGGCCCAGAAGGGCGGCGGCAGGCCCAGTGCCTGCAGTTCCTCCTCGGTCCTGTGCCAGAGGTCGTGGGCTTCATCGGCGAGATGCAGCCGGATTTCCGGAACGTGGGGCGGAGCGGAAACCGTGGTGTTGGCACGAATGAAATCGCGTCGGGAAACGGCACTGCTCATAACAGATCCCCGGATGCCCTGCAGGAGGCCCTATAGGGGCTTCAGCGTCTTTCCGTTGAGCCCGCCCATGCGACAGACTTCCATCCACTCACTTTCCCGCACGGGCTGCACGGAAAGGCGCATCGAGGTTACGAGCGACATTTCGGCGAGTTCGGGATTGGCCTTCACGTCCTTCAGGGAGACCGGTTTCGGCATGTCGCAAACCGCCCTGATGTCGACACACTCCCAGCGCTCGTCATCGGTGGTGGAATCACGATGGGCAAGGGCGCAAACCTCGACAATGCCGACGACTTCCAGCCCCTCGTTGGAATGATAGAAGAAGCCGCGATCACCGAGCTTCATGGCGCGCATGTTGTTGCGGGCCTGATAGTTGCGCACACCGTCCCACTGTTCACCCTTTTCGCCTCGGCCTTTCTGGTGTTCCCATGACCATTTGAAGGGTTCCGACTTGAACAGCCAGTATTGCATCATTCCTCGCTTTCATTTCTGAGCGGCCGCGCCAGCAGTTCCTGCAGGGCTACCCTCGGAGTTATCGTGCCATCGACCAGTTTGGCAACCGTGGAAATGAGCGGCGCCTCGATGCCGCTTTCGCCGGCGATGCTGGCGGCGATGCCGGCGGTAAAGGCGCCTTCGGCAAGCGGCAGGCCGGATGTATCCTTTCCCTCGCCGATGGCCATGCCATAGGCAAAGTTGCGCGACTGGGTTCCCGAGCAGGTCAGCACAAGATCGCCGAGGCCGGAAAGTCCCATCAGGGTTTGCGGGTTCGCGCCAAGGCGGGTGGCGAGCCGGGAAAGTTCGGCAAAGCCACGTGCAATGAGGGCTGCCTCGGCGCTGGCGCCAAGACCCATGCCCCGGCAAACACCGACGCCAAGCGCAATGACATTCTTCAGCGCGCCGCCCAGTTCCACCCCCTTGAGATCGGTGGAGGCATAGACGCGGAAGGTTCCCGACGAGACGACGGCAGCAAGCCTTGCTGCTTGCGTGCCATCGGGGTGGGCAAGGGTGACGGCGGTGGGCAGCCCGCGGGCGACATCATGGGCGAAGCTCGGGCCGGACAGGGCAGCCAGCGATTTTCCGGCAAGCCGGCGGGCCAGGGTTTCCGCCGGCAGTTTGCCGGTCTTGCGGTCGATCCCCTTGGCGCACAGGATGAGCGGCGTCGCGGGACCGATCTTTCCTGACAGCGCCTCCGCCATTTTGGCAATGGTCTGGGCGGGGGTCACCAGCAGGATGAGTTCAGCTCCCTGAAGCGCCTTGCCGACATCGCCGGTTGCCGCCAGTTCATCCGGCAGGGCGATATCCGGCAGATAGCGCGGGTTGCGCCGTTTTGCGTTGATCGCGGCGATGGTCTCCTCGTCGCGGCCCCAGAGCACGGTCTCATGTCCCTTGCGAGCAAGCACGCTGGCAAGCGCGGTTCCCCAGGAACCGGCGCCAAGTACCGCGATCCGGCAGGTTTTCCCGCTCATGCCTTTACCCCTCTCTTGCCGGAGCCGATCAGACCGCTGGCACGTTCATCGAGCGGCCAGCGCGAGCGCGGCGCAAGCTCCGGGCCGGAAGGCGGAAAGCCGTCCGCCCGCTCGATGGCCGCCCAGGCGATCATTGCAGCATTGTCGGTACACAGTTCCAGCGGCGGGGCGACCAGTTTCCAGCCGTGTTCCGCGGCGACCTGCTCGAGGGCTGAGCGGATCGCCTTGTTGGCGGCGACGCCGCCGGCAACGACCAGCGCGCGGATATGGGTTTCATGGGCATCGTCGAAATGCCGGATCATCTTTTGCGTTCGGTCTCGCAGGATGTCGGTGATGGCTAGCTGAAAGGATGCGCAGATATCGGCGACATCGGCATCCGAAAGCGGCGCCAGCCTGTTGGCGGTCTGGCGGACGGCTGTCTTCAGGCCCGAAAAGGAGAAGTTCACTTCGTCCTTTCCCGACAGCGGCCGGGGAAAATCGAACCGCTGCGGATCACCCGTCCCCGCTGCCTGCTCCACCTGCGGCCCGCCGGGATAGCCGAGCGACAGCAGTTTTGCCGTCTTGTCGAAGGCCTCGCCAAGGGCATCGTCGATGGTGGTGGCGAGACGCCGGTAGTCGCCGACGCTGCGCACCTCGACGAACTGGGTATGGCCGCCGGAGACGAGCAGCAGCAGATAGGGAAATGCCAGCCCGTGGGTCAGGCGCGGCGTCAGGGCGTGGCCCTCGAGATGATTGATGGCATGATAGGGAATGCCGGTTGCCGCCGACAGCGCCTTGGCGGTCATCACGCCGGTCAGCAGGCCGCCGATCAGGCCGGGCCCTGCGGTAACGGCGATGGCGTCGATGTCGCTCCAGCCGCAATGGGCATCTTCCATCGCGCGGGAGATAAGCCCGTCCAGGCGCGAGAGATGCGAGCGGGCGGCGATCTCCGGTACCACGCCGCCAAACGCCGCATGATCTGCGATCTGCGAATGGACGCAGTTCGACAGGATGCGTCCGCCGTCCGCAGATCGCTCCACAACGGCAGCAGCCGTCTCGTCGCAACTGGTCTCGATACCCAATACCCGCATGAAATTCCGGTCCGCATCTGCAAGGTGCCTGCATTGTCTGTGCTGCCAAAAGCGACTACACCGGCACGCGCAAGGCCATCGGGCCTGCTTATAGCGGCTAACGGGATCGGAGTGCAAAGTCTATGGCGGGCAGGCCTGCAGATGAAAACGGCAAGACGGTGCGGATCGGGACGCGCGGCAGCCCGCTGGCGCTTGCCCAGGCGCATGAGGTGCGCGACAGGCTTGTTGCGGCGCATGGGCCGGAGCTCGAAGTGGCCATCGATGTCATCAGCACCAGGGGCGACCGGATCATCGACCGCTCGCTGTCACAGATCGGCGGCAAGGGGCTGTTTACCGAGGAAATCGAGGAACGGCTGACGGATGGCCGCATCGACATCGCCGTACATTCCTCCAAGGACATGCCGACGCGGTTGCCGGAGGGTCTGTCGCTTTCCTGCTTTCTGCAGCGCGAGGCAGCCCATGATGCATTCATTTCCCGCAAGGCTGCAAAACTCGCCGATCTGCCCAACGGGGCGGTAGTGGGAACCTCGTCGCTGCGGCGCAGGGCGATGCTGCTGCGCTTGCGGCCCGATCTCGAAATTGTCGAGTTTCGCGGCAATGTGCAGACCCGGCTGAAAAAACTCGAAGACGGGGTCGCGGATGCCACCCTGCTTGCCATGGCAGGGCTCAACCGGCTCGGCATGGGCGATATCGCGGCTTCGGTTTTCGATCTGGAGGATTTTTCCCCCGGCACCCGGTCAGGGTGCGATCTGCGTTGAAAGCCGCATTGGCGACACGCGCATGGACGGGCTGCTGGCGCCGCTCAACGATACGGATACCGCCACGGCGCTTGCCTGCGAGCGGGCGTTTCTCGATGCGCTGGACGGCTCCTGCCGCACGCCCATTGCCGGCTACGCTGCAATCAGCGGGGACAAGCTTGATTTTCACGGCATGATCTTGAGCCCGGATGGCAGCAAATGGCATGAATGCCGCGAAAGTGCGGGCTAGGGTTTATGCCGCAGCGCTTCGGCCGGGACTGCGGCAAGCGGCTGCGGGCGGAGGCGGGCGAGGGCTTCTTCTCCGACTGGGGCGGAGCGGCCTGAGGGGAAGCCGATGAAGGTGCTGCTTACTCGCCGGTCCGACGACAATGCCCGCATGGCGGCGCTGTTTGCGCCGGCGGGTCTTGAAGCCGTCTTGTTGCCCCTGATCGAGCTGGCGGATACCGGCGAGGTGCTGCTGGAATATCCGTACGATTTCTCCGTCTTTACTTCCGCCGCCGCCGCCGAGGTGCTTGCATCGCGGCAGGAGGTCCGCTTGCAGGACCTTGCGGCCTATGCGGTCGGGCCGCGCACGGCAGCGCAGTTGCGGCAAAAAGCGTACCGTAATGTACGTGAAGGGCCGGGAGATGCGGAAGGGTTGGCTACTCTGATCGCGGCGGACTTCGGCGGACATGAAGGGGCTCGCGGCGTCTATCCCTGTGGCGAGGCGCGGGCGAGAGATCTGGCCGCCATGTTGAAACCCTCCGGCATTGCGCTTGATCTTGCCGAAGTCTACCGGCTCAAGGAATGCGAGGTTGGCCGCGATGCCCTGGCTGCGGCATTAGGAAGCACGAATGGCGGTGCAGTGGCCGTTTTCTCGGCTGAAAGCGGCAAACGGCTGATGGCGCAGGTGCGCCGGCACGGGCTTGAGGACATGCTGGCAGCGATCTCCATTGCAGCGCTTTCCCAAGGTGTTGCGGATGCTTTCGACACGGATGCGTTCGGCGATGTTCACATCGCCACGCGGCCGGATGCGGCGGCCATGGCAGAACTGCTGGGGCAAATGCGGCAGTCGCGCGAATCCTGAACCGTAGCAGAGTATACGGCTTTTTGCCTTTCATGCGCCACGCTGCCAAAGTACCGTTGCGCCCCGGGGCCTGCTGTGCTTGTCTGTCACAAAAGTGTCCCTAGGTAAGGTTTTCATGACGGCTGTTCGACAGCGGTGCCGGAAAACGGACTAAGGAATTCAGATGGCCACTACGAGAAAGTCGCAGCCGGACAGGAAATCCCGGCGTCAGAAGCAGCCCGCCACGATCGATCTGGAGGCCAATCCGCCGGAAGTACCCGAGACGGAAGCGGAAGCTGCGGGAGCCTTCGTCTTCGCCGATGAGGCAACAGCCACGTCCGGGGACGATCCCGAAAACAAAGGCTCCGGCGAAAGCGCATCCGAAGAGACTGCAGTTGATACGGCAACGATGCAGGCTTCCGAGGCCGGCGAACCCGCACGCGCCGACAAGCGCGGCGTTGTCGGCACATTGATACAGGCCGCCATTGCCGCCGTCGTCGGCGGCGGTGTTGCGCTGGGCGGTGCGAACCTGATGGGCAAGCTCGGCGTTCCCGGCCTGCCGGAAGGCGCCGATCCGGCTGCCATTGCCCGATCGCAGGAGGAAGTAGCCTCGCTGAAGGCGCAGCTTGAAAGCCTGCAACAGCGTGTCGAGGGCGGTTCTTCGGTCGCCACCGATGCCCTGTCAGCGCGCATCGAGGCACTCGAGGCAAGCCCGGCAAGTGGCGGCGAAAACCTTGCGGGCGAACTCGAGGCCGCGAAAGCGGCGTCCGATGCCGCGCTTCGGCGTTCCGAGGCGCTGGAAGCGCAGTTGGCCGAAATCAAGACCGCGCTTCTTGAAAACGGCGCGGAGGGCGGCAACGGGGCTGTCGCAGCGCTGAGCGGTTTCGAGGAACGGCTGGCGGCGCTGGAAACCGGGGCAGGCAAGCTTTCAGCCGATCTCGAGGCAAGGCTTGAACAATTGGCGGCCCAGGCGCCCGCAGCGGACGGGCTTGAAGCAGCGATCGGTGAAAACCGTGCGGCGATTGCAGGCCTCAAGAGCGAGGTCGAGGCAGTCTCCACGCAGATCAGCGAGAAGATCCTGCCTTCGATGCAGCAGGTGGAAGCTGCCGCAGCCGCGGCTGTTTCCGGCCAGAAGATCGCCCGCTCGGTCAGTGCAAGGGCGCTTTCCAACGTACTGGAGCAGGGCGGCGCCTTTTCCGCCGAGCTTGCCTCAGCCGAGGCGCTGGCCGGCGGCTCCCCCGAATTCGAAAGCCTGCGCGCGATTGCCGAAAAGGGTGTGCAGACCCCGGCGCAATTGCTGGCGGGTTTCGATGCCGTCGCCAACCGCATCCTGACGGTGGAAAGCCGGCCGCAAGAGGATGCCGGCATTGTTGCACGTTTCATGGCAAGCGCCAGGTCGCTGGTCGTCGTGCGGCCCGCCGGCCCGGTGGAAGGCAACAGCGCTAGCGCCATTCTCTCGCGGGTTGAAGCTGCGCTGAAGGGAGCCGACAGCGAGGCGGCGCTGAGACAATGGGAGAGCCTGCCGCAGGAGGCCCGCCAGTTGGGTGCGGAATGGGAGCAGGGATTGCGCGACCGCGTGGAGGCCGAATCACTGCTCGGCGCCATCGTTGAAAAACTGTCCGCAGGCCAGGGCTGAGGGGAGAAAACCGGATGTTGCGCGTTCTTCTTTTCCTTCTGCTGGTCTTCGTTGTCGGCTTCGGCTTTGCCTGGTTTGCCGACCGGCCCGGCGATGTCATGCTGCAATGGCAGGGCAATTCCTACCAGACCAGCCTGATGGTGGTGCTGGTCGGCGTGGTGGCGCTGGTGGCGCTGGTCATGATCACCTGGTGGCTGCTGCGTTCGGTGCTCGATTCGCCGCGCCTTGTCAGCCGCTTCTTTCACCGCCGCAGGCGCGATCAGGGTTATCAGGCACTGACGCGCGGCCTGATTGCCGCCAATTCCGGCGATGCGGGTGCCGCCCGGCGCTATACTAAGGAAAGTACCCGCCTGTTAGCTGCGGGCCGCTGTCATCCCTGCTCGATGCGCAGCCCGCTGAGGGCAAGCGAGGACGCACGCGCCTGCTTCGAGGCGATGCTGGAGGACGACCAGACAGCGTTTGGGCGCTGCGCGGCCTGTATCTCGAAGCCGAGCGCCAGGGCGCCAGCGAGGCGGCAAGGCACTATGCTACCGAGGCGCACAAGGCAGCACCGACGCTTGCCTGGGCGGGCAATGCCAAACTGCGCTATTCAAGTCTCGATGGCGACTGGGAAGCGCTTGCGACGCTGGAAGCCAACCGCCTGGCAGGTCTCATCGGCAAGGAAGAGGCCAGGCGCCAGCGCGCCGTGCTGCTGACCGCGCAGGCGATGTCGGAAGAACCGGCCGATCCGGTGAAAGCGGCAAAGCTTGCCCGGGAGGCCCACAAGCTGGCGCCCGATCTGGTGCCTGCGGCGATCATCGGTGCCAGGGCGCTTGCCCGCAACAGCGATATCGGCCGCGCCGCGGGGATGATCGAGACGGTCTGGAAGAAGGAGCCCTTATCCCGACCTTGCCGGGGCCTATGTGCATCTGCGCATCGGCGATTCGGCGGCGGACCGGCTGAAACGGGCGAAGAAACTGGCGGCATTGAGGCCGAACCATCCCGAAGGCAGTCTGGCGATTGCCGAGTCGGCCATCGACGCCAAGGAGTGGAAGCTGGCGCGCGAAACGATGAAGGGCGTGCTGTCGACGCGGCCGACCGAGCGGGCCTGCCTGCTGATGGCCGATATCGAGGAAGGCGAGTTCGGCGACAAGGGCCGCATGCGCGACTGGCTGTCGCGCGCGGTGCGTGCGCCGAAGGATGCGGTGTGGACGGCAGACGGCTATGTCTCGGAGAAATGGCTGCCGGTTTCGCCGCTGACAGGACGGATCGACGCCTTCGAGTGGAAGGTGCCGGTCGAGCAGCTTGGCGCGCCGCAGGCGATGGCCAGCGACGCCGGCGGGCTTGAAGACCTGATCGGCGAGCCGCCGGCGGCACAGCCCGCCGCGGCGGAAGAGACCGATCCGGTACCTGCTCCGAAAGCCGCGCCGGAGACCGGGACGGCACCTGCCGGAGCGGATGCGGCGGGGCCGCTTGAAGAAGCCGAAGACACGGCGCTGATCGAGGCAGAGGAACCGGCCAATTCGACCGGCGAGAAGGAGGTTGCGGCATCGGCGGAGGACGTTGCCGCTGCCGGAACGGAGGATGCCCTCATTGCAGCCGATACCGAAGACACGGACGCCGCAGGGGAGAAGGCGGAGGCAGCCGGTCGCGAAGGCGAAGAGGAAGAAGACAAGACGGTGGTCTTCCCGTTTGGCCGGCGGCCGGACGATCCCGGCGTGTCGGAGGACGACCCGCCACCGGAACGCAAGAAGCGGTTCGGACTTTTCTAGGCCTGCAATCGCTTATTGCAGCGCGGATGCGGGGCTTTCCAAGCTGCCGGTTTTGTGGTTAAAGCCGCTCGCGGAATCGGCGTTCATCCGGTTTCGCGCGGGCATTCGGGCTTTCGATGAAACCCGATCGCACCGGGCCGCTGTAGCTCAGTTGGTAGAGCACGTCATTCGTAATGATGGGGTCGTAGGTTCAAGTCCTATCAGCGGCACCAGCCCCCATGCGCAACAGGTCTCCGGCATCGACCTGAAGCGCTTCCGCAATTTGCTCCACCGTATCCAGTGTGACGTTCATCTGGCCTGCCTCGATCCGGCTGACATAGGCCTGGTCGGCGCCGATCCGGCACTCTCCCTAGTCATCCTCGTCATCCCGAGGACCCGCAGATCATAACAGTGTCGGTACAAGTCCTCCCAGTCGGGATTCAGTTCCTCGATCAGGTTGAGCTTCCACTTGCGGTAGTATCGCTTGATGCTCTTTTCGCGCTGGATGGCATCGGCAATGTTGAAGTGTTCCTCATACCACACCAGCATCCTGCAGCCGTACTTACGGGTAAATCCGGGAAGCAGTCCTTCCCTGTGTTGAAAGACGCGTCCTGAAAGGTCAGTGGTGACGCCGGTGTAGAGCGTTCCGTTGCGTTGCGATGCCATGATGTAAACATAGCCTGCCATCAGGGGATATTTGTAAAACTGGGTCCTCGGGACAAGCCCGAGGATGACTATGTTGGTGGTGCTTGTGCCGGAAAAGATATCCCCACGCCTTTTTCCTCCGCCTATCCTTCGCCCACTGCCATCCAGCGCAAACGCCGGTCTGATATCGCCGTCGGTTCCGGAGGGTGGCAGCAGCGGAGCGCTTACTGCCGGTGGTGCGAGGCGCGCTGCGCCAGTGGAAGGATGTCGGTGGTGAAAATCAACGGTATCTGGAAGCTGGAGTGTCCAGTTCCTGCCTTCCAGAGGGCCGGTTCGGATCGCGCAGCGGTTTCAAAAGCCCATGGGCTAGCTCGATGCTGGGGCGGAACGGTGTGCTGAAGAGTCCCTCCAGACAACAAATCTCCGCGCAGGGCGGCCTTAGGGCTGCACACATGCCCTGGATCAAAAGGCGAGGCCGCCCTGCGGTTTGCGCGTTCTTCCAGTTCAAATCGCACGTAGACCGGAGCGGAGCTGCGGAATGCGCAAGATTTGAACCACTGAAATGTCACAGCACGGTCGCGAATGCGACGCGTGAACGGAGAAGCTTGGCTTGTTTTCCCGCTTGACGGTGTACCGTACGGTACGGTACATGCGATCCATGAACAGGCACACGGCCATAATCGAGAAAACCGCCAGGCAGCAGGACGGCTTGCCGGGTGGGTCGGATTTCACACCGCGCCAGCATGAAGTGCTTGCCGCCGTGCTCGACCTGATGGTGGAGGAGGGCGACGGGTTTTCGCTGGCAAAGGTCTGCCGCCGGGCAAGCTGTTCGAAGGAAACCCTGTACAACTGGTTCGGTGATCGCGACGGGCTGCTGACGGCGACGGTGCAGTGGCAGGCCTCGAAGGTAAAAATGCCTGGGCTCGATGCCGCCGGCGTGACGGCGCAGACGCTCCGCGCGGCACTGACGGCGTTTGCCGTTTCCTGGCTCGAAGTCATCACCAGCGACGTTTCGGCCGCCCTCAACCGGCTGGCGGTTTCGCATGCTGGAATGGGGGCCGGATCGGGGACCGTATCGGCGAAGGGCCGGCTTGGCGAGATCGTGCTGGAGAACGGGCCGCTGGCCATGCGGCGGCGGCTGAAGCCGATGTTTGCCGCCGGTGAAGAGGCTGGGCTTCTCGCTTTCGATCATTGCGAAATGGCAATCCGCACTTTTTTCGGCCTTGTGGTGGCCGACTGGCAGATCCGCAAACTGCTTGGGGAGGCGACGCGCCCCTCTGCGACGGGTGTCCGGCAGACGGCCGAGCGGGCCGTCGAGGAATTCCTGCTTCTCTACGGAGCAGGCGAACTTGAAACAGACAAACACGGTTAGGGAGTAACAACATGCGTGTTTATTACGATCGCGACGCCGATCTCAATCTCATCAAGGGCAAGAAGGTTCTCATCGTTGGCTACGGTTCGCAGGGCCGCGCCCATGCGTTGAACCTCAAGGACAGCGGCGCGAAGGATGTTCGCATCGCGCTTCGTGAGGGTTCTGCCACCGTCAAGAAAGCCGAGGCTGATGGCTTCGAGGTCATGAGCGTTTCAGATGGCGCCGCCTGGGCTGACCTGATGATGATGGCAACGCCTGACGAACTGCAGGCAGGCATCTACAAGAACGAGATTGCAGGCAATATCCGTGACGGCGCTGCCATTGCATTCGCCCATGGCCTCAACGTTCACTTCGGCCTGATCGAGCCGAAATCGACCGTCGATGTTCTCATGGTCGCACCGAAAGGTCCGGGCCACACGGTTCGCGGCGAATACATGAAAGGCGGCGGTGTGCCCTGCCTGATCGCTGTTCACCAGGATGCTTCCGGCAACGCGCATGACCTCGCTCTCTCCTACGCCTGCGGCGTTGGCGGCGGCCGTTCGGGCGTCATCGAAACCAACTTCCGTGAAGAGTGCGAAACCGATCTCTTCGGCGAGCAGGTGGTTCTCTGCGGCGGTC
>JAMLIH010000009.1 GCA_023954255.1 Phyllobacteriaceae bacterium | reverse complement strand
GTCATCCCGGGCGCGGGGTTCCCGCGCCCCGGAATGACGGACGGAGGCCCTGGGCAACGACCGACGGGCGCATGCGGCAGCATCGCCCCGGCCGGTCTCAGAACCCCTTGGCAGCCTCGGCAACGATCTCCGAAAGCAGCTTGTTGACCTTGTCGCGCACGCCCCCTTCCGGCAGGCGGCGGAAACCGACCGTGACGCCGCCTTCACCCTCTGCCGCCTCGTAGACAAAGACAACATACGGACAATAGGCGATGTCTCCGATGTCGGATTCCATCACCTCGCGCGAGAGCACCGCGGAACAGAATGTAAAGAACTCGGCGCTCTTGTAGAGTTGGGTCCTTGCCCCGACATCCGACGCGGTGCGCTCCAGCATGTCGCCAATGTGGCCGTGATAATCAATCACGTAGCCCCGATTGATGATTGCGTCCTGCGCTGCCTGCACGACGTCCTCATAGGCTTCATTCGTGGTACGCTTCTCAACATCGTCACCTGCCGCATGAGCCGGCGCGGAAACAAGCCATGCCGAAAGCAACGCCGCGAGCGCCGACATCCACGCATGATGGATTTTTGAAACAGACATCCTGTGATCCTCCTCCTGATTGCATGCCTCAATCCGGGAGCCTCGGCGGTTCCCGAAAATCACCATGAGCATATTGAAGACCGCATGCCTTGACGTGGGTCAAGGCCCGAGGGCGGGGCCAGCGGGCGGGGCCGGCTTGTCGATCATCAGGGGTAAACGGAACCGGACGCCTCGCCGGCAAACCCGCCATCGCCGGAAAGCCCCTGCCTCTTCTGCAGGTTCGGCAAGGGCGGACGTACTTCAGGCTGCCAGACGGCCGGGGTCGATGCCGCAGGAAACCGCATTGCCGTCTCCGCTGACACCATTGCACCACAGGCCATAGAGCGAGCGGTTGGAATCTCTCGAAAAGGCGGTGCGGCCATGCAGCATGCGCATGTTGTCGAAGATCAGCGTCTCGCCGGGCTGCAGCTTAAACCGGACGAAGTTTTCCGGCTGCAGCAGCCAGTCACGTACATGGTGGAACGCCTCGACCGCATCCTCGCGAATATCGATGCGCACATCATAGCCGGAGCGGTAGGCAAGGCGGATACGCTTTCCCATCTGCGTGAAAACAGAGCGTTCGGCCATGCGGTCGTCGCGCCAGATGGTGAAGGCGCCGGGAGCCGACAGGGCCGCGAGATAATCGGGATGGGCCGCCTTCAGATGGTTGTACAGCCTGTCTCCCGAAGCGAGGGTGCTGTCGCCCCCTTCGCCGGATGCGGCCTCGCAGTGGATCAGCATGAAAGCCGGCGGGGTCTTTTCGAAAGAACCGTCGGTGTGCAGGCCAAGCTCTTCCACATTGGCATTGGCGTATTCGGGGTAACCGGGAATATAACGGATCGGATGAATGCCGTATTCGTCGGACAGATTGTGAAAAACGGGATCACCGAAATGAACGGAAAGGGCACGCAAGGTGTCGACCGGGCTGTCCTGCTCGCCGGTCTGGATCAGGTGAACGCAGCCATGAGCCTCGACCTGCTCTCTGAGCCGGGCGTGATCTTCGGGGGACATCCGGGAGACAGAGCCCACCCTGAGGGTTGGCTTTTCCATGAAACCTTCCATTTCTGCCCCGAATTGCGTTAGAGCAATTCAGGTTTTGGCGGAATCGGCAAAACCTGAACGCACAAAGAAGCCACCGACTATATCGTTGTCCCGTTTCTTTCGAAACGTGTAACGATCCAGGGATGGAGGGATTTGCGAATGCTCGCTTCTCGACACGAGCGGGCGTCTTCGCGCTCCAAACAATTCCGGCAAGGGATACACATGACAACCGTCAAAAGTCTAGACGATATTTTGCTGCATTTCGAAAATGCCGGCCCTTCGGAAATACTGAACTCGCCGGCGCTGCCAAAAGTGATGTCAGCTGCACCAAGGCAATTGAAATTGCTGCGGCGCAAGATCCGTACTTTGTCGAGCAGCGAACAACAGCAAGCCGCAGCCAAGCTCGGCGCCATCGTCGACGGTGTTGCCGGCGTGGGAAGGCGTGGTTTCTCGCCCAGATCGCGTTTTTACGCCGAAGATGACGTCAGGGCTCGCCAGTTGGCAGGAAGCTTACGAGCAGGATCTTTCCCTTCGGCGGCTGGATGCTGCTCGATGCAGCGCTTGCAGCACGCGGTGCGGAGCCGGAATCAGCAATCGCCAAAGCCGCTGCCTATGCCAACGAGTATACGGTTTCATCGTTCCGGCGGCCGGACCCCGACAAGCCAAATCTCTACGTGTTGAAGCAACAACCCGCAGTCATTGCCGATCCGCAGGCGACAACATCGATCCATTTCGGCGGCAATCTCATAAGCCAGGTCGTGGATCGCTACCCGGATCGATTCAACTACGCCTCCGTGTTCGTGGACGCAGCGGCAACCGAGCGAAAGCTGTCGATGGTTCCCGCGCCCGACCTTCTGGTTTCCAATGTGGTGAATGAAGCGCTGGGCGACCCGCGCCTTGTCGAAGCCACGGAGGCTGCAATCCGCCACTGGAACATGCCGTGTATCAACAATCCGCAGGCTGCTGCCGTGACGGCGCGAAACAAGCTTGCAGACCTTCTGGACGGCTGCAGCGACATTGTCGTTCCGGAGACGGTTTTCTACAAACGGGACGACAGGTCGGCAGATGACGAAATCATAGTCGAGATTGAGAAATCCTTCGAGTACCCGGTTATTTTGCGCAGTCCGTTCTTTCAAAACGGGATCAACATGGAAGCGTGCCAGAACAGGGAGGATGCCGAGCACTTCCTGGAACAGGCCCCCGGCGGTATTTTCGCCATCCGGTTTATCGAAAACCACCCGAGGCCCGGCCTGTTCCGCAAATTGCGGGCCGCCTTTGTCGGACAGGACCTCCATCCGCTGCGACTGGACTACGGCGAAGACTGGAAAGTGCACGGCCACCGCAGCGACCCGCACCGCAGGGCCTTTTCGAAGCAGACCCTCAACTGCTGGAGGAAGAAGAAGTCGCATGTCGCGATTTCAAAACCTATGTCGGAGAAACAGCCATGACAGCGCTTCAGCGAATCAGGGAGCGGGTCAAGCTGGATTGCTTCGGCGTCGATTTCGATGTTGCCGACGACGGAAGGCTGATCCTTTTTGAGGCCAACGCGGCGATGAACCTGCTTGCCAAGAAGGGCCTTGCTTACCCGCACCCGAAGTTCGCGGAGGAAGCAATGCTGGAAAGCTACTTTGCGCTGCTGGATAGCCGCATCGGCGCGCAGGCAGGCTAATCAGGGTTCACCCATACCGAGCGACGAAATTGCGCAGGATTTTTGCCGCATGCTGCGGATCGCCCCTGTGGGCCGCCGCGATCAGCGTATCGGCCTCGTGCGGCTCGAAATAGCCGCGGTTGCGGTAGATGTTGATGCGCAGTTCGAACACGCCGCCATCGGCCTCGGGATGAAACTGGGTGGCGTAGACGTTTTCGCCATGGCGGATCATCTGAAAGGGGCAATCGGGCGACGAAAGCAGATGAGCGCAGCCTTCGGGCAAGGCCTGTACCGCCTCCTTGTGGCCGACAAAAGCGTCAAAGGATGACGGCACGCCGGCCAGCAGAGGGTCGCCGGCAGCCCCTTCCTCGAGCCGCGCCGTGGTGACGCTGACCGGCTCGCTGTAGCGCTCCTTGGAGACCGGTGCGCCGAGGTGATGGGCGAGGATGCCGATACCGTAGCAGCAGCCGAGAAAGGGAAAATCGTGCGGTCACTTCCGGCATGAGCGAAAGCACGGTGTCCTCGATGCGCTTTTCGATCGGCGACTTCTTCTCCGGCGGATCGGAGACGCAGCCCGGTCCGCCGCCGACGATGAAGCACCTGCATAGTCGTCGAGCGAGAAATCATCGGGCAGCGCGTGAGCACCGAGACGCAGGCGCGTGAAAGCGGTTTCCGGCAGACCGGACTTTTCGACGATGGCCGCAAACTCGTTGTCGGACGCCTCGGTCTCACGGGCGCGGTTACAGAACCAGAAAGGGCCTGACTTCCTTCGCCATTCAGAAATCGCTCCGGCTCTTGATGGCGGCGGCCAGCGTGCCCTCGTCGAGATAGTCGAGCTCGCCGCCGACCGGAACACCATGGGCAAGACGGGTGATACGGATATCCACGCCCTCCAGCCGGTCGGTAATATAGTGGGCGGTGGTCTGGCCCTCGACCGTGGCATTGACCGCAATGATGACCTCGGTAACGGGCGATTCCTCCGCCGTGATCCGGTCGATCAGGGCAGCGATGTTGAGATCGTCGGGGCCGATGCCATCAAGTGGAGAAAGGGTTCCGCCGAGTACATGGTAGCGGCAATTGATGGCACCGGCACGCTCCAGCGCCCAAAGATCGGAAACATCCTCGACCACCACCAGCGTGGCGGGATCGCGGCGCGGATCGGTGCAGACGGTACAAGGATCAGCACTGTCGACATTGCCGCAGGTCGAGCAGACGCGGACATGCTCTGCCGCATCGCGCGCGGCAATGGCCAGCGGTTCGAGCAGGCTTTCCTTCTTCTTGATCAGATGCAGTGCGGCGCGGCGGGCCGAACGCGGACCCAGACCCGGAAGGCGGGCGAGAATCTGGATGAGGCGTTCGATCTCGGGGCCGGTGACGGATTTTGCCATGGAACCTGCCGCAGTAAAGCCCGGATCAGAACGGCAATTTCATGCCGGGCGGGATCGGCAGTCCCGCCGTCCGTTCCTGGTTCTTTTCGGCCATCACCGTCTCGACCTTGCCCTTGGCATCGGCATGGGCGGCAATGATCAGATCCTCGATCATCTCGCCCTCGCCATCCTTGACAAGCGAAGGATCAATCTTGACCGACTTGAGATCACCCTTGCCGGAAAGCGTCACCGTCACCATGCCGGCGCCGGCGGTTCCGACAGCTTCCACGCCGGCAAGGCTTTCCTGCATTTCGGCCATCCTGGCCTGCATCTCCTTGGCCTGCTTCATAATGTTGAGAATGTCTTTCATCGGGTATTCCGGCTCTGTCTTGAGTATTGTGTTCCAGAACGGCAGATGGGGCTATTCGAAGAAATCGTCAAGGTTTCCGCCATCGACCGGCATATCATCCGCAATATCCTCTTCTGCCAGGGGCAGGCCTTCTTCGGCCTTTTCCCGGATGCGCACATCGACAATGCGCGCACCCTCAAAGGCGTCGAGCACCGCCTTGACGGTGGGATGGCTGCGCGCCTTCTCGATCTGGCTCGACTTTTCGGCGAAAATACCGATCTCCTCGAGCGTTGGCAAACCCTCCTTGTCGGAGATGATGAAATTCCATCTGAGCCGCGTCCAGGTTTCAAGCCGCTCCTTGGCATGCTGCAGGATTTCGCGTGGCGGATCGCCGACAAGGTTGAATTCCAGCGTACCGGACTTGAAGCTCACAAGGCGCACGTTGCGCCGCAGGAACAGCTTGACGCGAATGTCGCGCTTGTCCTCGGCGAGGAATATCAGGTCCTCGAAACCCTTGAGAACGAGTGGCGGCTCTCCGGCATCGCTTTCAGCCGGCATCGGTTGGGGCTGCGGCTTGGGCGCGGTGTTGTCTGCCAGGCCCGCTTGTGGAACCGGCCCGCTTTCCCCGGACACATCCTTGCGCGGAGCAAAGGCAACGGGCGCATTGACGGGCGGCGCGAATGCCGGTGCATGACGGGTTTCGGACGACGCCGAGACGGCGGATGCCGGAGCGCCGGAGGCTGCAGGTTGCGGTTCATCAGGCCCCTTGCCTTCCGATGCCATGCGCACGAGTTCCTCATGGGAGGGAAGATCGGCTGCATGGGTAAGGCGCACCAGCACCATGTCGGCAGCGGCAAGGGCGCGCTCGGAGGAACGCACCTCGGCCAGCCCCTTGAGCAGGATCTGCCAGGCACGGCCAAGCACCCTTACCGAGAGCTTTTCTGCAAACTCGCTGCCGCGCACCCGCTCAGCCTCGGAAAAGGCCGCACTGTTGCCGGCAAGGGCCGCACCCTCGGCGGAACCGGCATATTTCAGCCGGGTCACATAATGAATGAAATCGGCGAGATCGGTCAGCACCACGTAGGGATCGGCGCCAACATCATACTGGCTCTTCATCTCCGTGAGCGCAGCTGCGATGTTGCCGCTCATGACATGCGAGAACAGATCGATCACCCGGGCCCGGTCTGCAAGCCGCAGCATGGATCGGATGCCCTCGGCCATCACCTTGCCGTCGGCATGGGCAATCGCCTGATCGAGGATCGACAGCGCATCGCGCACCGAGCCCTCGGAAGCGCGGGCAATCATGCCAAGCGCCTCGTCCTCCGCCTCGGCGCCCTCCGAAGCGGTGATCTTGCCGAGATGCTCAACCATCTCACCCGCCTCGATGCGGCGCAGGTCGAAACGCTGGCAGCGGGAGAGGACGGTAATCGGCACCTTGCGGATTTCGGTGGTGGCGAAGATGAACTTCAGATGCGCCGGCGGTTCCTCAAGCGTCTTCAGCAGGCCGTTGAAGGCGCTGCGGGAGAGCATGTGCACCTCGTCGATGATGTAGACCTTGTAGCGGGCGAGCGCCGGGGCGTACTGCACCGATTCGATGATCTCGCGAATGTCGTCGATGCCGGTGTGGGAAGCCGCATCCATCTCGATAACATCGACATGGCGGCCCTCGATGATCGCGCGGCAGTGCTCGCCCTCGGTCTCCAGCGAGATATCCGGTTCATTGACCGAATCGGTCTTGTAGTTGAGCGCGCGGGCAAGGATGCGGGCCGTGGTCGTCTTGCCGACACCGCGCACCCCGGTCAGCATGTAGGCCTGTGCAATACGGCCCGACGCGAAGGCGTTGGAAAGCGTGCGCACCATGGGTTCCTGGCCAATGAGATCGGCAAATCTCTGCGGCCGGTATTTGCGCGCGAGAACCCTGTATTCGCTCTTTTCAGACATGCTGCCCTGAAAATCTTCCGGGAAATTCATCCGGCCGGTCGCCCGGCCTCACCGGATCACTATACCGCAAATGACGGCAGAACAAACCGCCACCATGGCGGCATCCTGCCCGCCCACAGGTTAAATGGTCGGCAAGTTCGTTCCGGCGGCAGGAAGGAGAAGGTGGAAGACTGGCTTGAGGTGACCCGAGCAGAAACTCGTTGTGGCTGCTTCCTTCCGGACCTGACCAGGTTGGCGAGGAACTCGTCCACCGCACCAGTCTTCCGAGGCCAGATATCCGTCACTCGCGCGGCAATTGCAAGCCGCCGGCGGCATTCTTCGCCGCCGTGGCGAATTCCATTCCCCGGCTTGCCGAATCTGCTAGGGTTTCGGCATGATTTCGAAACCCGGCAGCCTCGATCCCCGGCTTGAGAGGGATACACTCCCGATCATCTCAGCCAATGCCTGGCAGACGCGGCTGATGAACGACCGGCGCTGGCCCTGGATTATCGTGGTGCCTTCCATGCCGGGTATCACCGACATCGACGATTATCCGCCGGGCGGGCTCGGACCATTGGCGGACCACCTTGCGGAGATTTCGGCTGCGCTGAAGGAAATGGGCGTCTGCACCTCCACCAATGTCGCCACGCTCGGCAATGTGGTCACGCAAATGCACTGGCATGTGGTGGGACGGCGCGAAGGCGACACCAACTGGCCGGGGCCGGTCTGGGGGTATGAAACCCCTGTTGCCTATGGCAAGGAGGAAGCGGAAACCTTCATCGAGTCCTTCCGGAACACCCTTCGTGCCTTCTCCTGACATGTTGCCCGCAAACAGGCTGTTCGACGCCGATTATCCCGAGCCGTCGCATTTCGTCGGCTTCGGGCGCAACGAACTGGTGCGCGATGCGGAAAACCGCGACGAGAAAACGCTTGGGGCAGCTCTCGCCGACCCCGGATGCAGGCTCTATCTCTACTGCGGCAGCAAGGTACTGGTCGACAAAGGGGAAAATCCCCGTGTCCTGTTCGGCATCGAAGAGGCGCGGCAATGGGGCGGCAGGCCGGAAGAAGGCGTTCTGCTCGGTCACTCCGACGACGGACCACGCATCGCCGTTCCCGCCGGGATCGACGAGGAAACCCTTGCCGAGCCCTACAAGCTCTACGACTTTCGCTCGCTGCTCTATTCATCCTCGGTGAGCGAGCAGGACATGGGCGCCATCGCCCAGGGCGGCAGCCTGCTGCACTGGATCTCGGTGCACCGCTTTTGCGGCAAATGCGGCAGCCCCACCCGCACCGAGATCGGCGGCTACAAAATTGCCTGCACGGAATGCGGCCACATGGTGTTTCCGCGCACCGATCCGGTGGTCATCATGCTGGCGGTGCGCGGCGACAAATGCCTGCTCGGCCGCTCGCCGCATTTCCCGGAAGGCTGGTATTCGACGCTTGCGGGCTTCGTCGAGCCGGGGGAAACCATCGAGGATGCGGTTCGGCGCGAGACCTTCGAGGAAGCGGGCATCAGGGTGCGGCGCGTGCGCTATTACGCCAGCCAGCCCTGGCCGTTTCCCCATTCGCTGATGATCGGCGTGCACTGCGAGGCGGTGTCGGAGGAAATCGTCTTTCAGCAGGACGAACTGGAGGACTGCCGCTGGTTTTCCCGCCGGGATGTCCGGATGATGATCGCAGACGAGCACCCGGAAGGTGTCCGGTGCCCGCCGACACGGGCAATCGCCCATGCGCTGATCAAGGCCTGGGTGGAAGCCGGATAGGCCCAAGGCGTCACCGGGAGCCGGCTACCTCCTGCTCGCATTTTTACTGCCTGCCCGGCCGAAGCACCGCCCGCTTATTGATAGACCAGGTTCGGCAGCCAGGTGATGACCTGCGGAAACAGCATGCAGATTGCCAGCCCCAACACCTGCAGCATCAGGAAGGGTATTGCCGAGCGGAAAATGTCCGACATGGGTATGTCCGCCGGCGCCACACCGCGCAGGTAGAACAGGGCATAGCCGAAGGGCGGCGACAGGAAGCTCATCTGCATGTTGACGAGATAGAGCACGCCGAACCACAGAACCAGATCGTCGGGACTGTCGAGGCCGAAGGCTGCCGCCCCCAGCGACTTGATGATCGGCACGAAGATCGGCACGCAGAGCAGCAGGATGCCGACCCAGTCGAGAAACATGCCGAGGATGATCAGCACGATCTGCATGACGATCAGAATGCCCCAGGGGCCGAGACCGGTTCCTTCCAGCGCCTGCTGGACGAATTGCTGACCGCCTTCGAGCACGTAGAGGCCGACGAAGATGGTGGCGCCGAACATGATCCAGATCACCATGGCGGAGGCCTTCAGGGTCGTCAGGCAGGCTTCGCGGATGGTCGGCCAGTCGAGCTTGCGGTGGATGGCTGCAACGATGAAGGCGCCGAAGGTGCCGATGCCGGCTGCCTCCACCGGGGTTGCGACGCCAGAGAAGATGACGCCGAGGACGACGACGATCAGCGCCAGCGGAGCGGACATCTTGCCGATCAGGCGCACCTTCTCGCGGGTGGAAACGCGCTCCTCGACGGGAATGGGCGGGCCCAGTTCCGGATTGACGTAGGAGCGGATGGTGACGTAGGCGATGTAGAGACCCGACAGCATCAGGCCGGGGATGACCGCGCCGATGAAGAGTTCACCAACCGATTGTTCGGCGACGACGGCGTAGATGATCGCCAGGATCGATGGCGGGATCAGAATACCGAGCGTTCCGCCGGCCATGATCGAACCCATGGCGATCTTGGGATCGTAGCCGCGCTTGAGCATGGCCGGCAGCGCGATGATGCCCATGGTGACGACGGCAGCGCCGATGACGCCGACCATGGCGGCAAGAATGGTGGAAGCGATGATGGTGGCAGAAGCCAGCCCGCCGCGCACGCCGCCCAGCACCTTGTAGATGACATCGAACATGTCGTTGATGATGCCCGCCCGTTCGAGCATCGCTGCCATGAAGATGAAGAGCGGTATCGCCGATAACTGATAATTCGTCATCAGCGGAAAGATGCGGCTCGGCACGATGTTGAGCGCCTGGGCATCACCCAGCACGAACAGGAATACACAGGCAAGGCCGCCGGTGACGAAGGCAAGCGGCAGGCCCGCCATCAGCAGCACCAGCAGGCTGCCGAACATGATGAGGGTCAGATACCCGATGGAAATGTCGATACCCATGTTACGCGCCCCTCATGACAGCCCGGAAGTCCTGGGCAAGTTTGGAGATTCCCTGGAGCACCAGCAGCAGCCCGCCCAGCACCATGACCCACTTCATCGGCCATAACGGCACTTCCCACTCGTTGAAACTGATCTCGCCCCAGCGGATGTTGGGATCGGTCCATTCGGAAAGGGTGAGTTTGCCGAGCATCTCGAAGAAGCCGTACTGGCCGCGCGCCCAGTCGGAAACCACCGAGTTGCCGGACGGAACGGCAATGGCGTCGAAGGCGAAAATCCACGAGGTGACGAGCAGTGTTCCGGCGAAGATGAAGAAGAAGATCGAAGTCAGCAGATCGGTGATCGCCTTGCGGCGCGGCGACATCGGCGCATAGAAGACGTCGACCCGCACATGGCTTTCGGTCAGCATGGCATAGGCGCCGGCGATGAGATACTGCATGCCGAACATCAGGTACATCGCTTCATGCGCCCAGTTGGTGGGCGAGTTGAAAACGTAGCGGGAAATGACCTCGAAGTAGTAGACGAAGACGGCAATGACCGCCCAGTAGCTGACGAATTCGCCGCAAAACAGCGAGAGCCGGTCTATCCAGTTCTTCGCGTAGTCGCTGTCCTGCTTGCGCTCCTCGGTTGCCTCGGCTGCGGCAAGGGCGGCTTCCGCCTCGCTGACTTCCTCCTCGCCGATCGAGGCATTGGCCTTGCGCACCAGCATCGGGATCAACAGGGCGTCAACAGCCATCATCGCCAGCAGCACATAGAAGGCATTGCGGGCGGCGTTGGACCAGAAGCTCCGGTTGTCCTGCGCCACGGTGGCCAGCGGCTTGATTTCCTCAAGCTCGGCACGTGCCTCGTCTAGGCGCACCCGGCTCTTCTCGACCTGATCCTCGGTGCGCTTCAGCTTGCGCTCGGCGCCGCGCCTTGCAAACGAACCTTCCTCGGCGGCGGCAACCTCGGCGCGCAAATCGTCAATCTGGGATTCGGCCGATTTGAGCCGGGGCTCCTCGCGTTCGATCGTGCGTTCGGCAACACGCACCAGATTGTCGGCATCCGAGGCAGCCGAGCGCGCCTCGCGTTCGTTGGCGTTGGCAAACAGGACAAACAGGAAGATGGGGATGAACAGAAGTCCCCAGATGTTCTTCAGGTACAGCCGGTGCAGGCCGACCAGTCCGCCGGTGATCAGAATGAGATAGCTCAGCGCGGTCGAATAGGTCTGGCGTGCCGGTTTCGGCCGGCGGGCGAGCGCCATGGCAACCAGCGGAAAGACGATCAGGCCAACCCAGTAAAGCCAATGCGGCAGCGTGAAGCTGAGACCAGGCATTTCAAATCCAGTTCTGTTCAAGTCCTGTTTTCAAGGATGGCCCGCGATACCCGCACCGGCAAGCCGCAAAGAAATCGCAGCCCGGCGCTGCCTGCTTGCGGCGGCGGCCGGGCTGGAAATGACGGGACAGGACTTCAGCCCTGCCCCCTACTTGCCTGATCAGAGATCGAGCGACAGGCCCTCGATCTGCTCCGGCGTGACGTAGCCGAGCGAACCCGACATCATGTAGTCGAGCTGGGTCTTGAAGATCCGCGCCGAGGATTTGTCGCGATTGGCGTATTTGAACCAGATCGGCACGGCGACCTCGGTCATCAGTTCGACATCGTCCTGCGACAGACGCGTAACCTCGGTACCATCGGCCTCGAACTTGGCCCATGCTTCCTGGTCGGCCTTCTGGATCGCCGCATGGTGCATGTCGGAATAGACGTGGGTTTCCATTTCGACGAACTGCTGCATCTGCGGCGACAGGGCGTTCCAGGAATCCATGCCGACGGTGATGTCCATCAAGTCGACCGGCTGGTAAAGCGACATGAATCCGGGCGGTCCCATGGAGATGTACTTGGTCACCTGGCTGAAGCCGAGCGAGTAGTTGACCGCCGGTCCGACATAGTCGGCCACGTCGATGGTGCCTTTCTCCAGCGCCGGGAAGATTTCCGACCCCGGCAGCACGGTGGTTTCCGCGCCGATCTCGGTAAAGACCTCCGCAACCATGCCGCCCGGCAGGCGCATCTTGCGGCCGCGGAAATCGTCGATCGAGCGGATCGGCACCTTGGAGTGGATGATGTTGGGACCGTGATGAACCGGGCCGACAAAATGCATGCCCTGGGCCGCGTAGAGTTCACGCGCCATCTCCAGCCCGCCAAGGCCGTAGAAGAACACGTCCCATTCGTGCGGATTGCGCAGGCCGAGCGGATAGGAGCTGAGGAACACGCCTGCGGGGATGATACCCTGCACGTAGATGGTGAACGGGTTCACCGCCTGCAGCACACCGTTCTTGACGGCATCGTAAAGCTGGAAATCGCCGACGACGTCATTGGCGCCGAAAGGCTGGAAGGCGAGTTCACCGCCGGTTTTTTCCTGAATGGTGGCGCACCAGTCCTTGAAGATCTGCAATCCTGCGCCGCCAGGCCATGACGTCTGGATTTTCCAGGTCGTGCCGTGTGAGGCGGCCGTCGCGATATGCGGCGCAGCAAGGGTGATCGCACCGGCACCTGCCAACGCGCCAAGCGCGCTGCGGCGCGTGGTTTTCTTGTCCAACATGATATCCTCCCGTTCTGGGCTTTGAGGGCTTATGTTTTTTTGTAGGGGGCCCGCACGCAGCCTAGAGCGGGTTTGACGGATGAATCAAGGGCGGCGCGAAGTATACTAAAGTATACCAATGCCGAGCAAAAGCTCTGCGGCGGGCACGCCGGCACTGCGCATGACCGGCAAGGGGACCGCCGCCTGCAGCATTGGAGCCGCAGCAGTTCTAATCGCTTGCGAGGACGGCTTTCGCCCGGTCGACGGTGACATTGCCTTCGGCTGCAATTTGCCTTGCGATCCGTCCGATCTCATCGCCCGTTGCGCCAGCCATAATGGCAATGTTGCGGGCATGCAGGGCCATATGACCGCGCTGGATACCTTCCGTCGCCAGCGCCCGAAGGGCTGCCATGTTCTGCGCAAGGCCAACGGCAACGCAGATTTCACCCAGTTCGCCGGCGCTTGAAACCCCCATCAGTTCGAGCGCGGCGCGAGCCGAGGGGTGCGTTTTCGTTGCGCCGCCGACAAGACCAACTGCCATCGGCATTTCAATCGAACCGATGAGCGTCCGCTGTTCCGTCACCTGCCAACGGGTCAACGCCGTATAACTTCCGCTGCGGGCTGCATAGGCATGCGCACCCGCCTCGATCGCGCGCCAGTCATTGCCGGTGGCGATGATGACGGGATCGATGCCGTTCATGATGCCCTTGTTGTGGGTTGCCGCCCGATAAGGGTCGACGGAAGCGAAAGCCCAGGCTTCGAAAATACCCTGCGCGATGCGCTCTCCGGAGTATTCTTGCGTGTCCAGCGCAGCAAAAGGGATTTCGACCCTGGCGCGCGATAGGCGCAGATCGGCGAGGTTGGACAGGATGCGCAATCGGGTCTCGCCACCGGAAACCTCGCCAATCAGCGGCGCCACCGTCTCCGCCATCGTGTTGACCGTGTTGGCACCCATGGCATCGCGAACATCGACGAGCAGATGAACGACAACCATCGGGCCGGCCGGGGTTTCGTCGAAGACGTGAACCTCGATATCCCGGCAGCCGCCACCAAGCCCGATGAGCACCGTGTCGCGTTCGTTGGCAAGCGCAACGATCCGGTCGCGCGCTGCAAGCAGGTTCGCCCTGGCCGCTGCGGTGTCTTCAACCTGGAGCACCTGGATCTGGGCTCGCATGACCGGGTCCGTGCTGGAGGTTTCAAAGCCGCCATGATCGCGGGCAATCCGCGCCATGTAGGAGGCTGCTGCCACCACCGAGGGTTCCTCCACGGCCATGGGGATCAGCCGGTCCCGGCCATTGACGATGAAGTTGGTGGCAACGCCCAGCGGCAATTCGAATACGCCAATGACGTTCTCGATCATCCCGTCGGCAATTTCGGGTGAAAGCGCGCCGTCGCCCCGCAGGGCTTCCGCCGATTGCCGGCTCAACGATGCGGCATCCGCGATTTTGTGCAGCCGCTGCGACGGAGAAAGGTTGCGCAGTCCCTCGATGCGGGAGGTCGGCAGACTGCGGTTGTCAGCGTCTTTCGTTGACATGATGCCGATACAGCCTAGCGCTCCCCGTCCTTGGGATAAATCCCCAGAATGCGGAACTTGTCGCAGAAGAACTGCAGTTCCTCCAACGCATTGTTCACCGGCGTTTCATCGGGATGACCCTCGATGTCGGCATAAAACTGGGTCGCGGTGAAGGCGCCGCCAAGCTGATAGCTTTCAAGCTTGGTCATGTTGACGCCGTTGGTGGCAAAGCCGCCCATCGCCTTGTAAAGCGCGGCGGGAATGTTGCGCACCTGAAACAGGAAGGTGGTGATCACCGGCCCCTTGCCTGCTGATGCCAGTTCCTTTTTCTTCGACAAGATCAGAAAGCGCGTGGTGTTGTGCGCCTCGTCCTCGACATCGGCGGCAAGGGTTTCAAGGCCGTAGATATCGGCGGCAAGCGCCGGTGCGAGGGCCGCAATCGTGCGGTCGCCGCGCTCGGCAACGAGCTTGGCAGAACCTGCCGTGTCTCCGCCCACTTCCGCCTTCCAGCGATGCTTGCGGATGATCTTGCGGCACTGGCCGAGCGCATGGACATGGCTGTAGACCGTCCTGATGTCCTTGATCCTTACACCGGGCAGCGCCATCAGGTTGAAACGGATCGGCAGGAAGTGCTCACCGATGATCCAGGTCTTGTGCTGGGGCATCAGGTGATGAATGTCGGCAACGCGGCCGGCCAGCGAATTCTCGATCGGGATCATGGCAAGGTCGACCTTGCCCGCATCAAGCGCGTTGAAAACGTCTTCGAACGTATCAAACGGCAGCGGTTCCATCTTCGGAAACACCTGGCGGCTGGCGATCTCCGAGTTGGCGCCCTGGGCGCCCTGAAAGCCGATCCTGCCGGTGCGTTTTCTGTCCGTTTTCATGGTTTGAACCTGCCATGTGTTTTCCTGCCGACCGCATAGAGGCAAATGCGCCAGTAGGCAATGGCAAGCAAGAGCAGGTTATTGCAGGCGCGGATCGTTATCCGGCCAGTGCCTTTTTCGCCTTTTCCAGGTCTTGCGGCGTGTCGACCCCGAGCGGCGCGGTCTCGACGATGGCAATGTCGATGCGCATGCCGTTTTCCAGTGCCCGCAATTGTTCCAGCCGCTCCCGGCTCTCCAATTCGGAAGGTGGCAGGGCGACGAATTTCTCCAGTGCCTCTCGGCGGTAGGCGTACAACCCGATGTGATGATAGAGCGGACCTTCGCCGGAAGGCGCCGTTGCGCGGGTGAAATAGAGCGCCCGCAGCCGGTTTGCGCCAATCGGGGTGCCTACCGCCTTGACGACGTTGGGGTTGGTCTTTTCCGCTTCGTCGGTGATTTCCGTCACCAGCGTGGCGATATCCGCCGGACCTTCCTTCAACGGTGCGAGGCTTTCGCGGATCAGCATGGGATCGATGGTCGGCAGGTCACCCTGGACGTTGATGACAAAGCGCACCCTGCCTTCGGGATCGAGCGTTCCGAGCGCCTCGTGGATACGGTCGGAACCGGAAGGGTGATCGGCGCGAGTCATCACCGCCTCTCCCCCGTCGGCGACCACGGCGGCGGCGATTTCCTCGCTGTCGGTACAGATCACCGGCCTGCCGATCCCCGCTTCGCGAGCCCGGTCGAGGACGTGCAGGATCATCGCACGGCCATTGATATCGGCAAGCGGCTTGCCGGGCAGGCGGGTCGATGCCATTCGGGCGGGAATCAGAACGAGCGTGTCATCCATGGCATGGGCGGTTTCGGTGGGGGAAAAATTGCGGGAAAGCCTGCATTTCGGTGGCAAAAAGTCTCATTGGATGATCCAATACAGGCGTTGCATGTCGGGCGCAAACCGATTAGTGGTTTGCGCGATTTATGCGCATCGGCATTTCCGTGCCGTGAACGGAGTGGTTTGCCGGGAAGATTGAGGTTCATGAAGATGGATTCGTTTCGTTTCAACCAGGTCGCAATGGTCGTGCTCGGCACCGCATTCGTGCTGTTTGCCCTGTCCATTCTGAGCGAAAGCCTGTTTCACGCAGAAGCACCCGAACAGGCCGGCTTGGAAATCGCCGCACTCGAAGGAGAGTCGGGCGGCGGAGAAGCAGCCGACAGCGGCCCTGCCTACGATCCCATCGAGCCGCTTCTGGCAAGTGCCGATCCGGCAGCCGGCGAGACCGTCTTCAAGAAATGCGCTTCCTGCCACACCTTCGAAAAAGGCGGCGCCAACAAGGTCGGCCCCAATCTTTACGGCGTGGTCGGCGGCCCGGTTGCCGCCAAGGGTGACTTCAACTACTCGGCCGGGATGAAGGAGTTCGGCGCCGGCAAGACCTGGACCTATGAGGAACTCAACGGCTTCCTGTTCAAGCCGAAGTCCCACGTCAAGGGTACCGCGATGGGCTTTGCCGGCCTGAAGAAAACCGACGAACGTGCAAATCTCGTCGGCTGGTTGCGCACCCAGTCCGACAGCCCTGCCCCGCTGCCGGGTTCCTGACCGGTTTCGACAATGAACATGAAAAGCCGGGTTTCGACCCGGCTTTTTTGTTGCCGGCAGAATGCGTCACCGCAAATTGATCCTCCGCTCTCATTGCCTCATGCCATCAACAAACCTAGTTTGACGGATAACTGGAATCAGGTCTGCGCAAGACGGAGGAATGCAGAACGCCGATGAAACGAACCGGAAAGCTGCTGACAGCGTGTTTCGCCGCACTGGCCATGGTAACGCTCGCCCTTGCCCAGGAGAGTAACGGAGACCCCGCCTGGAAGCATGGCGATACGCTGTTCGGGGAATTGAAATACGGACCGGATTTTGCCCATTACGACCATGTGAACCCGGATGCGCCGAAGGGCGGGCGTTTCAACCAGACATCAACCGGCGGCTTCGATTCCTTCAATCCCTTCGTCGTGCGCGGGCGCGCGGCACCGGGGCTTTCCTACACCGGCGGCATCTTGTGGGATTCGCTGTTCGAGCAGTCGATCGACCAGCCGAGCGCCTCCTACGGGCTTGTGGCGGAGGCCTTTCGTTTTCCGGCGGACTATTCGTGGGCTGCCTACCGGCTCAACCCGAAGGCGCGCTGGCATGACGGCGAGCCGATAACGCCTGAAGATGTCGTCTGGTCGCTGGAGAAACTGAAGGAAATCCAGCCGCTCTATGCCAACTATTACCGTAATGTGGTTTCGGCGGAGAAAACCGGCGAGCGGGAGGTAACCTTCCGTTTCGACATCACCGGAAACCGCGAACTGCCCCATATCATGGGTGACCTGCCGGTTTTGCCAAGGCACTGGTGGACGGCCAACGGACCTGATGGGAAGCCGCGAGATATCAGCCAGCCGCTCAACGAAATCCCGCTCGGATCGGGACCCTACCGCATCAGCGAAATGAAGGTGGGCGAATCGATCACCTGGGAGCGGGTAAGCGACTATTGGGCAGCCGATCTCGGCGTGCGCAAGGGCCGGTTCAATTTCGACGAGATCCTCTATGTCGATTTCGCCGACCAGACCGCTGCCTGGGAAGCCTTCAAGAAGGGCGGCATCGAAGACCTGTGGATGGAAAACCGCTCCCAGCGCTGGGCGGAAGACTACATCTTCCCGGCCTTCAAGAAGGGTGACGTATTGCGCAAGGCGTTTCCCACCGAGGGGCCGGAAACCCATCAGGCGCTCTACTTCAACACCAGGCGCGACAAGTTCGCCGACAAACGGGTGCGCGAGGCGCTGACATTGCTCTACGATTTCGAGACGATGAACCGCACCCTGTTCTTCGATCTCTACACGCGCACCGACAGCTATTTCGAGGGTGGCGAATTACAGTCGGAGGGCGTGCCTGAGGGCCGAGAACTCGAAATTCTCGAAGAATATCGCGGCCGGATCGAGGAGCGCATCTTCAGTGAGCCGTTCACCCTGCCGGTGATCAAGTCGGCCTCAGATACAAGGAAGATGCAGCGCGCCGCACTGAAGCTCTTCAGGGAAGCCGGTTACAACATTTCCAACGGAAAGCTGCTCGACAAGGACGGCAACCCGTTCACCATCGAGTTTCTCGGCCGCAGCCCCGTCGACGAGCGCATTGTGCTGCCCTATGTCGAGAAGTTGCGGCCCCTGGGCATAGAAGGCTCGCTCAGGATCGTCGACGCTGCACAATACAAGAACCGCATTGATCACTACGACTTCGACATGGCGACGAATGTCACCGTCCAGTCGCTGTCGCCGGGCAATGAGCAGCGCGAGTACTGGACCAGCGGCATCGTCGACAAGCCGGGCGGGCGCAACCTAGCCGGTATCGCCGATCCGGTGATCGACGAGATGGTGGAACGCATCATCGTCGCCAGGGACCGGGAGGAACTGGTGGCCCTTACCAAGGCACTCGACCGCATATTGAAGTTCGGCTTCTACTCGATCCCGCAATGGCACAATCCCGATCAGTGGTATGCCTGGTGGCGCAAGTTGCAGATTCCTGAAAACCAGCCGCTTTATACCGGGCTCGATTCCTGGTCGATCTGGATCGACACGGCAATCGAGCAGGAATTCGAAAAATGAGCGGAATGGTTCCCGGCCATCTGCCCTTTACCCGCCGCGAATTTCTCAAGACAGCGGCAGGCGGGGCGGCGCTGTTTGCAACTGCCGGACTGCCTTCCGTCTCGCTGGCGAACAATGCCACCGGCGTGAAACTGCACGGGCTTTCCTCTTTCGGGGAGCTGAAGTATCCGGCGGACTTTCGCCACTTCGCCTTTGCCACGCCCGATGCGCCCAAAGGCGGGCGCTTCGCCTTCCAGCCTTCCTACTGGTACTACAATCAGAACACCCAGACCTTCAACACGCTGAACAGTTTCGTGCTCAGGGGCGAGGCGCCGCCGCGCATGGAGTACTGCTTCGATTCACTAATGAACTGGGCGTGGGACGAGCCGGACTCGATCTATTGTTCGCTGGCGCGCTCGGTGGAGATTTCGACCGACCGCAACACCTACCGTTTCGAATTGCGGCCGGAGGCGCGCTTTCATGACGGCAGTCCGGTGACAGCGCAGGATGTAGCGTTGTCCCACCAGATCATCAAGGAAAAGGGCCACCCGCAACTGTCGATCGACCTGAGCGATCTGACCGAGGCCGTGGCGCTTGACGATGCGACCGTCGAACTGCGCTTCAACGGCAAGCAGTCCGACCGGGCCATCCTTTCCATCGCCCAGTCAATACCCATCCTCTCGAAGACCTTCCATGAGAAGATTCCCTTTGAGGACCAGGTGATGGAAATTCCGCCCGGTTCGGGACCCTGGAAGGTGGGCCGCTTTTCCTCCGGGCTTTTCATCGAATACGACCGGGTTGCCGACTATTGGGCGAAGGACCTGCCCTTCGCAAAAGGCATCGACCATTTCGACACGCTGCGGATCGACTTTTTCCGTGAGCGCCAGCCCGCCTTCGAAGCCTTCAAGAAGGGATCGGTGCGCTGGCGTGAGGAATTCACCGCGAAAACATGGGCGACGGAATACGATTTTCCCGCCGTCGCGGAAAAGAAGGTGGTCCGTATCGAAATACCCGATGAAATCCGGCCAAGCCTGCAGGGCTGGGCGGTCAATACACGCCGGGAGAAGTTCGCCGATCCGCGCACCCGCGAGGCTATCGCTGCCGCCTTCGACTATGAATGGACCAACCGCAATCTCTTCTATGGCGCCTATACCCGCTCACATTCAATGTTCGAGCAGTCGGAATTTGCCGCAAGCGGTCTGCCGTCGGAAGCGGAACTCGAACTGCTTGAACCGATGCGCGGCGAGCTGCCGCAAAGCGTGTTCGACGAAGCGGTCCGCCAGCTGGAAACCGACGGCAGCGGCAACAACCGCGCTTCACTCAGAAAGGCGACACAGCTGTTGCAGGAAGCAGGCTGGCGAAAGCACAACGGCAATCTGGTCAATGAGAACGGCGAACCGCTGACGATTGAATTCCTGACTCGGGCGCAGGTCTTCGAACGCATTCTCGGACCGTTCGTGACAAATCTGCGCACCATCGGCATTCCCGCCGAAATCCGGCTTGTCGATCCGTCACAGTTTCAGGCCCGGCTGGAGAGTTTCGATTTCGACATTGTCGGCAGCGCGGCGGCCTTCGATCCGACGCCGAGCGCGGAGGGCTTCAAGCAGTTCTTTCACTCCGACAGCGCAGCGCGCGATGGATCCCGCAACTATCCCGGCATCCGAAACAGCGCCGTCGACAAGCTGATCGGGGTGGTCGAACAGGTCGAGAACCGCGAAGCGCTGATCGTCGCGGTGAAAGCACTGGACAGGGTCTTGCGCGCGCATCATTTCTGGATTCCAAATTGGTATTCGCCGAATCACCGCGTTGCCATGTGGGACGAGTTCGGCTGGAAGGAACCCAAGCCCGACTATTTCTTTCCGGTGGAAAGACTTTGGTGGCTTGATCGCGAAAAGGCCGAAGCACTCCGCTGAAGCGGACGCAGTGCTGGCGCGAAACGCGGGGAAGAGGAATTTCCCGCACCAAGAACGGGGTACTCCACCAGGCATGGGAGCCTATATCCTAAGGCGCTTGCTGCTCATGATCCCGACCATCATCGGGATTTTGACCATCACCTTCGCCGTAGTGCAGTTCGCGCCGGGAGGCCCGGTAGAGCAGGTCATCGCACAATTGTCGGGTCAGGGCGGTTCGGCGACCGACCGGCTTTCGGGCGGCGGCACCGACTTCTCCCAGGACCAGCAGTTGGGGCAGGAAGGCGGCGGCTCCTCGAAATACCGTGGCGCGGTGGGGCTCGACCCCGAATTCATCGCAAAGCTTGAAAAGCAGTTCGGCTTCGACAAGCCACCGCTCGAACGCTATTTCCTGATGCTGTGGAACTATGCCCGGTTCGATTTCGGCGAAAGCTATTTCCGCAAGATTTCCGTCATTGACCTGATCAAGGAAAAGATGCCGGTCTCGATCTCGCTGGGGCTGTGGATCACGCTGATTTCCTATGTGATCTCGATTCCGCTCGGTATCCGCAAGGCGGTGACCGATGGCAGCCGTTTCGACATCTGGACCAGCGGCATCATCATCGTCGCCTACGCCATTCCGGGGTTTCTGGTCGGCGTGCTGCTGATCGTGCTGTTTGCCGGCGGATCCTATTTCGACTGGTTTCCGCTGCGCGGGCTTACATCCGAGAATTTTGACGAATTCTCGCTTGCCGGCAAGATCGTCGACTATTTCTGGCATCTGACGCTGCCGCTGACAGCGCTGGTGCTGGCAGCCTTTGCCACGACCACGCTTTTGACCAAGAACTCGTTTCTCGACGAGATTCGCAAGCAGTATGTGCAGACGGCTCGCGCCAAGGGGCTGACCGAGCGCCAGGTGCTGTACGGCCATGTCTTCCGCAATGCGATGCTGATCGTCATAGCCGGTTTTCCCGGTGCCTTCATTGCCGCCTTCTTCTCCGGCTCGCTGCTGATCGAGACGATCTTCTCGCTCGACGGGCTCGGCCTGCTCGGCTACCGCTCGATCATCGAACGCGACTATCCGGTGGTCTTTGCGACGCTGTTCATCTTCTCGCTGCTCGGACTCTTCGTCAGCCTGATGTCGGATATGCTCTATACCTGGATCGATCCGCGCATCGATTTTGAATCGAGGGGCGTATGACGGCAGCCGTGAGCACGGATACGGCACCTGCCCGCCGGCCCTGGATCAACCTGTCGCCGCTCAACCAGCGGCGCTGGCAGAATTTCAAGGCCAACAAGCGGGGCTACTGGTCGCTTTGGATTTTTCTCGTCCTGTTCGTCCTGTCGCTGTTTGCCGAATTTCTCGCCAATGACCGGCCGATCCTCGTCTGGTTCAAGGGCGGGCTCTATTCGCCCGTCATGACCGATTACCCGGAGGAGCACTGGCTCGGTGAGGACGGGTTCCTTGCCCAGACCGACTACAAGATCATCGAGATCGAGGAAGCGTTTGCCGAGAACGGCTGGGCAATCTGGCCACCGGTGCGCTATTCCTACCGCACGGTGCACAACCAGGTGCCGGAGCCTGCTCCGTCGGCGCCATCTTGGCTCTATGACAAGGAAACCCGATGCCAGGGCTATGCGCTCGGCGCGGAGGATCCCGCCTGCCATCTCGGCAACTGGAACTGGCTGGGTACCGACGATCAGGCGCGCGATGTGCTGGCAAGGGTGATCTACGGTTTCCGCATCTCGGTGCTGTTCGGCCTGATCCTGACCCTGCTGTCGGCCGTCGTGGGCGTGACGGCAGGCGCGATCCAGGGCTATTTCGGCGGCTGGACCGACCTGCTGTTCCAGCGCTTCATCGAAATCTGGTCGTCGCTGCCAGTGCTCTACATCCTGCTGATCATTGCGGCGATCCTGCCGCCTGGCTTCTGGATTCTGCTCGGCATCATGCTGCTGTTTTCCTGGGTCGGGTTCGTCGGTGGTGCGGGCGGAATTTCTGCGGGCGCGCAATTTCGAATACGTCAACGCGGCGCGCGCGCTCGGCGTCGGCAACCGCACGATCATCTTCAAGCACCTGCTGCCCAACGCCATGGTGGCGACGCTGACCTTCCTGCCGTTCATCCTCAACGGATCGATCACCACGCTGACCTCGCTCGACTTCCTCGGCCTCGGCCTGCCGCCCGGCTCCGCCTCGCTGGGCGAACTGCTCGCCCAGGGCAAGAATAACCTGCAGGCGCCCTGGCTCGGCATCACCGTGTTCGTGGTCGTCTCGCTGATGTTGTCGCTGCTGATCTTCGTCGGCGAAGCGGTGCGTGACGCCTTCGATCCGAGAAAGACATTCGGCTGATGGCAGAACAACCGCTCCTCTCCGTTCGCGATCTCTCCGTTGCCTTTACCCAAGGCGGCAAGACCAACCTCGCCGTCGACCGGATATCCTTCGACATCAAGGCGGGGGAAACCGTTGCACTGGTGGGTGAGTCCGGCTCGGGGAAATCGGTGTCGGCCCTGTCGATCCTGAAGCTGCTGCCCTATCCCGCTGCCTCGCACCCTTCCGGCGAAATCTGGTTCAACGGCGAAAACCTGCTCGATCATGACGAGCGGGACCTGCGCCGCGTGCGCGGTAACGACATCACCATGATCTTTCAGGAGCCGATGACCTCGCTCAATCCGCTGCACACGATCGAGCAGCAGATCACGGAAATCCTCAGACTGCACAAGGGCATGGATGGTGCCGCCGCACGCGCGCGGACGCTCGAACTGCTCAATCTGGTAGGGATCCGCGAGCCGGAAAAGCGGCTTGGCGCTTACCCGCACCAGCTGTCGGGCGGCCAGCGTCAACGTGTCATGATCGCCATGTCACTGGCCAACGAGCCGAAACTGCTGATCGCCGACGAACCGACGACGGCGCTCGACGTCACGGTGCAGGCGCAAATCCTGAAACTGCTGGGCGAGTTGCAGCGCGAACAGGGACTGGCAATGCTGTTCATCACCCACGATCTCGGCATCGTGCGCAAGATCGCCCATCGCACCTGCGTCATGCAGGGCGGCAGGATTGTCGAGGCGGGCAATACGGCGGACCTGTTCGAAAACCCGCAGCACAGTTACACCAGGCACCTGCTTTCGGCCGAACCGAAGGGCGATCCGCCGAAACGCGATTTGAAGGCGCCGGTCGTCATGCAGGGGGACGACCTGAAGGTCTGGTTTCCGATCAAGCGGGGCTTCTTCCGCAAGACGGTCGACCACGTGAAGGCGGTTGACGGAATCGATGTCACCCTGCGCGAAGGCCAGACGCTGGGCATTGTCGGCGAATCGGGTTCCGGCAAGACGACGCTCGGCATGGCGCTGGTCCGGCTGATTTCAAGCAAGGGGCGGATCGTCTTTCTGGGCGATGCGATCCACGAAAAGTCGTTCCGCGAGATGCGGCCCTACCGCAACCGCATGCAGGTTGTCTTTCAGGACCCCTACGGTTCGCTCAGCCCGCGCATGAGCGTGGCGGAGATTGTCGCAGAGGGACTGAAAATCCATGCCGCAGACCTGACGGCACAGCAACGCGATGAACGCGTCTGCAAGGCGCTCGCCGAAACCGGCCTCGACCCCGAAACCCGGCACCGCTACCCGCATGAATTCTCGGGCGGCCAGCGCCAGCGCATCGCCATTGCCCGCGCCATCGTGCTGGAGCCGAAATTCGTGCTGCTGGACGAGCCGACCTCGGCACTCGACATGAGCGTGCAGGCGCAGGTGGTCGAACTGCTGCGCGAACTGCAGAAGAAGCACGGGCTTTCCTACATGTTCATCAGCCACGATCTGAAAGTGGTACGGGCACTGGCCAATGAGGTGATCGTCATGCGCAACGGCAAGGTGGTCGAACAGGGCGAGGCGAGGCAGATTTTCGAGGAACCGAAGACCGATTATACCAAGGCGCTGATGGCGGCGGCCTTCGACATCGAAACGGCGCCGGAAGGCGTGGTCGACCAATAGACTGACCGGATACAATGTCCTCTCCGCTTCTCATCGACATCAAGTTCGAAAACAGCCGCAAGTTCGACCGGCTGCGGTCGACGCTTGGCGGACGTGAAGTCATCGATATCAACGATGGCGGAGGCCACCCTGAGACCTTTTCCGGGGTGCACTATGCGTTGGTATGGAAGCCGGATGGCAAGCTGTTTACCCGGCTGCCGGATCTCAGGGTGCTGTTCTCCCTCGGCGCAGGGGTCGATCATATTTTCCAGTCTGACTATCTGCCCGATGTGCCCATCGTGCGTTTCGTCGACCACACACTGACGACCCGCATGAGCGAATGGGTATGCCTGCAATGCCTGATGCATCTGCGCCAGCAGAGAAACTATGACCGCCAGCAGCGCGAGCGGCTTTGGCAGGAACTTCCGCAGCCTCAGGCGAGCGACATCACCGTCGGCATCATGGGACTTGGCGAACTGGGCCGGGACGCCGCACGCAAGCTGAAGACTCTCGGCTTCAACGTGATCGGCTGGAGCCGCAGCGGCAGACCGGTGGACGGCATCGAGGTGTTCGGCGCAGGCAGGCTCGATCCCTTTCTTTCCCGCACCCACATGCTTGTCGGCCTGCTGCCGCTGACCAGCGAGACGAGAGGCATTTTCAACCGGGACGTCTTTTCGAAACTGCACCGCCACGAGGAAATCGCCAGTCCGGTCTTCATCAACGCCGGGCGCGGTGGGAGCCAGGTGGAAGCGGACATCATCGCCTGCCTTGAAGACGGAACTCTGGGCAGCGTATCGCTCGACGTATTCGAACAGGAACCGCTTGCGGAAGACAGTCCGCTCTGGGGGTTCGAACAGGCAATCCTGACGCCCCATGCAGCAGCGGTCTCGGACATCGAGGCGCTGGGCCATTACGTGGCAAGACAGATTGCCCGGTTTGAAGCGGGTGAGGCGCTGGAAAACGTCGTCGACCGCTCGCTCGGTTATTAAGCGCCGAGTCTTGCCGGGCGGCGCACGCCAATCGGTTTCTCGTAGAGATGTTCGATGCGCAGGACAGCCTCTGCCACCGATTCGCTGGCAACGTCCATGGTATGCCCATTGGCATGCAGCATGTGCTGCTGCCCGCCGATCTCTCCCTGGGCGATGGCCACATGGCCGCGCCAGAAGAGGAGGTCGCCGCGCTTCAGATCGCTCCAGTCGGGGCAGATTGCAACCGGCTCACCGATGGTTGCCGCCTGCATGTCGGAATCGCGCAGGACGTCGATGCCTGCCATCTGCATGGCAAGGGAAACGAGACCTGAGCAATCGATGCCGAAGGCCGTGCTGCCGCCCCACAGATAGGGCGTTCGTAGCAGGGTTTCGGCAACGGAAACATAATCGGCAGCAGGATCGCCTACCTCGACAAGATGACTGGGGATGACTGCCTCGCCGCTATCGAGAATGGCGTACTGCGTGCCGCGGGTTTCTGCCCGCTCCGTCACCACGACGCCGGAACCGAGCGAGCGATAACCGCTGCGCGGCAATTTCATGTCCGGTCCCGGATACAAAAAGGTGCGTGGCACCGAGACAAAATGGGTGGGTATACGCTCGCCTTCGCTCAACACATCATCCGGTACCCAGCCGACATACCCGTTCCGCCGGGCCTGGATTTTCGTCCAGCCATTGGCGCCATCGACCTTGAGCACGTTCTCGCCATGCAGGATCTGCGTGTCGAGACCGGCTCCTGCCTCCGGCACACGTTTCAGATCGGCAAAGAACCGGGCAATCCAGCCAGGTTCGGCGGCCTGTTTTTCCGCTTCGGAAAGATGCAGCCGCGGATCATCGGAACCCAGTTGCGGCCAGCCGGTCGAAGGTGCATGCCGGTTCATCGAAGTTCTTCCCTGGCTGCAATGACAATGGTGTCGGACAGTTTTTCCAAAAACAGACTGCCTTCCACGGTGCGGCGAACCAGAACGTTGCGGCGGTCGCGTTCGTCGCGGCGGCGTTCCACCAGACCCATCGCCCCCATGGCGTTGAGTGCGCGGGTGATAACCGGCTTGGTTACCCCGAGCCGGGCAGCAAGGCCTCGTACCGTATGCGGCGGCGGATCGAGATAGATGGTCAGCAGAATGGTCAACTGGCGCAGGGTCAGATCGGGCCTGTCGTCGAGCACCTGCTCGAGGCAAACCCGCTTCCACCAGCGCAAGGCCTGATCCGCCCTGATATCCATATGATCCCGTTACGGTTCGTTTCGTATCCGTAACAGGCTAGACCGTTTTGCCTTTCGGTGCAAATAGGCAGCTTCAACAAGCTACTGAATTCGTTTGCGCATTTCGATTTCCCGATTCCGTCGAAATCGCAATTGCCCGACTGTGTGATTGTGGCTGCCGCAAGAGCGCAGCTTTATGCCCTGGCGAACCGCTCGGAGATGAGTTGATAAAGCGCGCGGATGCCCTGTGCCTCGCCGCCCACCGGGCACCAGGGCTTGGCCGTGGGCATCCAGCCGAAGACATCGAGATGAATCCACGGCGTTGCAGGTTCAACGAACTTCTGCAGGAAGAGTGCTGCCGTTACCGAGCCGGCAAACCCGCCGGAGGTGATGTGGTTGGTGTCCGCCACCTTCGAGGAAAGCATGGTATTGTAGGGTTTCCAAAGCGGCATCCGCCACAATGGATCATGCAGCGCAGAACTGGCTGCGGAAAGCCCGCTGGCGAGGCTCTCGTCGTCGGTGAAGAACGGCGGCAGGTCGGGGCCGAGCGCCACCCGGGCAGCACCCGTCAGCGTTGCCATGTCCACCATCAGCTGCGGCTTTTCCTCGTCGCCCAGGGCAAGCGCATCGCCAAGCACCAGCCGGCCTTCGGCATCGGTATTGCCGATCTCAACGGTAATCCCCTTGCGGCTTTGCAGGATGTCTCCCGGCCTGAAAGCATTGCCGGAAATCGAGTTCTCCACCGCCGGAACCAGAACCCGCAGCCGGACCGGCAGTTTTGCCGCCATGATCATCATGGCGAGGCCCAGCACATTGGCCGCGCCACCCATATCCTTCTTCATCAGCGCCATGGAACTGCCCGGCTTGATGTTGAGGCCGCCGGTATCGAAGCACACGCCCTTGCCGACCAGGGTTACCTTCGGGTCCTTCGCCCTGCCCCACTGCATGTCGAGCAGGCGTGGCGCGGAGCCACTTGCCCTTCCGACCGCATGGATCATGGGGAAGTTCTTCTTCAGCAGGTCGTCGCCTCTGGTCACGCGCACCACTGCCTTGGAACGCCCGGCAAGTTTGCGCGTCGCAGCTTCCAGTTCGGAAGGGCCCATGTCGTTGGTTGGCGTGTTGATCAGATCCCGAACGAAAGAGATTGCTTCCGCTTCACGGGAAAGCTGCTCCAGATCGACGCCATCGGGCGGAATGAACACGGCCTCCGATGGCTTGTGCTCCCTGTAGCGGGTGAAGCGGTAGGCGCCCAGCGCAATGCCGAGCGCTGCCGTCTGCAGGTCGCCTTCCAGTTCCAGCCTGTAACAGCCCTTCGGCAGCCTGTTTGCCAGAGTGCCGGTGTTGAGCGGCGTGACATCGCTGCCGAAGCCGAAAAGCACCGACGCAATATCCCCCTTTTCGTCCGGCACGATCAGAACCTCGCCGGGTTTGGCGGTGTAACCGTTGGAATTAATCCATTTCCTTTGGGCTGCTGAAAACCCTTCCTTTGCCTGCGCCAGGGACCGTGCATCGACACCGATGACGGAAACGGCCTTTTTGGCGCGGGATTTGGCAGCGGTGAGGAAGGGCAACTTGTAAGGGGCCATCTTGTTTCCGTGTCTGGCAGGCTGTTTCAGATGTGCGGCCGTGCTGGCCGAATTAACCTTCCATTAGGGTTAACAGATTATTGCTCGAAGCATCAGCCCTTGGGCCATGGTGATTCGGGAATCGTGGTATGTTGTTCGAGATAAATCGAAAATCCTCCATTGTCATGGTGCTTGCCGGCGCACTGGCGCTTTCAGCCTGCGCAACGGACAAGACCCGTACCGGCAGCGTCAGGCAAAGCAGCGCGCCGGTTTCCGAACTCTCCGTACCGGAGCTCAACCGGGCAATCGAAGTCTATGGCAAGCAGTATGAGCGGCGGCCGAAAAGCAAACAGGCCGGCCTCGATTATGCCGATGCCCTGCGCACCGCCGGGCGCACCGATCAGGCGCTTGCGGTGATGCAGCAGATGGTCATCCATCATCCGGAAGACAATGACGTGCTTGCCGCCTATGGCAAGGCGCTGGCCTCCAACGGCGAACTGCAGAAGGCGCTCGACGTGATCGGCCGTGCCCAGCACGCCGACCGGCCGGACTGGCGGCTGATGTCGGCCCAGGGTGCCGTGCTGGATCAGCTCGAACGGCCTGAGGAGGCCCGGGTCTACTATCAGAAAGCGCTGCAGATCGTGCCGGACGAACCTTCCATTCTGTCCAATCTCGGCATGTCCTATCTGCTGACGAACGAACTTCCGAAGGCCGAGCAATATCTGAAAATGGCCGTTGCGACGCGCAAGGCGGACAGCCGTGTGCGCCAGAATCTCGCGCTGGTCGTCGGTCTTCAGGGCCGGTTCGACGAGGCGGAGCGCATCGCCGCAGCCGAGATGAGCCCGTCGGATGCCAAGGCCAATGTGGAATACCTTCGCCAGATGCTCTCCCAGCAGAACGCCTGGAACATCCTGAAAGAGGAAGACAAGAAGGCCAACTGAGCCCAGTCGCGGCCTTTTCCTCCCAAGCCGGTTTTTCTCAACCCTCCTGAACGATGACGGCGTCGAAGTCCGTGTCTCCAACGACACGCGTGTGGTGCCCCTTTCCGGACAGATCCTCCATCCGCCATACATCCCCGGGGCCTATTTCGCGCTCATCGCCATCGCTTGCCGTCACAACGACTTTTCCCGACAGGCAGACAAGGGTCTGCCTAACGGGCGTCTGGTGGGCAGGCTCGTTCCATCCGGCGTGCAACCTCAGAAACAGCATGGCTTTGGCCGGTATCGCGCCGGAAATATGGATGTCATGGGCAGGCGGTGCGAAGACATGCTCCTCCAGCTCGACTTCGACCTCTCTCCAGCGGCTTTCACCGCTCTCGTCCGAATAAAGATGATGATATCGCAAAGGTTCCTCCCCCAAGGCAAAGCATGCCCAAAATAGAGGGGAATCAGCGCGATTGTCGACCGGCCGGACGGATTTTCGCACTACCGGCAGACTGCGGCGGTCAGGATCAGAAGATGTCTTTTTCCGTCAGGCGGATGATGGCCGGGCCGAGGATGACGGCGAACAGGACCGGCAGGAAGAAGACGATCATCGGCACGGTCAGTTTCGGCGGAAGGGAAGCTGCTTTCTTTTCGGCATCGGCCATACGCTGATCCCGGTTTTCCTGAGCCAGGACGCGCAGGGCATTGCCCAGCGGCGTGCCGTAGCGCTCTGCCTGGATCAGCGCCATGGTGACCGATTTCACTCCCTCAAGTCCGGTGCGCAAAGCGAGGTTTTCATAGGCCTGGCGGCGCTCCTGGAGATAGGAGAGTTCCGCATTGGTCAGAACCAGTTCCTCTGCCAGCGGTGCCGAGTTGGTACCGATTTCGACCGCCACCTTGCGCAGCGCCGATTCCATGGTCATGCCGGATTCGACACAGATCAGCAGCAGGTCGAGCGAATCGGGCCAGGCGCGGCGGATCGAGAGCTGCCGTTTCGAGACCTGGTTTCTGACGAAGACAATCGGTGCATAGAAGCCGGCATAGGCGACGCCCAGGACGATCGCCAGTTTCATCATGAACGTGTACTGCAGGTCGGCAACGGCAAAAACGTAGATGCTCGCAACCACCAGCATGATGAAAGGCAGGACGAGCCTGAAAAACAGAAAGACATAGATGTGCGACTGCTTGCGGTAACCCGCCATCTTGAGCGCGCTGAAGGTCGACTCGTCGGCAAGCGCCTTCTTCAGGTTGAAGCGGTCGACAAAGTCTTTCATGAAGCCGGCGTCGGTCTGCTTCAGTGAACCGCGTTTCTTCTCCTCGGCAAGGCGTTCGCGCTCGCGCTGGCGGATCTTGTCGCGCTCGATGACAACGGAGTTCATCCGGTCCGCCAGTTCGTCGCGCTGCAGCACCGGCATGGCGATGGTCAGGATCGTGGCAAAGACTGCCAGCGAAGCGAGAATCGCCAGAAGGTTCTGAGGCTCTAGTACGATGGAAAGAAGATTGCCCAAACCTGCCGCTCCGGTCAGAAGTCGAAGTTGATCATGTTTTTCATCACCAGGATGCCCATCGACATCCAGATCGCCGATGCGCCCAGGATCATGTGCCCGGTCGAATGGGTGAACAGCAGCGAAATGTAGTCCGGTGTCGTCAGGTAGATCAGGACCGACACGCACATCGGAAGCGAGCCGATGATGCCGGCCGACGCCTTGGCCTCCGAGGAGACTGCCTTGATCTTGTTGTTCAGCTTCTTGCGGTCACGCAGAACACCGGAAAGGTTCGAAAGCGCCTCGGAGAGGTTACCGCCGGCCGATTCCTGAATCGCAACAACGATGCCGAAGAAGTTGGCCTCGGCCAACGGCACGTTCTGGTACAGTTTGCCGATGGCATCGCCCATGGTCAGGCCCATTTTCTGGGACTCGACGATGCGGCCGAATTCGGAGCGGACGGGATCCTTGGCCTCGCGGGCGATGATGGCCATGCAGTCGTTGAGTGGAAGACCCGCCTTGACGCCGCGCACGATGACATCGATCGCGTTCGGGAATTCATCGAGAAACGCCTTGAAACGGCGCTTGCGCGTGAAGGACACAAACCAGCGTGGCACGCCCAGCGCACCGACGAAAATGGCGCCGAGAATGACGATGAAGTTAAAGCCGGAAAACAACGCTGCAAAGCCGCACAGAACCCCGAAAACACCGCTGAGGATGTAAAACTGGCTAAGGGTGATCTTCAGTCCCGACTGCTCGATCATCTTTTTCAGCGTGACCTTGGTGCCGTGCTTCGCCTTCTGCTTTTCTTCCAGTTCCTTCAGCGAATCCTGAACCGTCTTGCGCCGTTTTGCGGCATCCTGGATGCGCGCGGTGGCATTGGACGCCTTGAACTGGTCACGTTCCTTGATGTTGTTGAACCGGCGTGCCTGGTTCGCCTCAGCCGAGATACGGTTGAACATGACGGCGAAGATGATGCCGCCAAAGGCAAGGGCTGCCAGAGCCATGATGGCGATAACGGTGAGGTCCAGTCCGAACATCGGCTTAGATTCCCTGCTGGCCTTCCTGCTCCGCGGCATCCAGCGCGGCTGCCAGGCGGGATTCCTCGTTGTAATAGCGTGCACGGTCCCAGAAATGGGGCCGGCCGATACCGGTTGAGACGTGCTTGCCGATGATCTTGCCGTTGGCGTCCTCGCCGTCCATCTTGTAGATGAACAGATCCTGCGTGGTGATGACCTCGCCCTCCAGGCCGATTACCTCGGTGATATGGGTTATGCGGCGCGAGCCATCCCTCAGGCGGGAGGCCTGAATGATGATGTCGACCGAGCCGACGATGATTTCGCGCACGGTTTTGGCAGGCAGGGAAAAGCCGCCCATCGCGATCATCGATTCCATACGGTTTAGGCACTCGCGCGGCGAGTTGGCGTGGATCGTGCCCATCGAGCCGTCGTGACCGGTGTTCATGGCCTGCAGAAGGTCGAATACTTCGGGTCCGCGAACCTCGCCGACGATGATGCGTTCGGGACGCATGCGCAGGCAGTTCTTCACCAGATCGGTCATGGTGATCTGGCCTTCGCCCTCAAGGTTGGGCGGGCGGGTTTCCAGACGAACCACATGGGGCTGCTGGAGCTGAAGCTCTGCCGAGTCCTCGCAGGTGATGATGCGCTCGTCCTGATCGATATAGCCGGTCAGACAGTTGAGCAGCGTGGTCTTGCCCGAGCCGGTACCGCCGGAAATGATCACGTTGCAGCGCACCCGGCCGATGATCTGCAGGATTTGCGCGCCTTCCGGCGTGATCGAACCGAACTTGACCAGCTGGTCGAGGGTCAGCTTGTCCTTTTTGAACTTACGAATGGTCAGTGCCGGGCCATCGATGGCCAGCGGCGGCGCGATCACGTTGACGCGTGAACCGTCGGGCAGGCGCGCGTCGCAGATCGGGCTCGATTCATCGACCCGGCGGCCGACCTGGCTGACGATCCGCTGGCAGATGTTCATCAGCTGGGAATTGTCGCGGAAGCGAATGCCGGCCTGTTCAACCTTGCCATCGACCTCGATGAAGGTCTGCTTGGCGCCGTTGATCATGATGTCGGCGATGTCGTCACGGGCGAGCAGCGGCTCCAGCGGGCCGTAACCCAGAACGTCGTTACAGATGTCCTCGAGCAGTTCCTCCTGCTCGGAAATCGACATCGCGAGATTCTTGATCGAGATGATGTCGTTGACGATGTCGCGGATTTCCTCGCGCGCGGCATCGGCTTCCATGCGGGAAAGCTGCCCCAGGTCGATCGTGTCGATCAGGGCGGTGAAAACACTCGACTTGGTGTCGTAGTATTCTTCCGTCTTTTCCTTGATCATCGGCTTGGGCGGTGCCGGCTTGGCAACCGCCTTTTCAACGCGTTCGACGGCAGCCGCCGATACGGCAGCCTTCTCCCTTTCGGGCGCCGCCGGTGCTGCAGCTGGCACGTCCTTCTTTTCCAGCTCGGGAGCCGTGGGCGGAGCCTTGAAGCCTGCCGTATTTCCCTGATTAACGCCGCGTTTGCCGAACATTTCCTACCTCTGACTAACTCCTGACAAATGTCGCCAGTGCTATTTCTTCTTTCCCAGTTTCAGCTTCGACAGGATGCCGAGAGACCCCTTCTTCTCCACCTTCATCTCGGCCTTGCCGGTGACAAGCTGGGTCAGGTACTCGATGCTGCCGACGACCGAACTCCTGGGATCGGCCTCGGAAATCATCTGGCCGTTATTGGAAGCCATGCCGAACAGCGCCGGATCGAACGGAATGACGGCTGCCGGCTGTACGTCCAGCGGGCGGATGAAATCGGCGACGCTGATCTCGGGCCGCTTGGGAACGCCGACCTGGTTCATGACCAGTTTCGGAAGCGTGTCGTTGGGACGCAGTTCGGACAACTTGTCGAGCAGGTTCTTGGTATTGCGCAGATTGGCGAGTTCCGGCGAGGCTGTGATCACCACTTCATCGGCAACCGACAGAATGTGCTTGGTCCAGGCCGTCCACTGGTGGGGCAGATCGAGCACCACCATCGGTGAGGAGCGCTGGGCGACTTCCAGCACGCCGTTGAAGGCGTCCTGGGTGAAGTCGTAGGTGCGGTCGAGCGTCGACGGCGCGGCCAGCAGGTTGAGATGATCGGCGCATTTCGCCAGCAGACGGTCGAGCAGGATGTCGTCCATCCGGTCCGGCGAGTAGACTGCTTCGGCGATGCCCTGGGGCGGATCCTGGTCGAGGTTGATGTTGGCCGTACCGAAGGCGAGGTCCATATCGGTCAGGATCACCTCGCTGCTGTAACGGCTGGAAATCGTCCAGGCGACGTTGTGACAGATGGTTGACGAGCCGACGCCGCCCTTGGCGCCGACAAAGGCCAGGATCTTGCCCAGCGGACCGGCCTCGGGATCGACGAAGATGTCCGAGATGGCCGACATCAGATCGGCCATGGAAAGCGGCGCGACGAGATAGTCGGAAACACCATTGGAGATCAGTTCACGATAGACGGTGATATCGTTGCGGTGACCGACGACGATAACCTTGGTGTCCATGTCGCAGACCTCGGCCAGTCGGCTGAGCCCGGTCATCAGTTCGCCGCCACCCAGCCTGGTCTCGATGATGATCAGGTTTGGCGTCGGCGCGCTCTGATAATATTCCACTGCCGAGGCGAGGCCGCCATTGAGCACCTTGACCGTGGCGCGCGACATGCGGCGGTCGCGGGCTGCCATGTCGATGGTCTGCGAGACGATCTCCGTTTCGCAGAAGGCCTGAACCGTGATGCGCGGCACCAGCTGGATCTTGTTGAGATCGCCGGCCGCCGGGCTTTCAGGGGCCACCGCCTCATGCATGTGCAGGTTTTCTTGCAACTGATTGGACATTTTGTGTTCCCGAATAAATTTACTCTCTCAAGCCCTTCCGGCCGGCGGTCAGTTTTCGAGTTCGGTTACAAGCTTGGTCGTGCTCTGACGCCAGTCCTCGATCACCTGGGTACGCTTGGTTGAATCCACTTCCGACATCGCCCGCGGCCCCAGCAGGTCGGCCGGATTGGCAACCATCTGCGCAAGGTTGTTCTGCGTCGCGCAGCCGAAGTTGTGGTAGTTCCTGTTCTGCCCGGTAGCGATAATGTCCTCGGACCACTGGCCGCACTGGCTGGCGACACCGGCGACGAGATCGGAATAGACGATCCGCAAGGTTGCCGATTCACCGTGGCCGGCCGCGCTGTAGTGGTTGATCGCTATCTGGTGCGATCCGATACCCTGCAGCTTCAGTTCCTCCACTGCCTGACTGGCAGCGCGCCGGGCGGCGTGCTCGTTCGGCGAGCCTGAGGGAATCAAAATCACAATCGATTTTGCTCCCGACCGCCGGAAGTCGTCGCCCATGCCCTTGACGATGTCCCTGTCGCGCAGCGAGAGGCTTTTCAGGTTGCGCGGAATAACGATGTCGCGGGCCGTCTCGTTTTCCGAAACGATGATGGGATGGCGGGTGCGATAGTCATCCGGCACCGAGCTTACCGTCATCTGGTCCTGGTTGTAGCTGGCGCAGCCGGTCATGGCGACAGCACCTGCTGCCAGAAGACCCGCAAGCATCCAGTTTCTGCCACTGATCCGCTTGCCGCCAAAAGGTGTGCGGGGCTTGTAGTGGCTGCCGGCATTTCTGCCTTGATGGTCGATCTTTTTCATCATCTGAACTCCGTACAAACCTTCCGTCACTTGAAAATAAAGCCTGGGTTTCCGCGGTATTGCCCGGTCGGCATCTGGCCGTCCGTGGTGCCGTAGATGCGGTTTACCCGGCCAAGAAACAGTCCATGCCGGTCCACTGCCGCCTGGAAGTTGTCGTCCGGGCGTGCCAGGTTCTGGCGGGCCACGGGCCGCACGAGATAAGGCGTGACGATGATCACCAGTTCGGTCTCGTAACGCTGGTAGTCTCGGCTTCTGAACAGGGTTCCCAGGATCGGAATGCGGCTGAGACCCGGGAAGCCGGAAATCACCTGCCGCACATCATCCTTGATGAGGCCGGCAATAACCATGGAGCCGCCGGAGGGAAGCTCGACAGTGGTCTCTGCCTCGCGGCGGCGAATGCCCGGATAGGTTACCGCCTCGGCGCTGCCGCGCGGTACGACAAAGCTGCCTTCATTGGTCGGTTCGGAAACCTGGGTCTGAATGTGCAGGCTGATGCGGCCGGGAGACAGGACAACAGGCCTGAAGCCGAGCGAGATGCCGTATTCCACGGTTTCCGAGTTGTAGGTAACCCCGTCGCCGCTATCGTCCTTGCCGCTGGGAATGCGGTATTCGCCGCCAACGTTGAAGGTCGCCGCCTCGCCGGAGATGGCCGTCAGGGTCGGCTCGGCAAGCGTGCGCATGACGCCGGCCTGATCGAGCGCGCGAAGGGTAGCCTCGAAAGTGTTTCCATCGTGCGAGTAGGAGGAGATCAGCCTGCTGGTGGACTTGATCTTGCCCAGGCCCAGCGGGTTGTCGCCGATGATGCGGGTTGCCAGGCCACCTACCGAAAGGCTCGACAGCAGGTCGATACCGAGTTGCTTGACGATGTTGCGCTGGATTTCGGCTACAGTGACCTTGAGAGCCACCTGGTCCTCGCCATCGATCGTCAGCAGGTTCACGATTGCCGATTCGCGGGTTTCTTCCTCACCGAAGCTGACAACGGTGCCGCCACCGGGGACGGCTGCCGATCCGCCCGCAGACGGCGTTGTCGCCTCGCCGCCCTTGACGAAGATCTGAGCCAGCTGGACTGCCTTCACCGAAGCCTGGGGAGTTGGAACCGTTCCCGTCAGCACGACGTTGTCGTTGATGATTTCGACCTTGACGTCGGCACCGCGGACATATTTTTCGATATATTCTTCAAGCCCTGCGACATCGCGTTCAATCGCAAGATCGAGCGACAGCAGCTGATTGCCGGCATGGTCGAAGATGAAGATGTTGGTTTCGCCAACCTGTTTGGCGAAAATGTAGATGCGCCGCGATGTGCGGGTGACGGCATCGGCGACTTCCGGGTTGGCGACCAGAATGTCATGGGCGTCGTCCGGCAGGTCGATAACCATCGACTTGTTGAGGCCGACCTTGACGGTGCGCGTCTGCCCGATCGCGTTTCTGGAAATCTTTATGTAGTTCTTGGTTCCCGATTCTGCCTGAGCCGGCAACCCGCCCGCAATGGCGAAGGGCGCACACAAGGCTGCCGACAACATCATCGCACGGAACCATTTTCCCTTGGTGTTACGCATTTTGTTACCCTCAATCATGTCTCGATCCGTTTCAGCGACGTGTTTCGGCGATTAGTCCTCATCGGATTTCCTCGGCGGCGCACTTGCCTCCTTGACGCTGCCGTAACGGATGATTCGCACGGTGCCGGAACCACCGCTGAGCAGATGGTCCCCGGTTTTCTTCGATTCCTCGTTGGCGTCGGCGATGGAGCGCAGCGCCAGGGAAAGGCGGTCGGCGGTCTGCTGTGCGACCGTCAGGATTTCCACTTCCTTGGGGCTCAACTGGAGTGTGGCGGTTTCGCCAACCACCACCTGTTCGCCATCCTGCTCGCGGATGGTCTGGTCGATGGCGAGAACACGGATGTTTTCCAGAATGACTTCTGTCGCGAAACCTTCTTCGCCCTCGCCGGTGCGCCGGCGAGTCATCAGGACATCGACGCGGTCATTGGGAAGGATGAAGCCGCCGGCCGATGTGGCGGTGGAAATGCTGGTGGCAACCGCACGCTGCCCCTTGGGCAGAATGGCAGACATGAAACCCTGGTCGGACTTTACCAGCTTCGAATCACGCATCGGTTCGCCGGAATAGATCGTGGCACGGGCAATCGAACCCGTCATGTCGTTCAGGGCATCGGGCTGGGCGCCCTTGGTAATGAAGCCGTCCGCCACGCCTTGCTCCGGCCATTCGCGCCATTCGAGCATGTCGGATGAAACTTTTGTTCCCATCGGTATGTCCGACGCAGCGATCAGCACTTCCTCCATGCGAACGGTTGGCGTCTGCTGTTGAACCTGCTGCGGCTCGGGCTCGCGATGCATGAGGTTCATCGCAAGATACCCTGCGCCTCCTGCGGCAAGGACCGCGCCCGCCAAGACCACCAACTGTGCTTTTCTCATACCCGTACCCTCAAAACTGCTCCAAGAGCTGGAATTCCTCGCAGCTAGTTTTGTCAGGCAAAGGTGTAATTATGGTTAACGCAAAGCTAGCGATGATGGTTAACGGACCCCAAACGCAGCATGGCGGAACGGGACGGCAGGCAACAAAAAACCCGGCCGAAGCCGGGTCTGGTCTGCAGGGTGAGCGACGGAACGACTACATGCCCGGCACTGTCAGGCTGAACACGGATTCCATCCAGCGCGTTTCCGGATAAATCACGATTGCCGCCGCGCCGAGGGCAATGCCGTAGGGGATGCCGGAATCAGCGCGGTAGAGCCGGGCGATCCATTCAACATGTTCGATGCGATGGGGCATGATGTTGCCGCGCAGACGCATCATGACAATGGTAAGGGCGGCCCCGATCAGCGAAGCGACGAACAGATAGGACAGGGCATGCTCCCAGCCGAGCCAGAGTACCGTGGCAGCGGCCAGCTTGGCATCGCCGCCACCGATGTGACCGGAGGCAAACAGTGCAATGGCTGCGACCAGCACGATGGCAAACAGTGCCCAGTGCCAGGCGAAAGTCTCCAGGCTCATGCCCGTCCAATAGGCGAATGCGACGAAGCCGGCGATCAGCGCCAGGGACACCTTGTTGGGAATCGTCATGGAAACGAGATCCGAAAAGGCCGAATAGATCATCAGAAATGGGAAGAAGGAAACGAGTGCCGCCTGAAGCATGTTGGCCGCCTGATGGAGTTGCGTTCGGGCCGGGTTTCCGGCTTCGGCAAGCTTATGGGTTTGTGGTGAACAAGCGGTTAAGGAAGCCCGCCGGCGAGGCACCGGCAAAAAGACAACAGGGCCGCCCGGAAGGACGGCCCTGTGCCTGATTTTCACGCCAGGTCTGAGCGACCCGGCTTGCCAACCTTAGAGGTTGCCAGAGATCGTGTTGAAGGTGTCGGAAACACCGCCACCAGTGGCGCTTACGCCGCCGATGATAGCAACAGAAATCAGAGCGGCGATCAGGCCGTATTCGATAGCGGTTGCGCCAGACTCATCTTTCAGAAAACGAGCTACGAATTTCATGGTTATGCTCCTTTAGATCCACGTGTTTTTGAACACTTGTGTCGACCGGGTTTGTCCCCGATCTGACGCCAATCTACGCCCGACAAATTGAGAAGCCGTTAATTTCGGTCGTTAACAAAACCTTACATCACCTGAATGTTGAGCTTGGTTAGTTTGGCGTGAGGAGCATCGGTAAAATTGTTGCAATCCCCTCCGGGTAGCCAGCCGTCATCCGCAACGCCGTGCAAGGAGCGTATTCGGCACCGGCAAGCGCCAAGCGCAAATCCGGCGAGCGAGTTCGCCATCCAGACTGGCCGGATTTGCCGGAAGCAGGAACGTCGTCCGCCACTCATTATAATACACGCGACAGCATGACCGGGGACCGTGAAGGTGCGACAGGCAAGCAGTTGGCGCTGCACTGGATTGCTGCAGCATTTCATAGCGGCCCTCGGCAATTCGCCTGCAGGCGCACGAAGCCCTGCCCCGTTAGTGCTTCCTTTACCAAAAACGCTGAAAATGGAGAAAACCGTAACGCGTTCGGAGCTCACCATGTTCAAGCCCATCAAGTCATGCCTGGCAGCGGCCCTTGCCACCTCCCTGCTTGCTGCAGCGGTCGTGACCGCCCAGGCTGAAACCGAAACTGCAGCAGAGCCCGTGGTGGTCACCGTCGACCGCGCCAAGGTCTTCCGGATTTCCAGGCCGGCAGCCACCGTGATCATCGGCAACCCGTCGATCGCGGACGCTACCGTCGAGGACGACATTACGCTGGTTCTGACCGGGCGTTCCTTCGGTGTCACCAACCTGATCGTGCTTGATCACGATGGCGAGCCGATCGTCGACGAGACCGTCGTGGTGCGCGGGCATGAAGCCAACACCGTACGCATCTATCGCCGCGAAGAGCGCGTCACCCTGGCCTGCGCGCCTGTGTGCGAACCGACGCTCACCATCGGCGATTCGGCAGACCGCTTCGAATATGCACAGCAGCAGATCACGGCCCGCAACAATCTGTCCGAGGGCGCCAAATAGGCCGGCGAACCCGCATGCAAGCTTGAATTTTCGAACCGGGCGCAAGCCCGGTTCTGTTTGTGGGGACCCCGGAAGCGGCTTTTTGCGGTTAATGGATCCTTAAACCAATCCCCGAAATTTTCGGAAACCGGTGAAACACAATTTCAACGGATCATTGCTAGTCTGATACGACCTTGCTGACTCTAGGGTGGTACAAATGCCAAAGACCGTACAAGCCGACCATAACGAAGCCGCACGCAAGCGCGCCGGCTTCTTCAGTGCCCCGAAAATCGTTCGCCGGTTCGCAAAGGACCAGGAAGGCGTCACGGCAATCGAGTTCGCCATGCTCGCCATGCCGTTCTTCATGCTGCTGATGGCGATCGTGGAAACCTCGCTGCTGTTCTTCGCCGGACAGGTGCTTGAAAGCTCGGTGGATGAAGTAGGCCGGAAAATCCGGACCGGACAGCTCGACCAGACGCTGACCGAGGACCAGTTGCGCGACGAGATCTGCGAAAGCGCTGCCGTTCTTTTCGATTGCGACGGTCTTCTCATCGATATGCAGGTTGTCGCCACCTATGACGAGCTGGGCGATGCGCCCAAGCCCGAGGATGGCGAGATCGATCCTTCGGACTTCAAGTTCGAGGCAGCCGGTCCCAAGCAGATCGTCATGCTGACCGTCGTTGCCGAGTGGCCGGTGTTTACCAACTACCTGCAGCAATACCTGTCCGGTCTCAACAACGGCAATGCGGTTCTGACCGGAATCACCGCGTTCAAAACCGAACCCTATTCCTCCTGACCCCGGTATCCGACCGCAACAGGCACGAATACGAGGACTGAGCAATGAAAACTGCGAGCTTCAAAGACAACATGAAAGCCAGGCTGGAGAGCCTTCGCCTGGCAGTGTCTGCATTCCGCGATGACATCAAGGGCGTTGCGGCGATCGAGTTCGCCTTCATCGCCCCGCTGATGCTGCTGCTCTATGTCGGCACGATCGAGATTTCCGGTGCGCTTTCCGCCAACCGCAAGCTGTCGCGGGTTTCAAGCACGCTGGGCGACCTCATCACCCAGGCCGAATGCTTCACCGATCCGGTGCTTAACGACATCATCGAGATCGCCGACGACATCATGTATCCTTATTCCAACACGCTGAAGATCCGCCTGTCGGGTGTTCTGGTCGAGAGTGGTACGGCCAAGGTGAAGTGGAGCCGCGGTTATGGCACCACGCCGGTTGCCACCGGTTCGATCTATACCGTTCCCAACAAGATCAAGATCGACGGCAATTTCCTGGTCGCGGCACGCATCGAAACCTCCTACACGCCTGCCGTCGGGTGGCTCGCCACCCACAAGGTCGGCGACCTGAGCAAGGAGACCACGGCCATTCAGATGGAAGAGGAAATGTTCCTGCGTCCGCGCATCGGCAACAATATCGAGGTCAAGGGCAACTGCTCATAATCGGCATCATCCTGACGAGACGTAGCGAAAAGCGGCCTTCAGGGGCCGCTTTTTTGTTGAAGCTGCCGGAACGGTTCAGGAGTCGCTGGCGCTTTTTTCTGCCGTGTCGGGATTGTCCGGTTCGTCCTGCAATCCGCCGGAGGCATCCTCTTCTGCACCGGCACCGTCCACAGGAGCCGTTTTCGCCTGCTCGTTGAGGAAATCGATCAGATAGGAGAACTGCGACTGGCGGGCGGGAAGGAACCCGCCCGAAAAATCGGGCTCAAGCTGATCATACGTGATCGGATCGTTGTCGTTGAGCCCGGTGAGCAGATCGCGCAGCAGGCGCTTTGCCTCCCCGTCGAGGTTCTTGCGCACGGCGTGAACCCGGTTGGGTACAGGTTCCGATTGCCAGAGGACCGAGAACGATTGCCCGCCGGCAGCGAGTTCCTTCAGCCGGGCGAGCGTGCCGCGGCTGGCGATGGCGGGATTCTGGCCTGCCGGAATCCAGCCGGCGAGCGCATCGCCTTGCCCGGAAACGAAACGATGCAGCGCTTCTTCCGCGCTATCGGAAAGCTGCCAGTCGATGCCGCTTGCCGCCTCGTCGGCGAACTTGCGCGGTATCGCATATCCAACCAGCGAATGCTCGGAAAGGCCGAGTACCGTCCTGCCGCCCAGTTGCGTCAAAGTGTTGATGCCGCTTTCGGAGCGTACGATCAAAACCGAGCGAACGGCCTCCTCGCCATCGGCAGATCTGGCGATCACCAGCGGTTCGATGCATTCGCAGCGAAGCCATACGGCCGCATAGGCGGAGGCCGGTAGAATGAGATATTCGGCCGGCCTGTCTGACTGGTTTATGATCAGTCTGTCGAGCTGGCGGTCGGTGCGCAGTTCGGCCTGCAGGCCGAGCTTTTCCTGCACGACCAGACGGAAGGGTTCCAGCGCGGCGCGGCTGTCGGCCTCGTTGTCGCTGGTGACGAGGGCGATGCGGAAAACGCCCAGTTCCTCCCGCCAATCGGCCATAGCTTGCGAAAACATCGCCGCAAAGGCAAGAAACACCAGACAAGCGGCACTGGCTGAAAGCTTTCGAGAAGCTGATCGAACGGTCATGATCCTGCCGGACATCCTGTTGCTTGCGAAGCGAAACCAATATCCGTTACTACGGGATTGCGCCTGAATTGGGAATCCCCCTGACCCATGGGTGAGCCGAGTGTTCGGTCCCGGCCGCTGGCGCGCCATCCGGAGAGGAAAATCATGAGCCGGAGCTTTTTGTTCGTACTCGATTCCGTCGGCATTGGCGGCGCACCCGACGCTGCACAATTCGGCGATTCAGGCTCCAACACGCTCGGTCACATCGCCGAAGCCTGCAAGGCGGGCAGAGCGGACCGTGAAGGGCTCCGATCCGGACCGCTCAGCCTGCCGGTGCTCGAATCCCTCGGCCTCGGCCTTGCCGCGAAAAACGCCTGCGGAGAACTGCCGGCGGGCATGAGCGCCATTCCTGTTTTGAAAGGCCGCTGGGCCAGCGCCGTCGAAATTTCCAAAGGCAAGGATACGCCTTCGGGCCATTGGGAGATTGCCGGGGTGCCGGTGATGACCGACTGGGGCTATTTTCCCAGAGAGATACCGGCCTTTCCGGCGGAACTTACCGATCAGATCATCGCCGAAAACAATCTGCCCGGCATTCTGGGAAACCGCCACGCTTCGGGAACCGAGATCATTGCCGAGCTCGGCGAGGAGCATGTGCGGACCGGCAAACCGATCTGCTACACCTCGTCGGATTCGGTTTTCCAGATTGCTGCCCATGAGAGCCATTTCGGACTGGAGAAGCTCTACGCGCTTTGCGAATCGGTATTCGAGATGACGGCGCGTATGAATATCGGACGGGTGATCGCCCGGCCCTTCGTCGGCGAGGACGCCGCCTCGTTCGTGCGCACCGGAAACCGGCGCGACTATTCCATCAAGCCGCCGAAGCCCACCCTGCTGGACCGTGCGAAAGCCGCCGGAAGAGAGGTTGTCGCCATCGGCAAGATCGCCGATATCTATGCCCATCAGGGCCCGACGCAGGTCATCAAGGCCAGCGGCAATGAAGCGTTGGGCGAAGCGACGCTGAAAGCCATGGCGGAATTGCCCGAGGGCGGTCTGGCGATGACGAATTTCGTCGATTTCGACATGCTGTACGGCCATCGCAGGGATGTCGCGGGCTATGCGGCTGCCCTTGAGGCCTTCGATCGCTGGCTGCCTTCCTTCATGGGGCGAATGGGGCCGGGTGATCTGCTGACGATCACAGCCGACCACGGCTGCGATCCGACCTGGCGGGGAACCGACCATACCCGCGAGCAGGTGCCGGTTCTTCTGTTCGGCAGCGGGGTGGAGCCCGGCAATGGCGGAACCCGCGAAACCTTTGCCGATATCGGCGCGACGGTTGGCCGCCATCTGGGCCTTGAACCCGGAGACGCGGGCACGCCAGTTCCGCTGGACGGCTCATGATCCGCTCCGTTGCTAAGGCAGAACTGCACTGCCATATCGAAGGCGCGGCCGAGCCTGCCGTGGCCCTGGCGCAGGCGGCAAAATACGGGGTGGATGTCTCCGCCCGTGTCGATGCGGACAGGGGCTATCTTTGGACGGATTTCACCTCGTTCCTTGAGACCTACGATCTCGTGGCGAGCCTGTTCAGGACACCCGAAGACTATGTGCTGCTGAGCGAGACCCACTATCTCAACCTCGCCCGGCAGAATTGCATCTATGCGGAGATTTTCGTTTCGCCGGAACATGCCGAACGCATTGGCTGCTCCTACAACACGCTGGTTACCGCCATTGCCGAAGGCATGGAGAATGCAAGGGCAGCAACCGGCATCGAGGGCCGCATGATCGTCACCGGCATCCGCCATGTTGGTGCCGGAGCTGTGGAAGAGGCGGCCCAGCTGGCGGTCAATGACCCGCACCCATTGGTGACCGGTTTCGGCATGGCCGGTGACGAGCGCATCGGACATCCATCGGAGTTTGCCAGGGCCTTCGACATCGCCCGCGATGGCGGGCTTGGTATTACCTGCCATGCCGGGGAGTTCGGCGGGGCGGACAGTGTGGAAGCCGCACTCGATTACCTGCAGCCCAGCCGTATCGGCCACGGGGTGCGGGCGATCGAAAATCCGGCGCTGGTCGAGCGGATTGCCGAAGCCGGCACCGTTCTGGAAGTGTGCCCCGTTTCCAATCTGGTGCTTGGCGTTTTCAGCTCGGTCGAGGCGCATCCCCTGCGCCGGCTCTACGAGGCAGGCTGCAGAATAACGCTCAATTCCGACGACCCGCCACACTTCCACACCACGCTGGAAAGCGAATATGCCGTCGCCGGCAAGGATTTCGGCTTTGACGATAATGCACTGCTCGCTTTTACCCGCACAGCCATCGAGGCAGCGTTCGTAGATGGGGATACACGCAAGCGCTTGCTTGAGAAGTATGCAACGGGCGCGATAGAGTAAAACTTCCTTTTTGTTCCAGTATTCCGTTTCACCGCAAAGGGTTCCGATGAAAAGCCTTACCGTCGTCGATCATCCGCTTGTCCAGCACAAACTCACCATCATGCGTGACAAGGAAACCTCCACCGGCTCCTTCCGCAGGCTGTTGCGGGAAATCTCGCTGCTGCTGTGCTACGAGGTGACGCGCGATCTGGCCCTGACGACGAAAGAGATCGAAACACCGCTCGGCCCGATGCAGGCGCCCACTATCGCCGGCAAGAAGCTGGTGTTCGCCTCGATCCTGCGGGCAGGCAACGGACTGCTGGAAGGCATGCTGGACCTGGTGCCGTCTGCAAGGGTGGCCCATGTCGGGCTTTACCGTGATCATGACACGCTGGAGGCGATCGAATACTATTTCAAGGCGCCTGACGACCTCGACGACCGGCTGGTGATCGTGGTCGATCCGATGCTGGCGACCGCGAACTCCGCCACCGCGGCGATCGAAAAGCTCAAGGAGCGCGGCGCGACCAATATCCGCTTTTTGTGCCTGCTGGCGGCCCCCGAAGGCATCGCCGCTTTCCAGAAGGCCCAGCCTGACGTGCCGATCTTCACCGCCGCCGTCGACAGCCATCTCAACGAGAAAGGCTATATCGTTCCCGGGCTGGGCGATGCCGGCGACCGGATGTATGGCACGAAGTAGCGCAGGCCGTTAACCGCCGGTTTACCCTGCCACGAAAAGTGACGTCTCCTGCCCGCCGAAAACCGGACTTTTAAGGCCGGGTTAGCGCCGATTTCCTAGAATTCGCGGCAAATGCCGTTCGTTGCCGGGAAATCAGAATGGAAAAATACCTCACCCTTGCAGGCCTCGTGATTGCCAGTGCCATCGCCGTTCCGAAATTTCTCGATACAAGCATCGAGGAAAGCGAACAGGCCGGGCGTCCGGCGGTTCAGCGGGAACAGCAGATTGCCAGTGCCGAGACACCGAGGAAGAAAGACAGTTTCAACCCGCTCGACGGCCGCAAGGCGCGAATCGCCATGGATTCGCGCGGCCATTTCGTCACCGATGCAAAGATGAACGGCCGCAATGAGGAAGTGCTGGTGGATACCGGCGCGACCTATGTGGCGATCAACGAATCGCTCGCCCGCCGCCTCGGCATCCGGCTGAAGAACAGCGACTTCAAATACAAGGTCCGCACGGCCAACGGCATCACCTATGCGGCAGCCGCGGTCATCGAGGAAATCCAGATCGGACGGGTCCGCGTGCAGAATGTCCAGGCTTCGGTGTCCCGCGACGAGGCGCTGAACACGGTGCTGCTTGGCATGTCCTTCTTGAAAAAGCTCAAGAAGTTTGAAATCAGCGGTAATGAACTGATACTCATCCAGTAACCGGCGGAATAATCCGCCCGTTGCAACCCCCACATCCGGCGCAAATCCGAAAAGGCCGGATGCGATGGAGTTCACATGCCTTTTCCAAAGCCCGTCGGGCAGCTGACCCCGAACACCCATGCCTTTGAAATCACTCCGCTGGTCAAGGCCACCGGCTTTCGCGAATACGATGCCCGCTGGTGGTTCGGCCATCCCTCCTCGGAACGTGATCCCGAACTCAACCTGATGGGCGTTCAGGCGCTCGGCATGGGTCTCGGCACGCTGATCCGCGAACTGGGCGCGGGACCAAAGATCGTCACCGGCCACGATTACCGTTCCTATTCGCTGTCGATCAAGCAGGCGCTGGTTGCCGGTCTCCTGGCTGCCGGCGCAGAGGTTAAGGACATCGGGCTGGCGCTTTCACCCGTTGCCTATTTCGCCCAGTTCGATCTCGATGCGCCGTCGGTTGCCATGGTCACCGCCTCGCACAACGACAATGGCTGGACCGGGGTGAAGATGGGCGCTGCGCGGCCGCTGACCTTCGGACCGGACGAGATGGGGCGGCTCAGGGAGATCGTGCTCAATGGCGAATACAAGCTTGCCGGTGGCGGCAGCTACGAATTCATCGAGGGCTTTGCCGAGCGCTACATCGCCGACCTGACGAACCGCAAACCGTTCAGCCGCAAAATCCGCGCCATTGCCGCCTGCGGCAACGGGACGGCAGGTGCCTTTGCGCCACAGGTGCTCAAACGCCTCGGTGTCGATGTCGTCGAGATGGATTGCGAGCTCGATCACGCCTTCCCCAACTACAATCCGAACCCGGAATCGATGAAGATGCTGCATGCCATGGCCGACCGGGTGCGCGAGAGCGGTGCCGACCTGGCGCTCGGTTTTGATGGCGATGGCGACCGCTGCGGCGTGGTGGACAATGAAGGCGAGGAGATTTTCGCCGACAAGGTGGGCGTCATGCTGGCACGCGACATTTCCGCCGTGCATGACAACAAGCAATTTGTCGTTGATGTGAAATCGACCGGATTGTTCCTGACCGATCCCGTGCTGCTGCAGCAGGGCGCGAAGACCGATTATTTCAAGACCGGCCATTCCTACATCAAGCGGCGGGTCAACGATCTCGGCGCCATAGCCGGGTTTGAGAAATCAGGCCATTTCTTCTTCAACCACCCCATCGGGCGCGGCTATGACGACGGCATCGTCACGGCGATCGCCGTCTGCGACATGCTCGACCGCAACCCGGAAAAGTCCATGGCCGATCTGCGCCGGGCGCTGCCGGTTACCCATGATGCTCCGACCTATTCGCCCTATTGCGCCGACGAGACAAAATATGACGTGGTGGACAAGATCATCGCATCCTTCGAGACGATGCGGAGGAATGGCGAAATCTTTGCTGGCGGGCAGATCCGCGATCTCATCACCGTCAATGGTGTGCGGGTGGTGGCCGAAGACGGTACCTGGGGGCTGATCCGCGCTTCTTCCAACGAACCCAAGCTGGTGGTGGTGGTGGAAAGCCCGGTCACGGCCGAACGCCGTGATGCAATGCTCGCAGCACTCGAAGGCGTTCTTTCGCAGCACGAGGAAGTGGACCCGCTGAAGTAGGGGCGGTCAAGCACCGCCCTTTACACTGCCCCGCGCAGCGCGCGTTTGCTGCCGGTTGCAAAACAGAGAGAACGCGACCATCGCCACGGCTATCTGCGCCAGGATGACTGCCGGCCAGATCTGGGGAAACGCCGCATCGAACCATTTCTGCGGTCCGAAGCTTATCAGGGCCGTCACACAGGCTGCCAGTGACAGCCAACGGCCAGGCGCCAGCAAACCAGCAACCGCAAGTGCGATCGAAGCCGACAGGAAGGGTGCAAGCGCAAAAAGCGGAATGGCAAGCGGCGGATGGGGTTCCGTCCGCGAGTAAAGAGCTGCCAGCATCAGCAATTGCAGGATGGCCAGAATGGCCAGGCCCTGCCGATCCAAATCCTTCGACTTACCGTGTGAAACAACAATGTCGCTCATGATCCTTCTCCTTGTCTATCCGTATATATTTGTACGTTTGACAAATCCGTATACATGACTACGGTAAAATTGCAACAGCGAATGAGACCGGCCCATGAAGGACAAAACCGAACGGGAACGCCAGATATTCGAGGCAGCGTACAAGGTCCTGATGGAGAAGGGCTTCAAGAGCGCCTCCATGCTCGCCATCGCCAAGGCGGCCGGTGCCTCGAACGAGACCATGTACAACTGGTATGGCAACAAGCAGGGTCTGCTTGCCGCCATGATCAAGGACAACGCCGACCAGGTAGCCAGCGAACTGGAGGATTTCACAGCAGGTCCGTCGGGCAGGGGCTCCGATCCCGTTGCCAGACTGGAGAAGTTCGGCAGCAAGCTGCTCGATCTCCTGACCGGCGAGCGCTCCGTCCTGCTCAACCGGGCTGCGGCGGCTGATGTTGCCGACGGTGGTCTGCTCGGAAAGCTGCTTTCCGAGCATGGCAGGTCTCGCATGGTTCCGCTGGTTGCCCAGACGATTGCAACAGCCCAGCAAGCTGGCCGGTTGCGTGCTCACGATCCGCTGGAAATCACCGAAATCTACCTCGCCCTGCTGCTGGGCGACATCCAGATCCGCCGGGTTATCGGCATTACCCAGGCACCGCCGCGTGAGGCGATCACCGTTCATTCCCAACGGGTGGTCGAACTATTGCTCGATCTGTTCTCGGCTAAACGGTGACGCGCTCAAGAACGGTGCCGGCAGCCGGAACTGCCTCACGAAGGGCGGCGAGAATGCGCTGTCCGGCACGGTCGACCGTCGCCTCGTCACGCGCCCAGATCTCGCAGATCGGGCTTTCGCCGTTCCACTCCCTGCCGGCAATGGCGGTCAATCCCACCGCATGATCCACCGGATCCTGCGGGCGGGTGCGCCCGCCTCCAAGTTCCACCACGGCAAGGCCGATCTGGCGGGTGTCGAAACCGAGATCTCCGGCAAGATGCTTGTGCTCCGGCCCCGCCATGAGCGGGCGGCGCACCGGCGGCATTTCAAGATAGGCATCCATCCGCTCGATGAAATCGGATGGCCCGCCGAGTGCCGACACCATCTGCGCAAAGCGCTCTGCCGCCGCACCGCTGGTGAAGGCTTCCTCCATGCGCCGCGCGCCATCGGCAGCATCATCGGCGATGCCGCCGGAAACCAGCATTTCGGCGCCAAGCGCCACTGTAACCTCGTACAGGGCCGGATCGCGCGCCGTGCCGGTCAGGAAGTCCACCGCATTGCGCATCTCCACTGCATTACCAGCGCTCGAGGCCAGCGGATGATCCATGCCGGTCAGCAGAGCCGTAGTCTTCAGCCCGGCGCCATTGGCGACCTCCACCAGCGAGGTTGCCAGTTCACGCGCCTTTGCAAGGTCATCCATGAAGGCGCCGGAACCCACCTTGACATCGAGTACCAATGCATCGAGCCCGGCGGCAAGTTTCTTGGAGAGAATTGAAGCGGTGATCAGCGGTACGCTTTCGACCGTCGCCGTCACATCGCGGATGCCGTAGATCACCTTGTCGGCAGGCGCGAGGTTCCCCGTCTGGCCGATCACCGCGCAGCCCACCTCGCGCACCACCTTGCGGAACAGGGCATTGTCGGGCTGGGTGGTGTAGCCGGGGATCGACTCGAACTTGTCGAGCGTGCCGCCGGTGTGGCCGAGGCCGCGGCCGGAGATCATCGGGTTATACGCCCCGCAGGCAGCAATCGCCGGCGCCAGCATCAGGGAAACGTTGTCGCCCACGCCGCCCGTCGAATGCTTGTCGACCACGGGACCTGGAAAATCCGACCAGTCGAGCACGTCTCCCGAATCGCGCATGGCAAGCGTCAGCGCAACCGCCTCGTCGCGGGACATGCCGTTGAGAAAGACCACCATGGCGAGGGCAGCGACCTGGCCTTCGGAGACCTTGCCATCCGTTACACCGGCAACAAATTCGGCAATCGCGTCCGCCTGCAGCACCTTGCCGTCACGCTTGGCGCGGATGATCTCCTGGGGCAGCACGTTCAGTAGCCCCCGCCTGGCTTTTCACTTTCAGCACCATCCAGCGTCGCCATCAGGTCGGCCAGAACGCCCGAGGCTCCGAACCGCATGGTGCGCGGCTTTGCCCAGTTCTTGCCCATGATGTTGCGGGCGAGATCGAGATAGGCGACTGCATCCGCAGTCGTCCTGATACCGCCTGCCGGTTTGAAGCCGGTCTTGTGTCTGCTTCCATGCTTGCGGATGACCTTCAGCATGATCTCGGCAGTTTCCGGCGTGGCATTGACCGCCACCTTGCCGGTCGAGGTCTTGATGAAATCGGCGCCGGCATCGATCGCCAGACGGGATGCTTTGCGGATCAGCTTTTCGTCACCCAGTTCGCCGGTTTCCAGAATGACCTTGAGCAGCGCCTTCCTGCCGCAGACCTTGCGCACGGCTTTCACCATGTAGGTAGCAACGCCCTCGGCACCCGCTATCAATGCCCGGTAGGGCAATACCAGATCGATCTCGTCGGCTCCGTCCGCGATAGCCTGTCGCGTTTCGGCAAGGACGGCATCCACATCTGTTCCGCCATGAGGAAAGTTCACCACCGTGGCGATGCGGATGCCGCTGTCCCTGAGCAGCGCCTTTGCCTGGGGGATATGCTCCTTCCAGATGCAGATGGCAGCCACCTTGCCGTGAGGCGTAACCGCACGCCGGCAGAGATCCTCGATGTCGGCTGCGGTGCAATCATCGTTGAGGTTGGTCAGATCGAGCAGGCCGATTGCCTTCGCGGCAGCCTTCTTCAGATGCCTTTCCTCGGGGGTCATGGCCGGTTCTCCTGCAGCATGACGGCAATCAGCCGGCCAAGGCGCTCGCCGCCCTTCGGCGCCATTTCCTTGGTTTCTTCATGGGAAAGCTCCGCCCCCGTCATGCCGGCGCCGAAATTGGTGATGACCGAAAAGGCGGCCACATCCAGCCCGGCAAAGCGGGCGAGAATGACTTCCGGCACGGTGGACATGCCCACCGCATCGGCGCCCAACTGGCGGGCCATGCGGATTTCAGCCGGCGTTTCGAAACTTGGTCCCGAAAACCACATGTAGATGCCTTCGTGAAGCGCTATATCCTGCCGTCTCGCCACACCGCGCGCTCGGTCCATCATGTCCGCATCATAGGCATTGGTCATGCCGACAAATCGGCGGTCGCCTGGTTCGCCGATCAGCGGATTCATGCCGGACCAGTTGATGTGATCGGTGATCAGCATGACGGAGCCGGGCGGCATGTCCTCGCGCAGGGAACCTGCCGAATTGGTCAGGACCAGTTTCTTGACGCCGATGTCGGCAAGACATTCAATCGGCAAGCGCATGGCAGCGGCGTTGCCGTGTTCATAGTAATGCACCCTGCCCGACAACAGGATGACCTGCGCATGACCGATATGGCCTGCCACCACCTCGCCTGCGTGGCCGGAGACGCCGCCTGCTGGAAAGCCCTCCAGATCGCCATAGGGGATACGGATGGCACCGGTTACCTGGCTGGCCAATGCGCCAAGCCCCGAACCCAGCACCAGGGCGGTTTGCGGCGCCAGGCCATCGAGGCGCTCGATCAGGGTTTTCGTTGCGGCTTTCACGACTTTTCTTCCATGCCCAAAGCCCTCATGCCAAAAGCGAAGGGCAGCAGATCGCCCAGGGTCACGGTTTCAACCAATCCATCCCTGTTGCAGAGATGCACCTTCGTTTCAGCCGCGCCAAATTCGGCAAGCCGCTGGCGGCAGCCGCCGCAGGGCGTGCATAATTCGGCCTTGAGGCCAAGCACCGCCACTTCGGCGATCTTTCCGCCGCCATCCATCACCATATGGGCGATGGCGCTGGTTTCCGCGCACCAGCCTTCGGGGTAGGACGCGTTTTCCACATTGCAGCCGGCATAGGTGCGGCCGTCGACGGTGCGGATCGCGGCGCCGACCGGAAAGTCGGAATACGGCGCATGGGCATGGGTGGCGGCTTCAAGTGCCAGTTTGTGCAGGTCCTTGGCCATCACCGCTCCTTGGTATAGGGCACGCCGCCGGCCTTTGGCGGCACGGCCTTGCCGATGAAACCGGCCAGCAGGACGACGGTCAGGATATAGGGCAGCGCCTGGATGAACTGCACCGGTACCGCGCCGACGAGCGGCAGCGGCACACCCTGAAGGCGGATTGCCACCGCATCCAGAAAACCGAACAGCAGGCAGGCCCACATGGCGTTGAGCGGCCGCCACTTGGCGAAGATCAGGGCGGCGAGTGCGATGAAGCCCTTGCCGGCAGTCATGTTCTGGACGAAGCCCGCCGACAGGCCGATTGAGAGATACGCACCTGCAAAGCCGCACAGCAGGCCGCAGATCATTACCGCACGGTAGCGCGCCCAGACCACGTTGATGCCGGCGGTGTCGACGGCGGCCGGGTTTTCGCCGACAGCGCGAAGCCGCAGGCCGAAGCGTGTCCTGAAGATCACCCACCAGGTGGCGGGCACCATGAGGAAGGCGAAATAGACAATGACGTTATGCCCGGAGATCAGGTCGCGGTAGATGGGTCCCAGCAAGGGAATGCCGGAAAGCGCCTCGGAACCCGGCAGTTCGACCGGGTTGAAGCGCGCCTCCTGACCGATCTGCGGCGTGCGCCCGCCCTGGCCGAACCAGCTCTGGCCGAGCAGCGCGGTCAGGCCCGCCGCAATGAAGTTGATCGCAACGCCGGAGACGATCTGGTTTCCCTTCACCGTGATCGAGGCAAAGGCATGGACGACGCCAAGTCCGAGCGAGGTCAGCAGGGCGAAGAGCAGTGCGATCCAGGGATTGCCGAAGATGACGGCGGCTGCGGCTGCGGCGAAGGCGCCGCCCAGCATCTTGCCCTCAAGGCCGATGTCGAAGACACCCGAGCGCTCCGAATACAGGCCGGCAAGGGCTGCCAGCAGGAGCGGCGTCGACAGGCGAACGGTCGAATCGAGTATCTGAAGCAGGCTGAGAAAATCCATCACCCGGCCTCCCCGGTACCCGGAACAGCCGAACTGTCCGTCCGGTGGTCACGCCGGTTGAAGAAGCCCGCCAGCGCCGGGCGGTACATGTGTTCGAGTGCACCGGCAAACAGGATCACCAGTCCCTGGATGACGACGATCATGTCGCGGGAGATTTTCGGCATGTCGAAGGCAAGCTCGGCGCCACCCTGCCACAACATGCCGAAGAGAATGGCGGCGAATATGATTCCGACGGGGTGGTTGCGGCCCATCAGTGAGACGGCAATGCCGACGAAGCCCGCACCTGCGGGAAAGCTCTCCTGCAAGCGGTACTGGTCACCCATGATCGGGTTGAGCCCCATCATGCCGGCAAGCGCGCCGGAAATCAGCATGGCGATGACGATGGTGCGCACCTGCGGGATGCCGGCATAGACGGCTGCGGTAGGGTTGATGCCGGTGGTGCGGATCTCATAGCCGAGGCGGGTGCGCCAGATCAGCAGCCAGACCGCCCAGCAGGCGAGCAGCGCCAGTAGGAAAGAAATGTTGAACGGCGCGCCTCCGAGCGAGGTGCCGAACAGTTCAAACAGCCAGTCGAGCTTGGGCAGTTGCCCGCCGGATTCGAAGGTTCGCGTCTCCGGCGCCATGGAGCCGGCCGGCTTGAAGACCTCCACCAGCAGATAGATCATCAATGCGGAAGCGATGAAATTGAACATGATGGTGGTGATGACCACGTGACTGCCGCGCTTTGCCTGCAGCCAGGCGGGAATGAACGCCCAGGCGGCCCCGAAAGCCGCCGCGCCGAGAACGGCAAACGGAAAGGTTACATACCATGGCACGTAATGGTCGAGTGCCAGGCATGCGGCGGCGACACCTATCCCGCCGACATAGGCCTGCCCTTCCGAGCCGATGTTAAACAGGCCGCAATGGATGGCCACCGCCACCGACAGGCCGGTGAAGATGAAGTTGGTGGCGTAAAACAGCGTGTAGCCAATGCCGCCGCCATAGCCGAAGGCACCGCGCACCAGCAGATAGGCGGCTTCCAACGGATTTTCGCCGACAAGCAGCACGACAAGCCCGGCCACCAGAAAGGCGGTGATCAGGTTCAGCAGCGGGATGAGGCCATAATCGACCCATTTGGGAAGCTGATGCTTCATGCGTCCCCTCCTTCCATATCCGGCTCAACCTGCATGTGGCCGTCGCCGTCGAGCGGCGAGAAGGGGTTGAAGGCAACTTCCCAGAGATGGCCGTCGGGATCGGCGAAATAGCCCGAATATCCGCCCCAGAAGACCTTTTGCGGCTGTTTCATTGCAGTGGCGCCACAGGCGATGGCATGTGCGAAGGCAGCATCCACTTCCGTCTCGCTGTGGCAGTTGTAGGCAATCGACATGCCGCGAAAGGCCGGCGGGGGAGTGTTTTCCACCCCGGCATCCGCTGCCAGTTCATCATGGCCGAACAGGCCGAGCACGATGCCGCGCCCCTGAAAGAAGGTGACATGTTCATTGGATGCGCCGGCAGCCTTCCAGCCGAGCGCCTCGTAGAAGGCACGGGCTCGCGGCATGTCTGCCACGCCCAGGGTAATCAGGGACATGCGCGGTTCGAAAGCCGTCATGCCGCCTCGTCCTTGCCGTCCGGGCCATCCTGAATCCCTGCCATCAGCAGGCCCAGTTCGCCCTCGGTCGCTTCCGGCGTGCGTTCGCCGACGATCCTGCCGGCAAACATCACCAGGATGCGGTCCGAAAGAGAGCGGATTTCATCGAGTTCGACGGACACCAGCAGGATCGCCTTGCCCTGGTCGCGCATCTCGATGATGCGCTTGTGAATGAATTCGATGGCACCGACATCGACCCCGCGGGTCGGCTGGCCAACCAGCAGCACCACGGGATCACGCTCCATCTCGCGCGCCAACACGATCTTCTGCTGGTTGCCGCCGGAGAAGTTCGCCGTCTTCAGCCGGCAGTCGGGCGGACGGATGTCGTATTGCTCGATCTTCTTTCGCGCGTCTGTCCGAATGGCGTCGATGTCGAGCAGCGGGCCGTTGAGATAGACCTTCTGATCCTGATAGCCGAGAATGGAGTTTTCGTTTTCCTCGAACGGCAGGACCAGTCCCATGTGATGCCGGTCTTCGGGAACATGGGCGAGCCCGCGCTCGCGCAGCGTGCCGCCGCCCGCCGAACCGGAAAGATCGACAGGCGCGTCATCCAAAATCACCGTGCCGGCTTTCGCCCGCCTGATGCCCGCTATCGCCTGCAGCAGTTCCGACTGCCCGTTTCCGGCGACGCCGGCAATGCCGACGATCTCGCCAGCACGCACATCGAAGCTGACATTGTCTACCATCGTGACCTTGCGGCCGTCCTCGACGGTGAGACCCTTGACGGAGAGCTTTACCCCGCCGGGCTTTGCAGCCCCCTTTTCAACCCGCAGCAGGACGCGCCTTCCGACCATCAGTTCGGCCAGTTCCTCGACGCTGGTATCTGCCGTGGTTCTGGTTGCCACCATCTCGCCGCGCCGCATGACGGAGACCGTATCGGTAATTGCCATGATCTCGCGCAGCTTGTGGGTGATGAGAATGATCGTCTTGCCCTGTTCCTTCAACTGCAGAAGGATGCGGAACAGATGATCGGCCTCGGCGGGGGTGAGCACGCCGGTCGGTTCATCCAGGATCAGGATGTCAGCGCCGCGATACAGCGCCTTGAGGATTTCCACCCGCTGCTGCAGGCCGACCGGCAGTTCTTCGATGACGGCATCGGGATCGACTTCAAGCGCGTATTCACGCTCGAGACGTTCAAGCTCGCTGCGGGCGTTGGCGAGTGCGCTGTTGAGGATATTGCCGCCCTCCGCGCCGAGAATGATGTTTTCCAGCACGGTGAAATTCTCCACCAGCATGAAGTGCTGATGGACCATGCCGATGCCCTTGTCGATCGCGGCCTGGCTGTCGGCAATCCGGACGGCCGTGCCGTCAATCAGAATTTCGCCCTTGTCCGCCTGGTAGAAGCCGTAAAGGATCGACATCAGGGTCGATTTGCCGGCGCCGTTCTCCCCGATGATACCGTGGATCGTTCCCTTGGCAACGGCGAGACTGATATCCTTGTTGGCCTGAACCGGGCCGAAAGCCTTGGAAATGCCTCTCAATTCGATCGCCGGCGGCGTTGAGGTTTCGCCGGTCGAAGATTTGTTGCTGCTTGCCAAGGCGTATCCCCGAAAACTTTTCAACTTTGCCTGGCCAACTTTGCCAGATGGCAGGCGGATTTGGCGGCAGGCTGGCTGCCGAGTCAAGGCCCGCCGATTGCCCCTTGACCCGGAAAGCGGCAGCGACAACAGTCAAGACATGGCAATTTTCATCAATACCGTCCCGGCCACCCGCCCGGTTGCCCGGCAATCAGAGTAGACATGGCCCGTCCCTCGCCCCTTGGCCGCGACGAGTTTGCGCTGTTCCGCAGCCTGCAGACCCGATGGGCCGACAATGACATGTATGGCCACATGAACAATGTGGTGCATTACGCGCTTTTCGATACCGCCATCAATGGCTGGCTGATCGAGCAGGAATTTCTCGATCCGATGACGAGCGATATCGTCGGGCTGGTCGTGGAAACCGGCTGCAGCTATTTCGCCGAAATGGGGTTTCCAGATCGCGTGACCGCCGGCATCCGCATCGGCCATATCGGCAATTCCTCGGTGCGCTATGAAATCGCCCTGTTTCGCAACGACGAGGAAACTGCGGCTGCCCAGGGCCATTTCGTCCATGTCTATGTGGAGAAAGACAGCCGCAAGCCGGCAGTTCTGCCAAAACTCATGCGGCTGGCGCTGGAAGACTATCTGCGCTGAGGCGCATCCCGGCCAGCAGAGGTGTCAGCAAGGCTTCGCCAGATCGTCGGATTCCACCTCGCGCTGGCGATCGCCGCAACGGTCTTCGCTTTCTGCAGCAGATCCCGGCGAGGCAGTGGTAAGATTGTCGGTCTTTGCAGCATCGGAAGAGAGTGCCTGCGCTGCCGGTGACGTTACCACGGCGCCCGGCGGAGCTTCGCCTGGATTGTAGTCGGGGTCGGTGACAAAATCGGAGTGTTTTTCAGCTTCCGGATCCTCCACCGCATTTTCCGCCAGGGCAGAACCGGTGTCGGCGACTATCGGCTTCTCTTCATGCAGCCCGTCAAAGGGCCAGGCAGCCCGCAATGCATCGACGCCGAAGGGAACGACATTGACATCAATGTTGTTGGGAGCGCCATCGATGCGATAGGGGCAAGCCTTGCGGTTACAGTTGCCGCCATAGGCGAATTGCCACAGCGTATAGCTGTCCCAGTTTCCCAGCGGAAAGACATCGCCGATGTCCTCCTTGTAGCGGGCATACCAGAGCTTCAGGCGTGAAAGCAGAGGGTATTGCGCCCGGTTCTCGGCGATGTGGCGGGCAGTGCGGTGATTGGTATAGAGCATGGGATAGCGGTCGATACGGGCGTAAAGGGCTTCAACAAACCGCTCCGCTTCCTCAAGGCTCATGAATTTCGAATCGTCGTAGTTCTCGATGTCGAGAACTACGACCTCGTCGGATTGTGGCCTGGCATACTGGACGTAGTGCAGCGCCTGAAGCTCGGGGTTGCCGGCACGACCAAGATGATAGCTGCCCCATTTGAGGCCAAGCGCTTTGGCGAGCGTCCGGCGGGTGTGATAGAGTTCCCGGCTGACGGAATATTTCCGCCACTGGGCGCCGCACAGGGATTCACGGTCCGCACAATATTGCTGTGGAAGACCGTCGCTTGCCTTGCCGATGAAGCCTGCAATGCGCTTGTCCCCGACGATTCGTTCCCAGTCCAGCGCGTTGAGTTCATAGGCATCGAGGACGAGTGCATAGTCGGGCTTCTTCCACGGCCGCAGCATGTCGGCATGAACCGGTCGCAACGGCGCAAGGGCAGCAATTGCCATCATCAACATGACCAGCGGCCATTTGCGCCAGGGCAGCAAGAGGGATAGGGAAAGGGGAGGCTTTCGCATTGAAATCGAGTTCCCGTAACCTTGTAGAACAGCCTTGCCCCGAATCCGACGGCTCCAAGGAACCGCGCTGGTGGCGATGGTTGACAAAATCTGGGTGAAAAGATGACAGCAAACCGCTTTACGGGAAACGAGGCCGACAACGCGCAACGCATCGTCCGGCTGGAAGAGCAGCTTGCTCACCAGGCCAAGACCATCGAGGAACTGTCTGCCACCATGGCAGCACAGTGGGAGCAGCTCGATGCGGCAAGGCGCAAGCTGGACGCCCTGGCAGAGCGGTTTATGGCACTTGAGGAAACCACGCTGCCCGGCCCCGAGATAACGAAACCGCCCCATTACTGAACTACTTCACCGGAGCCTGCGGCATGACGTCGTTTTCGGAACTGCTGGCTACCTTCCCGCGGGCGGGAAAGCTGGAATGGATAGGATGCAGACCTCAACGGCGTGCACCTGTCATCGAATGCGCGGAGACGGCCCTGCTTGAAAGGGGGCTTGAAGGCGACCGTACAACCCGGCCGGGCAAGCGCTCCGTAACCCTGATCCAGGCAGAGCACCTGCCGGTAATCGCCGGTCTGGCCGGTGTCGAGACGGTTCATCCCTCGGTATTGCGGCGCAACCTCGTGGTCAGCGGCATCAATCTGCTGGCGCTGAAGAACGCCGTCTTTTCCGTCGGCGCGGCGGTGCTGGAAGGAACCGGCATCTGCGCGCCCTGCTCCCGCATGGAAGAGGCGCTCGGCGACGGCGCCTACAACGCCATGCGCGGCCATGGCGGGATTACTGCTTGCGTTGTTCAGCCGGGAAGGATCGCCGTCGGCGATGCCGTCCGGTTCATCCGTTTGCCAGATGCAGCATCATGACGGAACAGGGGGCCTAAGCCCCCTGCCGTCACGGTTTTTCAACTGCCGCTGCGATTTCGATCAATAGGGGCAGGAATTGTCCGCCATGTAGTCATGCACTTCGACGCTGCCATCGATGATGCCCGACTTGGCACTTTCGACCGCCGCCATCATGTCGTCATTGACCAACGGCTTGTTGTTTTCGTCCATCGCATAGTCGACGCCGCCTTCCTTGAGGCCGAGCACCGCAAAACCGGTCGACCAGCTGTCGTTCTTGACGTCGGAGAAGGCGTCGTAGACCGCCACATCCACCCGTTTGAGCATGGAAGTAAGCACATTGCCCGGATGGAGATGATTCTGGTTTGAATCAACACCGATGCCCAGCTTGCCGGCATCAGCCACGGCCTGAAGCACGCCAAAACCCGTGCCGCCGGCCGCATGGTAGACAACATCCGCGCCCTGATCCATCTGCGCGCGGGCCAGTTCACCACCCTTTGTCGGGTCATTCCAGGCCGCGCCGGTGGTGCCGGTCATGTTCTGGATAACCTCGGCATCGGCATTCACCGATTTCACCCCGCCGACGTAACCGCATGCGAATTTGCGGATGAGCGGGATGTCCATGCCGCCAACAAAGCCCACCTTGCCGGTCTTGGACGCCTTGGCCGCCATCACGCCGACCAGGAACGAGCCTTCATGCTCCTTGAACACGATGGAGCGCACATTGGGCAGTTCAACGACCATGTCGACAATGGCGAAATTGACGTCGGGAAATTCCTTGGCGACCTTTTCCAGCGCCGCAGCCTGGGAGAAGCCAATGACCACGATCGGGTTGTTGCCGTCGCTGGCAAAGCGCCGCATGGCCTGTTCGCGCTGGGCGTCATCGGTAACCTCGAACTCGCGATATTCGATGCCGGTTTCGCTCTTGAATTTCTCGGCGCCGTTGTAGGCAGCCTGGTTGAACGAGCCGTCATTTCTGCCCCCCTTGTCGTAGACGACCGCCGGCTTTGCATCCATCGCCATCGCCGAAGCGCTCATGAGCAGACTGGCCGCAATTCCAAGAATCAGTTTCTTCATGTCTCTTCCCTGTGTTGTTTGCCTGTATGTCGGTAGTCCATGAGGCATTTCTGCCGGGTTTGCCGAGCTGTTTCGGGCCGGCATTCGCCGTTCAGAAAACCGCTATGCCGACGGCGCCAAAGCATCGCGCCCTCAACCCGCTGGCAACATTCTTGCATGCCGGCCGATGGATGCCTACATAATTTTGCCTTCCCGGAAACCTGCTTCCGGCCGCGAGGGAAACCGCGGGGCAACCCGCCACCGCAGCATTGCAAACCCGCTTTCAACAAATGTGTCAGAGCCCATGTCAGTGCTATGCAAAAGCGCCGTCCTTCTGTATGAAACGCGCGGCGAAGCAGCCGTACGATGTTTGCCGGCAATAGCCGCATGAAGCCTAACGGCGAACCAACCCAGACACAGCATTCGATCCAGTCCGTTGCCGCAGAAAACCAAGAACACTTCCAGCAAGGCGCAAGCGCGCGTCCGCCAGCAGGCGGAAAAGACGGCGCTTGTTGCGCCGGCCTATGAAGACGAAAGCGCCGTCAAGGTTGTCCAGCGTATCTTTTCGGAAAACTTTGCCGTCTACCGGAACAGCTACGCGCTTGCGATCCTGTGCATGATAGTCGTGGCGGCCACAACCGCCTTCAGCGCCTACATCATCAAGGATGTCGTCAACGAGGTTTTCGACGACAAGAAACTGTCGGCCGCCTATTCCATCGCCGGACTGATCCTGGTGGTGTTCTTCATCAAGGGCATGGCGAGTTTCGGGCAGGAAGTCCTTCTCAAACGCATCGCCAACAACATGGTGGCGCGCTACCAGAAACGCGCCTTCGACCATCTCCTGAAGCTTGGCGTCGGCTTCTTCTCCGATACCCGTTCGGGATTTCTCGTCGGCCAGATAAACCGCAACATCAGCGGTGTTCAGAACATGCTGAACACGATCATCACAACCTTCGCGCGCGATCTGCTGACCCTGATCGGATTGGTCTTCGTGATGGTCTGGCAGGATCCGCTGATGAGCGTGGGTTCCCTGGTGGTGATGCCGATCGCCGCCTACGTCATCTCGCGCTATGTGAAGAAGGTGAAGCAACTCTCCCGCAAGGAAGTAAACGTGAACGCTCGGGTCGTTTCGAACATGATCGAGACCGCGCAGGGCATTTCCGTGGTCAAGGCCTTCACGATGGAAGAGCAACTCAAAAACAGTCTCAGCAAGCTGATCGAAAAGGCCGAAAAGCAGGCCAATACGATTGCACTTGTCAATGCGCGCACAAAGCCGCTGACCGAGACTTTGGGTGGGTTTGCCATTGCAGGGGCTGTGGCTTTCGGCGGCTGGCGCGTCATTGCGCTCGATGGCAACCCCGGCGCCCTGTTGTCGTTCCTGGCTGCCGCGATGCTCGCCTACGATCCGGCGCGGCGTATCGCTTCGTTCCGGGTGCAGTTCGAAAAATCGCTGGTCAATGCGCGCATGCTGTACGAACTGCTCGATACACCGCCACGCCAGTCCGACAAACCGGGCGCTGCACCGATCAAAATCAAGGCCGGCGAAATCGAGTTCGATCACGTCAGTTTCTCCTATGACGGGCTCGATACCGTGTTGCGCGATGTTTCCTTTACCGCTAGGGCTGGCGAGGTTACAGCGCTGGTCGGCCCATCGGGTGGCGGCAAGTCGACCATCATCAACACGATCCTGCGGTTTCACGACCTGAAGGACGGACGCATTCTTGTCGACGGCCAGAACATCGCCGATGTGCAGGTGCACAGCCTGCGTCTGAAGATGTCCTTTGTTTCCCAGAGCCCGGTGCTGTTCGAGGGCTCGATTGCCGACAACATTCTCTATGGCCGCCCGGGTGCGACCATGGAAGAGGTGGTAGCGGCGGCGAAGAAGGCACAGGCGCACGACTTCATCCTGGCGACGCCACAAGGCTACGATACGCCGGTCGGCGAGATGGGCTCCAACCTGTCAGGCGGCCAGAAGCAGCGTCTGTCGATTGCTCGGGCGATCCTGCGCGATGCACCCATCCTGCTGCTCGACGAGGCAACCTCCGCGCTCGACAACGAGTCGGAAAAGGCTGTTCAGTCCGCGCTGGAAGGACTGATGAAGGACCGCACCACAATCGTCATCGCGCACCGTCTCACGACCATCCAGAACGCCGACAAGATCATCGTGATCGACAAGGGGGTTATCCGGGAAGAGGGCAGGCACCAGGCGCTTGTCAAAAAGCCGCGGGGAATTTACGCAAGGCTCTACCGGATGGGCGCACTCGACATCGACGGTGACGGCGAGCCGGTTGCAACGGCAACGCCAGCGTCCGCGGGGAAGCCGGCGCGTGCTACCCGAACCGCGAAGCCGACCGGCAAGCTGGCGGGCAAGGGACAGGCTGCAGGAAACGGGAAACGGACATGAAACTGGTCGTAACCGGCGCTTCAGGAAGAATGGGGCAAACGCTGATTCGGGCGATCGCCCAAAGCAAGGGCTGCGAACTGCATGCCGCGCTCGAGCACAAGGACAGTCCGATGCTCGGCCATGATGCCGGCGAGATATCGGGGCTGGGCACGCTGGGCATCAAGATTTCCGCAGACCCCCTTCCGGCGATTGCCAAGGCCGACGGCATCATCGATTTCACCGTGCCGGCGGCAACCGTTGAGTTCGCCGGCTATGCAGCTCAGGCGCGCATCGTCCACATCATCGGCACGACCGGCTGCACGGCGCAGGATGACGAAGCCATCCGGGCCGCTGCCCGCCACGCCACCATCGTCAAGTCCGGTAATATGAGCCTCGGGGTCAACATGCTGGCCGTGCTGGTGGAAAAGGCTGCCAAGGCTCTGGAAGGCGATGCCTTCGATATCGAGGTGGTGGAGATGCACCATCGACACAAGGTCGACGCGCCATCGGGCACCGCACTGCTGCTCGGCCAGTCTGCGGCCGATGGCCGTGGTATCGACCTTGAGAAAAACAGTGTGCGGGTGCGCGATGGCCATACCGGCCCGCGGCCAACGGGGCCCATCGGCTTTGCCACCCTGCGTGGCGGCTCGGTGGTTGGCGAGCACAAGGTGATTTTCGCAGGCGAAGGCGAACGCATCGAACTCGCCCATATCGCCCAGGACCGGATGAATTTCGCCATGGGTGCGGTCAAGGCCGCGCGCTGGGCTGCGGGCAAGGCGCCGGGACTTTACTCGATGCGGGATGTGCTCGGCCTCAACGACTAACTGCAAACATCACCAAACAGACCGGAAGAAACAATGAGCGGAACGATGGTACTGGTCCGGCACGGCCAGAGTGAATGGAACCTGAAGAACCTGTTTACCGGCTGGCGCGATCCGGACCTGACCGAACAAGGTGTTGCTGAGGCTCATGAAGCGGGCGAGGCGTTGCGCGAGGAAGGGCTTGTTTTCGACATCGCCTTCACCAGCGTGCTGCAGCGGGCGGAAAAGACCTGCCAGATCATTCTCGACGAACTCGGCCAGAGCGATCTGGAGACCATTCACGACCAGGCCCTGAACGAGCGCAACTACGGCGACCTCGCCGGCCTCAACAAGGACGATGCGCGGGCAAAATGGGGCGAGGACCAGGTTCACATCTGGCGCCGGTCCTATGACGTGCCGCCGCCGGGAGACGAAGGCGAATCGCTGCGCGATACCGGCGCGCGGGTGTGGCCCTACTACATGCAGGAAATCCTGCCGCGCGTGCTTTCGGGCCAGACGGTGCTGGTCGCAGCTCACGGCAACTCGCTGCGCTCGCTGGTGATGGTCCTCGACCGGCTGTCGACGGATGAAATCACAAAGCTCAACCTGGCGACCGGCGTTCCCATGGTCTACCGCCTCAAGCCCGATTCCACCGTCGCCGGTAAAAAGGTTCTGGGTGACATGTCCAAGGCTCACTGACCGACTGCGGGATGGTTCCGGCCGCCCGGCAGGTATTGACGTTTACGAAAAGGTCAATCACTTTGGGCAATGCTACCACCGTCGAACTGCCCCGATCTGCGGTAGGCAAGCACATCCATCCGGGAGAAGCGCTGCACCATGGCTGACCTGCATCCGATCCAGGTTTTTTTCTCAAGCTACCACCCGCTGGCCAACCGTGTGCGGGCAGATTTTTCCGGTTCTGCCGGAAACACCGTGCGGGTTGCCATCGAGGCTCCGGCAGACCTTGTGCAGGATACCGAAGCCGCCAGCCTGCACACCGGCTTTGCGACCATTGTGCTCGATTCGATCATGGGCGGAGCGGTGATGGGCAGCCTCGAAAAGCTGGTGCCGATCGCGACAGTCGGCCTGTCGGTCAGCCATCTGCGCAGACCTGCCGCCGGCGAAACGCTGCATGGCGAGGCGGTCTGCGTTTCGGTCTACAACAGCCTTGCCTATGTAACCGGGGAGTTGCGCGACAAGAATGAGGAGCCGGTGGCAATCGCCACGGGGACCTTCATGATCGGAACGCGTGCCACGTCCATTCGCGACCGCTCGGAGGAGAGCCGGATATGAGTGCAAGCCCAGCCGAAACCTGGTTCGCCGTTGCACCTGCCGAGGAGGGCGACTGCTGGAAGATCGCCTTTCAGGAGCATCATCTCGGCAATCCGCTGATCCGCTCCATTCATGGCGGGGTGGTCGGCGCGCTGATCGAACATACGGCGGAGAAGGCGCTGGATCGCGCACTGGCCGAAAAGAGCCGCAGCGCGAAGCTGGAACTGACCACTTCGTCGATCGACTATCTGCGCGTCACCAAGGATTCCGATCTCTATGCGCGCGGCAGCGTGATGCGAATCGCACGGCGGGTTGCCTTCATGGACGTGATCTGCTGGCAGGACAGCGAAGATCTGCCCGTGGCGCGCGGTGCCTGCACCCTGCGTATTCTGGAAGAATAAACTGGCTTTCCGTCAGGCGGCGTTTTCCGAAACGCTGCCCGCCATGCCCGACTCCCAGCCGAGAATGGCGCGTTTGCGCGTCAGCCCCCAGTGGTAGCCGGTCAGCGCGCCGGATTTGCCGAGCACCCGGTGGCAAGGCACGACGAAGGAGATCGGGTTGCGGCCAACCGCGCGGCCAACCGCGCGCGGCGCCGGTCTTCCGATGCGCTCACCCAATCCCGAATAGGTTTCCGCATTGCCGAGCGGGATCGACAGCAGGCCTTCCCACACCCGGATTTCGAAATCGGTACCGATCAGCACGACGCGCAGCGGATCGTCAGGCTTCCATCGCTCGGGATCGAAGCTGCGCGCTGCATAGGGTGCGGTTTTCGCCGGATCATGGGTAAAGCGCGCCCGTGGCCAGCGGCCCGTCATGTCTTCGAGCGCCTCCTTCTCGCTGCCCGGATCGCAAAAGGCGAGGCCTGCCATGCCCATCTCCGTGACCATGATCAGCGCAGTTCCGAACTGGCTCGGGTGAAAGCCATAGGCAATTTCCAGCCCCTCACCCCTCGCCTTGTAGGCGCCGGGCGACATCGCAACATGGGTGACGAACAGATCATGCAGCCGGCCGGGACCTGAAAGGCCCAGTTCGTAGCTCGCGTCCAGCAATGGCAGATCGCCGGAAAGCAGCCGCTTGGCGTGATCGAGGGTAACGGCCTGCAGAAACGCCTTGGGCGAAAGCCCGGCCCAGCGGGTGAACAGTTTCTGCAATTGCGTCGGCGACTTTCCAACCGCATTGGCGAGCGAATTGAGATCGGGCTGATCCTGCCAGTTTTCGGAGATCAGTTCGATCACCCGGCGCACGGTCTGATAGTCGCCGTCGATGTCGGTGTAGAGATAGGTCACCTTGAAGGGCTCCGCATGTCCGGTTGCATTCCGCGGAGAATCTATCGGCCATGGAATGGCGCTGCCACCCGATTCTTGCCCTGCTTACCGCTGCTGCCAGAATGTCAGTGACGGGCTTTTGCCAGCGCCGCGCTGAAGGCCATGGCGAAGCTGTCGCGGTCTGCCGGGTTGAGGAAGGAGCCGATATCGATCTCCCGGTTTCTTTCGCGCAGGACCATGCGCATGATGCCGAACTCCTCATGCCGCTCGACGACAAAGCGGGTCCAGAACGGGTTGAGCCGGTGGATACGGGCGCGGCCCGCCGGCGATACCTGCCGGAACTCGATGTCGTCACGCCAGACCGCGATTTCCTCGAAGGCGCGGCCCGAGCGGTAATTTAGCTTGAAAGCGCCCCAGATCAGCAGGGCATCGAGGCCGAAAAAGCCGAATACCGGCCATGCGCCGATGGAAACAAACAGGATGCCGGAAGCAAAGCAGGATACGCCGACGAACAGCATCAGCAGGACAAACCCCTTTTCGCTCAGCGAGCGGTAAGGGGTCAGCCGGGCGGCGAAAATGGGTTTATCGCGGTCGGGGGATGCTCCCTCCCCCGGTCCATCAACAGGCTTTTGCATGCTTTCCCTCTGCGGGGCTTTTCATTTGGCGAAGGCCCCGCCATGTTCTCCAGCCTACAAGCAGCATGAAGCAGTTGAAAAGCGCAAAATGGACAGAGCCGCAAAAAGCCGCACCGCGGAGAAACACGAAAGCACCGCACGGGCGGCAAAGCCGGTCCGGCGCCTGCCGAAGAAGCCGTTGCCGCGCTCGCGTTACAGCCGCGAGGAAATCACCGAAATCTTCACCCGGTTCAGGCAATTGCGGCCGGAACCGCGCGGCGAACTCTACCACACCAACCCCTATACGCTGGTAGTGGCGGTGGCGCTTTCAGCTCAGGCCACCGATGAGGGCGTCAACCGGGCGACGAAACATCTCTTCGCGGTTGCCGACACGCCGCAAAAGATGCTGGCGCTGGGGGAGGAGAAGGTCCGCGACTACATCAAGACCATCGGGCTTTACCGCAACAAGGCAAAGAACGTGATCGCGCTGTCGCAGAAGCTGATCGATGAATTCGGCGGCGAGGTGCCGCGCGACCGCGACCAACTCACTACCCTGCCCGGTGTCGGGCGCAAGACCGCCAATGTGGTGATGTCCATGGCCTTCGGCATTTCGACCATGGCCGTCGACACGCATATTTTCAGGATTGGCAACCGGCTCGGCCTTGCTCCCGGCAAGACACCGGACGAGGTGGAGGAAATCCTCATGCGGATCATTCCGGAGGAATTTCTCTACCACGCACATCACTGGCTGATCCTGCACGGACGCTATACCTGCAAGGCGCGCAAGCCCGACTGCGAACACTGCATCATCGCCGATCTCTGCAAATCGAAGGAAAAGACCTGCGACGTACCGGCAGCCATCGTGCCGATCCCGCAGCAGACCCTGCCGGGAATGAACTAGGCTCTCAAGTTGGAGATCAGCCCGCCCGCTGCATGCGGCTTGCCTGTGCCGGGTCTGCATATTGCCGCTCAATTGCCTTGTGCAGATGCACCATCAGCGCTGCGGCAAAGACCGGGGTTGCCAGGTTGAGCAGCGGCACCGCCATGAAACCGGCAACGATCAGGCCGGCAAACAGGATCAGCGCCGAATTGGCCTTGCGCATTGCGGTCGCCTCATCCTCGCTGCGAAACCGCATCGCGGCGAACATGAAATACTCCCGGCCGAGCAGATAGCCGTTGACCAGGAAGAAGATGGCAACGTTGATGCCCGGCAGCAGCACCAGCATCAGGGCGACAAGGTTGGCCGCGATCACCACGGCGGTAAAACGCAGCGCAAACCAGATCGACGGGCCGACCGGCATCGCCGTTCCGGCACCGTCCTGCGGATAGTGCTCCTGCTCGACATATTCGGCGACGTCATCGAGAAACAGGCCGGCAACCAGCGCGGTGACGGGTGCCAGCAGAAAGCCTGCACCGACGACAAGGCCTGCGCTCATCAGCCAGAGGATTGCCGTCGAGACCCATGGCCACGGACCGAGAACGGGGGCCAGAAAGGTGGAAAACAGCATTTCCATGCCGATCCATGCGCCGATGAAGAGCAGGATCGTCAGGCCGATCGATTTCAGCAGGACCGAACGGAATTTGGGCTTCAGAAGTTCTGCCGCCGCCATACGGGCGGATTCGATGACCATCGCGTGTTTTTCCCTCGTGCCTTTTGCACGGACATCAGCGAGATAGGGAGCCGATTGCCGCATCACAAGAGGTTTGCCAGGGAGGCTTACCTGAGGGCTTGCCCGGGAGGCCCGGAATTCCGGGTCTGCTTGCATTCGTGGCGCCGATATGGGAAAGCGCCGGGCAATCCGTCCCTCCCGCTGCAACATTCCCCATATCCCCGGAGATTTTCATGACTGGATCCTTCGATGTGCTGACCATCGGCAATGCCATCGTCGATATCATCGCTTATGCCGAGGACGACTTCCTCGTCTCCGAGAAGATCATCAAGGGCGCCATGAACCTGATCGACGTCGAGCGTGCAGAGCATCTTTATGCCGCCATGGGGCCTGCAACGGAGCAGTCGGGCGGCAGTGCCGGAAACACGGCTGCGGGTGTTGCCGGGCTTGGCGGCAAGGCTGCCTATTTCGGCAAGGTGTCCGCCGATCAGCTCGGCACGATCTTCACCCATGACATGCGCGCCATCGGGGTCCATTACGAAACGCAACCGCTGGCGGGCGATCCGCCGACCGCGCGCTCGATGATCTTCGTCACGCCAGACGGCGAGCGCTCGATGAACACCTATCTGGGCGCCTGCGTGGAACTCGGGCCGGAGGACGTGGAGGAAAGCGTCGTCGCCGAGGCCAAGGTCACCTATTTCGAAGGCTATCTCTGGGATCCGCCGCGCGCCAAGGACGCGATCCGCGACTGCGCCCGCATCGCCCATGCGAACGGCCGGGAAATGTCGATGACGCTGTCGGACAGCTTCTGCGTGCACCGCTACCGCGACGAGTTCCTCGACCTCATGCGCTCCGGCACGATCGACATCGTCTTCGCCAACAAGGCGGAAGCCCTGGCGCTCTACGAGACCGAGGATTTCGAGGAGGCGCTGTCGCGCATCGCTAAGGATTGCCGGCTGGCGGTGGTGACGATGAGCGAGGAAGGCTCGGTCATCCTGACCGGCGGCGAACGCACCAGGGTGGAGGCGATCAGCATTCCGAGCGTCGTCGACACGACGGGCGCGGGCGATCTCTACGCCGCC
>JAMLIH010000089.1 GCA_023954255.1 Phyllobacteriaceae bacterium | reverse complement strand
GCGCAAGCGCGTCAAACAGCTCGAAGCCATCATGGTGAAGGCGGAGGAAGCCATCGGCAAGCTCAACAAGATGCTGGCAACGGCCTCGACCAACCGGGAAACGGAAAAGATCCGCGAACTTGCCACCAAGAAGGCGGAAGCCGAACGCCGTCTTGTTGAAGTCGAAGAGGAATGGCTGGAACTTTCAGCCGAGCTGGACGGGGCGTAGGGTCTTTCACTGGTAAAGGCGGAAGTGGCTTGGTTTGGATGCCGGCTATGCGGACAGAGTGGACATTTGTTGCATTTGACCTGCGTTTGAATTTTTCATCCCTTTTCTATTTTGGCACTTGGATTGTTGATTATTAAATCCAAAAGTTCAAAACGTTTCCTTGTTTGGGGCTCTATTGCAGAGCAATAATCGTCTTTGTCTTTGTATTCCTCATGGTCTGGACCAAACAACGTTCCTTCTGATATAATTTCATTCCGGGCTGCTGCATAACTATCACCATCATAAAATTTTTGGATATTGGAAATAACACTACTACGATAGGGCTCTGTTCTGTTGCCCGCGCATTCATATTCAGCGATGCGCAATCTTTTCATGTTATCGCGAATTTTCTGAGTATCAAACTCGCATAAAATTGAATTTATAAAGGAGAATTCCAACTGGTTGTATGCTTCAACGCTACCGTACACTTTTATATTTTCACATAACTGATTAGACCGTTCCTGCGCTGTCGCCATGCCCACTGGGAACAAAACAACAAGAAGACAACCAACGGCGCGTGTGAACACCCAAAAGAAAGAATTTGATCTTGGTAAATTGTAGCCTGACATTTTTATAACCCGAAATTTGTCATAACACCAAAGATTCAACTTTGACGATTCGATAGTTATCATTTGAATGTCCAGAATGGGCTCTAACCAGACATTCAGACTACGAAACAAAAGACCGCCCGGCTGGCGGGCGGTCTTTCTGCGATCATGAATGGCTATCGCATCAGCGGTTGTGGTTGGAGCGGAATTCCCATGGCGTGACGGTGCCGTCGCCATCGGCATCTGCCGCCTTGAAGCGCTCAAGACCTGCGGTCATCCATTCGGCCTGTGAAACCGTGCCGTTCTTGTCGGCATCCATCGGCTCGAACCGGGCCTTCTTGGCTTCCTGGCGCTTGCCTTCCATGCGGCGCGGACGGTCCTCGCCGCCTTCATCATTACCGGCATCATTGCCTGCGCCATTGCCGGCACCGGGGCCCATGCGGACGCCCATGTATTCCTCGACGGTCAGTTCGCCATTGTCGTCCGCGTCCATGGCGTAGAAGACGCTTTCGCGCATGGCTGCGGCCTCGTCATCGGAGATCTTGCCATCCTCGTTGACGTCGATGGCGACGAAACGCTGCATGAAGCGCTGACCGCCCCGCATGCCCCTGCCCTCATCCATTTGCCGGCCCATCTGGGGGCCCATGCCGCGCTGCTCGCCCCGCATGCCACGGTGTTCGCCATGGCGCGGGCCGCAACGCTCGTCATCGTTGTCATCGCGACCGCCCCAGCCGCGGCGCTCGCCATGGCGCATGCCACAGCGGTCGTCGTCGTCGCGCCAGCGGCGATGCTCGCCATAGCCCTGCTGCATGTGGCCACGCTCCATCTGGCCGCGTTCCATGTAGCGGCAATCGCCATTCTGGGCTGAAGCGGTTGCAGGCAGGGAAAGGGTTGCCGCCATGCCGGCCAGAGCCAGGCCTGCGGTGATTTTCATGAGTTTTTGCATTTGAAATGCCTCCATTTCGGGTTTCGAAGTGAAGACAAGATAGGAGCCGCGCCCGCCGGATGCGCTTGATCTGCATCAAAATTACGAAGATTTAACGCAATGCACGCAATGGGTGTGGTGCCCGCGGCGGCCTGCTACTGCCGGCCCCAGCGGCGCGAATTTTCCGTGCGCGCCTTTTTGCGGCGGCGGCCGGAAATCAGATAGAGCAGCGTGCCGACGGCAAAGATGCCGAGCCCGGCAGAGGTAAAGCTGTAGTCTGCGGCCTGTGCCTTGCCGACGATTTCTGCCTGCATGCGGGCAAGGTTGATGTCACCCTCGGTCAGCAGACGTACCGACAGGGTGTGGGCACCGTCAGCAAGCACGTCGAATTCCGGCAGGGAGACGAAAAGCCGTTCCGACACGGTCCCGCTGTTGGGATTTTCCTCCCGCACGCCAAGCTTGAACTCGCCGGAGAAGACCGGCCCCTGCGGCCCCGTCAGTTCGACGAAGACCGGCAGGGTGGCGGGAAGGTTCACGCTGCCGGAAATCAATTCGCCCTCGAGCCGGATGCGGTAAGGGCCATCATCCGTCGTCAGGCCGATCTCCCCGTCCTGCCAGCCATCGCGCCAGCCGCCCTTTGTGCGATCAAAGACCTCGACGGTCTCGACCGTCTCACCGGCAAAATCCGTCTGATAGAGCGGCAGGGCGAAGGCGATCGCCAGGCCCGCCAGGATCAACAGCACCGACAAAAACCGCATGAAACCCGTCCCCCTGTGTCCTGCCCGTCACGCCTTGCGCCGCCAGTGGGTGAAGGCGTGCGGGATTGCCCTTGCCGGCCTATCTCCGCTGGCGGGCCGTTCCACCTCAAAGCGCATTTCGCTGATGCGTTCAAAACCGAGCGGGGCAAAACAGTCAAGCCGGGATTCTTCCAGCGGCCATGGCGGGCCGTCCACCGGCGCCCCGTCCTGCCGCCATCTCGTATAGACAAGAAGGTCTCCGCCCGGCGCCACGAGCGCGGCAACAGCCGCCGCCGTCTTTTCCAGCATCTCCGGCGGCAACGCCTGCAGGGTGAAGCACTCATGGACGAGATCGAAATTTCCAGGCCATTCCTCGGGCGGCGCAAACAGGTCAGCCTGGCGGTATTTCACACGGCTTTCGGGAAAGCGTCTTTTCGCCCAGGCAATGGCGTCCGCCGACAGGTCGAAGGCGGTTGTCCCGTAGCCTGCCGCGGCAATCGCCTCGGCGTTGTCGCCAAGGCCGCAGGCGATGTCGATTGCTTTTGGAATCCTGCTTGAAGTGTTTGCGGAACTGATTCCGGGGTTTTTCTCAAGCCATTGAACCAATTGCTTTTTTGGTTTCAAATCCGCCCATGGGACAAAGGCTGCATCGCCACCAGCGCGGGCATAGACATCGTTGAAAAATGCCTTGCGCCCGGGTTCGTCATGCACCTTGTCATGGTCAAGTGCATTGATTTCGGCCTTGGCGCCTTCGCGCCGTTCGAGGAAAGCCGGATCGTCCGGCCCCGTCCGGAATTCGGCCTGTTTTCCCGTGTCGCTCACAGACATGAAATCATGCCTTGCGCTCCCAGCCGCCGCCCGGTTTCTGCTGCCAGTAGGTGATGGCGTGGCCGTTTTCCTTTTCGGCCTTCCAGCGGGTGCGCGCCTGTTCGAGGGCGGCTGCATCATGGCCGTCGAACAGATAGACGCCGCGCTCATAACCATCGAGCGGCGGGGCTTCGGCGCCATCGACCAGAAAACGGATCTGTGCGCCGTTGGGATTGTCCGCTTCGGCCGTGAGGAACACCTGCTGGTACTTTGCGAACGCATCGTTACTCGCCGAGTGACCGAGAAAGCCGTCATAGCGCCATGTCCACAGCAAGGCGTCGAGCGCCTCGACACGCTCCCTCGATCCCGCCTGCACCACGGCGCGCCAGCCGCGCTCAAGGCTCTTTTCGAGCAGGCCCGGCAGGGTCTGCTCCAGGGTGCGCTCGGTCAGGTGGTAGAACAGGACTTCCGTCATCTCTCCCCGGTTCTCGTCAGGCGCGCTATTCGTAGTGGTTTGCCACCAGCTTGTTGAGCAGGCGGACACCGAAGCCCGAGGACCAGCCCTGGCTGTATTCGTTCTTGGGCGAACCCATCGCCGTGCCGGCGATGTCGAGATGTGCCCAGGGGGTATTCTTGACGAAGCGCTGCAGGAACTGGGCTGCGGTGATCGAACCGGCCATCCGCCCGCCGATGTTCTTCATGTCGGCATTCTTCGAATCGAGCAGCTTGTCATAGGCGGCATCGAGCGGCATGCGCCAGACCCGCTCGCGGGTATCGAGCCCTGCCCCGGTCAGCCGTTCGGCCAGTTGGTCATTGTTGGAAAACAGGCCTGCATGGGTATTTCCCAGCGCGATGATGATGGCGCCGGTCAGCGTCGCCAGATTGACCATGAATTGCGGCTGGAATTTATCTTCGCAATAGTCGAGCAGGTCGGCGAGTACCAGACGGCCCTCGGCATCGGTGTTGAGCACCTCGATGGTCTGGCCGGAGCGCGAAGTGACGATATCGCCGGGGCGCTGGGCATTGCCGTCGGGCATGTTCTCGACAAGGCCGATGATGCCGACTGCGTTGGCCTTCGCCTTGCGGGCGGCAAGCGCATGCATGACGCCGCAAACGGCGGCTGCCCCGCCCATGTCGCCCTTCATGTCCTCCATGCCGGCGGCAGGCTTGATCGAGATGCCGCCGGTGTCGAAGACGACGCCCTTGCCGACGAAGGCGACCGGCTTTTCCTTCGCCTTGCCGCCTTTCCACTCGATGATGGCGACGCGGGCCGGGCGCACCGAACCCTGGGCAACGCCCAGAAGCGCACCCATCTTCTCGGTTTTCAGCTTCTTCTCGTCGAGCACGGTGACCGTGCAGCCCAGTTTCTTCAGGCTTTCGGCCTTTTTGGCGAACTCAACCGGCCCCAGCATGTTGGCCGGCTCGTTGACCAGATCGCGGGCGAAGATCACGCCGTCGGCGATTGCCTGGGCCTGTTTCCAGGCCTTGCGAAGCGCCGAATCGTCGCCGGAAACCAGGGTGATGGCGACCTTCTTCTTTTCGTCCTTCTTTTTCGTGCGGTAGGCATCGAAATCATAGGCCCGCAGCATGGCGCCCATGGCGAGGCCCGAGGCTTCTTCGGCCGAAAGCGCCTTGCGCTCGCCGTCGAGATCGGTGGCGACGGTCATCGAGGTGGATTTGCCGAGCGCCGCAAAGGCCTTGCCGCCGGCCTTGAGCCAGGTTTCCTCGTTCCACTCCTCCGGCTTGCCGAGGCCGACGATCAGCACCCGGTCAATTCCATCCGCCGGCGCCAGAACATTGACCAGCACCCCCGCCTTGCCGTCGAATTCGGCGACCCTGATTGCCTGGGTCAGGCGGCCATCGGTGTTGAACGGCCCGGCAGAAGGCGGCAGCGCACCGTCCTGAGGCACGAAAAAGACGATCGCTCCCCTGGGTTTTCCGATGGATTTTGCGACTGCGACGCTGGGTAATGTGGCCATGAAACTTCCTTCGATTCTTCCGCCCGGCCCCTCCGTTCTTTCCGGCAGCCGGAACAACTCCGATTGCAAGGGATAAGGCCCGGAAAGGATTATGCAAGTGGCGCGAAGGCAACACTGGTTCAAAAAACGCTTTACCGGCCGTTAACCGCCTTTTTTCGCCTATTTTTAGCCAATTCCCTGTTTACTGGTTAACCTGCTGCTAACCCTATGAAAACCGGCCCGTTGCCGGGAAGGCTGGCGGTGCGGAATTCCGCCGTTTTTGGCCTGCACAAAAGCATGCGGCGCAAGCGGCCGGAGCCCGAAAAGCCGGAAGGCGAAATGCCAGGGCGAGCGGAACAGACGGGAACCAGAGGGGACGGCCAGCCGGCACCATGAAACTGATCGAGCGCTACATATTCCGCAAGGCCGGCATCGCGACCCTTGCGATTCTGCTGTCGCTCGCAGGCGTCGTGTGGATCGTCCAGGCGCTCGGAAAGATCGATATCATCACCGCCAAGGGCCAGTCGCTGCAATCCTACTTCATGGCAACGACGCTGGTCATTCCGATGCTGTTTCTGGCGGTCATTCCGGTGGCCCTGCTGCTTGGCACGGTGGCCACCGTCAATGCGATGAATTCCAATTCCGAACTGGTGGTGATCAACGCCAGCGGCGCGTCGAACCGCGTCGTGCTGAAGCCGTTTCTGGTGCTGGCACTGATCTGTTCGCTGTTTACCGGCTTTGTCGGCCATTTCGTCATCGCCTGGAGCCTGACCTCGCTGAAGAGCTACAAGCGCGAGATGGCAGCGGACCTCGTTTCGATCCTGGTCAAGGAAGGCGATTTCACCGAGGTCGAAAAGGGGCTGACCATCCACATCGCAAGGCGCCTGCCGGACGGCCGGCTGGGCGGCATTCTGATCTCCGACGACCGCACGCCGGAGCAACAGCAGGTGTTTCTGGCGCGCGAGGGCGCATTGTCGCGCACCGGCACGGAAGCCATCCTGTATCTTCATGACGGCGAGATCCTGCAGAAGGACCTTTCCGACAACTCCTCCTCGGTGATCCGCTACGACAGCTACGCCTTCGACCTCGACACGCTTTCGGCCAAGGATAATACCAGCTTCAAGCGACGTCCAAAGGAACGCAGCACGCCCGAACTGCTGTTTCCCGACCCCGACGACAGTTTCTACAAGCGGCAGCCGGAACTCTACACGTCGGAAATCCACCAGCGGTTTTCCGAAATGCTGTGGCCGTTCGCCTATGTGATGGTCATTCTGGCGTTTTGCGGCCAGGCCCGCTCAAGCCGCCAGGGCTACGGCTCGGCAATCGCCAGCGGCATGATCCTGCTGATGGCGTTGCGCGGCGCGGCTTTTTCGGCCGCCAGCAGCATCAAGGCGAACGAGACCATGGCGGTCTACCTGTATGTCATCCCGATCGCTGCCATGGCCTATGCCAGCTACTACCTCTACCAGAACCGCCAGATCGGCGTGCCGCGGCGTCTGCAACCCGTCCTCGAACGCGCAAGCCTGCGCGGCGAGGCCTGGCTCAAGGCGCAGAACGACCGCTATCTTGCCTGGCGGCGCAAGGTTGCCGGGGTGGCATCATGAAACGGGTGGCATCATGATCGGACCGACCCTGTTTCGCTATATCGCCTGGCGTTTCACCAAGGCATTGGTGGCGATGATGCTGCTGCTGCTGTTCCTGATCGTCACGGTGGATTTCATCGAGGGCCTGAGAAGGCTCAATGACGAAATCGATGTCAGCGCCGGACAGGTCTATCTGGTCTCCCTCTACACGGCGCCGTTCTTCATCGACAAGGCATTCCCCTTCGCCTGCCTGTTCGCGACGATGATTACCCTGTTCCAACTGAACCAGAAGATGGAACTGGTGGTGGCTCGGGCAGCCGGGGTTTCGGTCTGGCAGTTCCTGCTGCCGATCGGCGCGGCGGCATTCGCCATCGGGATTTTCGCCGCCACGGTCTACAACCCGGCGGCGATCGGCTTCTACCAGAAGAGCCTCGACATGAAGGCGGAGCTTTTCGGCCGGCAGGTCGATACCAATGCCAAGACCGTCAGCGGTTTCTGGATGCGCCAGGATGACGGCAAGGGAAGGTCGACGGTGGTCAACGCCAAGCTGGCGCGGCAGGGCGGCACCCTGCTCGACGGCGTGCGCATGCTACGCTTCGACGAAAAGGGCGCCATCTACGAGCGCATCGAGGCGGCAAGCGCCGAACACCGCGGCAGTCACTGGGTTCTGTCGGATGTTTCGATCACCGATTCTGCGCAAAAGACGCTAAGAACGGCCGTTCATGAGGTCGAAACCAACCTGTCCGCGCAGTACCTTCTGGGGGTCAGCGGAGACGCCGATTCAACGGGCTTCTGGGACCTGCGCAGAACGGCTGAACGCATCCGGCTGTCGGGCCTTAACCATCTTCCCTATCTTGTTCAGTTTCATAACCTTTTGGCCCTTCCGCTGTTCCTCATCGCAATGGTATTGATCGCCGCCAGCGCATCGTTGCGTTTCGTGCGTTCAGGGCAGGCCGGAAAACTCATTTTGGGTGGCATTTTGGGCGGGTTCGTGCTTTATGCATCGACGAGACTGGTGACATCTTTGGGGAGTAACGGGATCGTGCCGCCGCTACTGGCTGCATGGTCGCCGTCTTTAGTAGCTGTTTTGTTTGGAATGAGCATTCTTTTGTATCAGGAGGACGGCTGATGGCTGCCCCCGGATGCATATTGCACGGCCTCTTCGAAGGCTGGCTACCGGTGTCGTGCGCACCCGCGCGCGGCAGCGTGATTTGCTCGTCCTGCCGTCAGGCTTTCCGGGGGGACGCCGCACGGCCGAGCCACCCGCTTTCCAGCGCCGCAACCATCGCCACCCTTGCCGCAGCCCTCATGCTTTCGGTTGCCGCCGGCGCGGTAACGACTGCCACCCCTGCCCTCGCCCAGGTCTCGGGCGACGCGCTGTTCGGCGAGGCGCCGCAATCGCCACAGGCGCAGATGCTCCTGGAATCCGACGAACTGATCTATGACGATGCCAGCAACACGGTGGCAGCCGTCGGCAATGTCCAGATCGCCTATGATGGCTATACGCTGGTTGCCGAGCGGGTAACCTATGACCGCGCCAGCGGCCGGGTTCTGGCCCAGGGCGCCGTCGAGATCGTCGAGCCGAACGGCAACCGTGTATTCGCGCAGGAAATCGACGTCACCGACGACTTCCAGAACGGGTTCGTTTCCGCCCTGCGGGTCGAAACGCCGGAAAACACGCGCTTTGCCGCCGAAAGCGCGGAACGCCGCGACGGACAGGTGGCGATCTTCAACAACGGCGTCTACACCGCCTGCGAACCCTGCCGCGACAACCCGGCCAAACCGCCGCTGTGGCAGATCCGTGCCGACCGGGTAATCATCAACAACGCCACAAAGACCGTTTCCTACGAAGGCGCCAGTTTCGAACTGTTCGGCAAGCCGATCGCCTACATGCCGTATTTTTCCCATGCCGATCCGTCGATCCGGCGCAAGTCGGGCTTCATTCCGGTGCGTCCGAGAGCTTCCGACGAACTGGGCTATAGCGGCGGCGTTTCCTACTTCTGGGCGATGGCGCCCAATTACGACCTGACGCTGACCGGCAAATACTATTCCAACCAGGGTTTCCTGGGCGAAGCGGAATGGCGCCACCGTACCCGTCTCGGCGAATACAATTTGCGGCTGGCAGGCATCAACCAGCAGGACCAGCGGGCCTTCGACGGCGGCGATATCGACCGGATGGAAGACGAGCGCGGCGCGATCATGTCGGCCGGCCGTTTCGACCTCAATCCACGCTGGCAATTCGGCTGGAATGTGCTGGCGCAGAGCGACGGCAATTTTGCCCGCACCTATGACCTGGACGACTATTCGGACCGTGAGATCACCAACGAGGTCTATCTCACCGGCCTCAACGACAAGAACTTTTTCGATCTCAGGGCACAGAAATTCCTGATCCAGGATGATGATGCCAATCAGGTCCGGATCGACGACGTGGATTTGGCGGGTAATCAGGATCTTTATCCCGGCAACGATCTGCGCCAGGAACAGCAGGCCCGTTTGCTGCCCTCGTTCGACTACAATCTCGTTTCCGGCGATCCGGTCGCAGGCGGCCAGGTTTCCTTCGATGTCAACGTCGCCAGTGTGTCCCGGCAGAAGACCGATATCGTCAACTACGATGTGGGCGCCGGAATCACGGACACCGATGAGCGGTTCCACGGCATCGAGGGCAAATATACCCGCGCCAGCGCGGAAGCCGAATGGAAGGCATCGTCCATTCTCAACGGCGCGATGGTTACCACCTCGCTGAGCGCGCGTGGCGACGGGATGTGGCTCGACACGGAAAAGCTCAACACCGAATACAATCCGCTGACGAGCAACGAGGAAATCTGGCGCGGCATGCCGGCGGCGATGCTTGAAATCCGCTATCCGCTGATCGCCAATGACGGTCTGGCCTCGCACCTGTTCGAGCCGATCGCACAGATCATCGTACGGCCCGATGAAACCCATATCGGCAAATTCCCGAACGAGGATGCGCAGAGTTTCGTCTTCGACACCACGAACCTGTTCGAGCGCGACAAGTTCTCGGGCTTCGACCGTGTCGAAGGCGGTACGCGGGCGAATGTCGGCTTCCGCTATTCGATGAGCTTCCAGAACGGCGCCAGCATCAACGTGGCCGCCGGCCAGTCCTTCCATCTGCACGGCAAGAACTCGTTTGCCCAGCGCGATCTGGTCAATGCGGGGCTCGAAAGCGGGCTTGAAACCGACAAGTCGGACTATGTCGCCTCCGTTGATGTCAATTCGGGCGCGGGGCTGAAGCTGGGCCTTTCGGGACGGTTCGACGAGAAGACTGCGGAACTCAGGCGCGGTGAAGTGGGCCTTTCCTATGCCGATCCGGTTTTCGCGGCAGCAGCTTCCTACATCTTCATCGACAAGCAGCCCAATTACGGCTTCGACGACGACCGCCATGAGGTGCGCGGTTCGGCCAGCGTCAAGCTCAACGAATATGTCCGCCTGTTCGGCAGCGGCGCCTTCGATATCAGAAACAGCGAGATGTTCTCGCGCAGCGTCGGCGTTGCCTATGATGACAGCTGTACCTCGCTTTCGGTCACCTATTCGGAAACCGACGACCGCTACAGCGGCGATGCGGTGGAACGCTCCGTCATGTTCCGGCTTGGCCTGAGGACCATCGGCCAGACGGAATACAAGCGGGTATTGTACGAGGAAGAAGACTTCTAGGCACATCAGCCGGCTGCTGCGGCCAGAGGATTCGCCATAGCGATCAAAGTTTTGCCGCATCCGCCATTCAAAAGGCAACGCCGCATCGCATCAATCCGACGTTAAGACATCAGGGCAATTCAGGTTTTGACGGAATCGGAAAAACATGAATGCGTAAACAAAATCAGCGGGTTAAATCATTCCCCGTTTCCTTCGAAACGCAAAATGATCCAGAGCTAGGGACCACCGGGGCATCAACGTGACAATGCGCAAGGCCAAGGACATTCCGGCAGGGCACGGACGCCCCGCCCTGTTGCAGGCGGCAGCCTTCCTGCTGCTTCTGCCGCTGGCGCTTGCTGCCTGCAACACGCCGACCAGTGCCGTGGAGGAAGCCGGCAGTTCCGGACAGCAGTCCCAGGTGCAGCAGCCGCCGGCAGATGGAACCGGCGAGGCAACGGGCGGCGGAACCCAGGATGAAACCCAGACCGCAAACATCATCCACCGCAAGTCGACGGTGAGCCAAAAGGGCACCAACATCCGGGCGGTGGTGAACGGACAGCCGATCACCAATTACGACATTCAGCGCCGGGCGGCCTTCCTGCAATTGCGACGGATCGGCGGGGACCGCAACGCAAAGGCGCTGGAGGAACTCGTCGAGCAGACCATCAAGATGCAGGAGGCAAGGCGCCGCAACACGCTCGCCGGCAAACGGGAAGTGGACGAATCCTTTGCCCGTTTTGCCAGTTCCAACCGTATGAGCGCGAGCCAGTTGGACCAGATCCTTTCGCGATCCGGCGTTACCAGCGAGCATTTCAAGGAGTTCATCCGCGGCCAGATGAGCTGGCAGCGGACGGTGGCCCAGAAGTTCCGCAGCGAGGCGACCTCCCAGAAATCGACACAGGATGCCCTGTTCGAAATACGCCAGTCGGGCGGTGCCAAGCCGGAAACGACCGAGTACCTGATCGAGCAGACCATTTTCGTCGTTCCCGCCAGCCATGCCAACGACAAGGGCTATATCGCCCAGCGCAGCAGGGATGCACAGGCTTTTCGCGAACAGTTCATCCGCTGCGATGAAACCGTGAAGCAGGCTGCCGGCATGCGGGATGTCACCGTGCGCAAGCTGCCCCGCGTGCTTGAGCCGCAACTCCCCGAGGAATGGTCGGCCGAACTCATCGCGCTTTCACAAGGCGGCGTGACCGGCGTGAAGAAGACGGATAGAGGCATCGAATTTCTCGCCATCTGTTCCAAGCGCAGCGTGAACGATGACATGGCTGCCCAGGTCATGTCGCAGGCGGAAGAGTTCGAAACCTTCAACGAACGGGGCAGCGAGATTTCGGAAAGCTATCTCGCCGAGCTCAAATCTAAATCCCAGATCATCTACCGCTGAGGCTTGCGATGTCTTCCGGCCCTGCTCCCCTTCCGGTTGCCGTAAGCCTGGGAGAGCCTGCCGGCATCGGGCCGGAGGTTGTCCTCAAGGCATGGCTTGCCCGCCGTGAGGCGAATGTGCCGCCCTTTGTGGTGGTGGGCGATGCCGCCTATCTGGAGCATCTGGCCAGCCGGCTCGCGTTCGAGGTGCCTGTCGGCCAGTGCGAGGCCGGACAGGCGGCAGAAGTGTTCGCCAATGCGCTGCCGGTACTGCAGACCGGCAGTGCGCTGAAGGGCGAGCCGGGAAAGCCGCATACCGGCGATGCCGCCCATGTGACGGACTATATCCGCACCGGCGTCGATCTCGTCATGACCGGCAGGGCGAGCGCGCTTGCCACGGCACCGATCAACAAGCTGGCGCTCTATGCGGCGGGTTTCAGGCATCCCGGCCATACCGAGTTTCTCGGCGAACTGGCTGAAGCCCATACCGGCAGGAACGTGCTGCCGGTGATGATGCTGGCGGGTCCGCAACTGCGCACCGTACCGGTAACCGTCCATATCGCGCTTTCAAAGGTTCCTGCCGCGCTTTCGACCAGCGGCATTGCCGAGACCAGCCGTATCGTCGCGCGCGATCTGCGCACGCGGTTCGGGATCAATTCACCCCGGCTTGCCGTCAGCGGTCTCAACCCCCATGCCGGCGAAGGCGGGGCGATGGGCAGCGAGGACGATGAAATCATCCTTCCGGCAATCGAGATGCTGCGGGAAGAAGGCATCGACGCCTTCGGTCCCATACC
>JAMLIH010000088.1 GCA_023954255.1 Phyllobacteriaceae bacterium | reverse complement strand
GAAAGCCATACAACGGAGTCAACATCGTCAGCCTCTGGGTATCAGCCCAGGCCAACGAATATCCTTCCAACGTCTGGGGCACTTATCGGCAATGGCAGCAATCCGATTGCCAGGTCCGCAAGGGCGAAAAATCATCGCTCGTCGTTTTCTACAAGACCATCGATGTTGAACAAACCAATGCCGATACGGGAGAGGCCGAACAAGGCGAGCGCCTGTTCGCCCGAGCCAGCTGGGTATTCAATGCCGCGCAAGTCGAAGGCTTTGACCTGCCACCATTGGAATTGCCCGATCAGCCGACTTTCGATCCGATACAACGCGCAGAACTATTTGCCTGTTCGACGAAAGCGCAGATTGAAGAGGGCGGCGATGTTGCTTGTTACAACTCGGCCAGCGATATCATCAAGGTGCCAGAACGCCGTCGTTTTATTGGCACTGGTACGACTACACCGGCCGAAGCATTCTACTCGACCTTGTGTCACGAACTCGTTCACTGGTCAGGTTCGAAATCCCGACTTGATCGCGATCTCGCCAATCGGTTCGGCTCCGAAGCCTACGCTATGGAGGAACTCATTGCTGAACTTGGGTCAGCCTTTCTGTGTGGCGATCTTGGCATCACACCCGAGCCACGTACCGATCATGCCTGCTATATCAAGAACTGGCTGAAGGTTCTGAAGAGCGACAAGAAAGCGGTTTTCACCGCCGCGTCTAAAGCATCGCAGGCAGCGAACTGGCTGCTCTCACTTGAGGATGCGACGTAAGCCGCATCTTCTATTTCAGCGTCAAATCCGTACGCATCCGCTTTTTGGGCGAATTGATATCGTCATCTTCTGGACGCAGAGCACCAGATAGAAAACGATATTCGTCTTTGAGTTGGTTTCGCAAAGAGATGATTTGGCGTTGGAGCACGCGCCGTTCTTCCAGATGCTGCTCGATGAGTTTTTGCTGCTCGATCCGATCCCGTTCAATGCAGGTTACCAATTCACTCTCATTCTGTTTACGGATTTGAGCACGCTTGCCAGTCATCCAGTCCCATACGGCGGCGAGCCCTTTGCGGAAGCGTTCGGCGCGAGCACGAGCTTCGGAAATTTGCCGTTCTTGTTGCCTTTTTACGAGTTGTTCCCGCTGTTGGCGTTGCACTGAAACAAGTGCGTTTCGTCTTGCTTTCAGGCCTGCGCGCCCCTTTTCGAACTCCTGCTTCAACTGGGATTTGAATGCACGCAATCTTAGTCGTGCCTCTTTGGCGATCCGTTCTTTCGTTTCTGCGACAGTTGGAAGCTGCTCAGGTTCACCAAGCTTGTTGCGCACCTCTTTGGTTTTGATGCCAGCATAACGGCTGACGGCGTAAATCTCACCACGCCAGTCCACGGCGACAAAGCCTCTTCGATCACCCTGTGCCAGGTAATAGCCGCGTGCTTCCATTGCAGCCCGAAAAGCCTTCGGACCATCAGACATTGCCCAGCAATCCTGAAACGCTTCTTTGATTTGTCGTGGATCAGCACCTATGCGTTTCGCCTGTTGCCATTCAGCCCGTGTGAAATTGAGCGGATTTCGTTCTTCCGAGTTCGACAATCCACTTGGCATTCGCCACTTGTTATCGAGATAGAGCTGACGCGAGACATCCCGAAGCTTCAGTTTGAAGTGGGGCAGGTTGATCGCTGTCATGGTTTCAACGTCGATGCGCGACCAGACACAATGCGCATGTCTTCTGCCTTCCTTTTCGTGAAACACGATTGCCCGAGGTTGATCAGTCAGCCCCATCTTTTCTTCGATTGCGGCAATCGCTTTTTCGAAAACACCAACAGGCACCGATTCCGTTTCGGGTGGACTCAGGCTCAGAGAGAAGAGGAACTGCTTGCAGCGCGTCCCACAACTGACCGCATAGGCTTCTTTGAATGCACCAGCCAGATTTTCTGACACGAACCCGCGCAGTTCGTGAACTGTAACGTGGTCATTTTCGATGTCGTTGAGCAGATGAGCAGCCAACTGCATGCCACCTGCTCTCTGGCTTCCCTTGAGGATCATTGGTCATGCTCCTCTATCAGGCCGAGTGCACGGATGAGTTCATTACGCATCGAAATCACATGCGCATACGCCTCATCGATTTTTGCGTTCGTCTCCTCGTCGAGTATCAGCGCGCCGCAATTTGCATCTTTCGCAAGCTGATTGAGGTTATTCGCGATCCGTGATCGCCCCAGCATTCCAAGTACGCGGGCGAGGGCCTCCTGGTCTTTGACAGGATTGCGATTGCGGACTTTGCGTTTCTCCGCACTTTCGCCGAACAGACGGCCTCGAATGTAGGCACTCAGCGAATTGTTCGCTGCAGCTTTTTCCAATGCAGCCCGCTCTGCCACTGTCAGGCGTAACGATAGCGGGGGCGGGGTCTTGTTTCCTTGGTTACGGCTCATTCTAATCTCCAAGAATGAACCTGATGCACGCTTGCCATCCGAGTGAATGGCAAAAGCAAGTATTTTCAGAGACTTAGCTTTGGCTTCAGGTTGGTTGAAGTGCAAAGCAGGTCAAGCGTGGTGCGAGCCCCCGCAACCAACTCCCGAACCTTCCGATCAGTTGCATGAACGACGCAAGCGGATTGCACCGGTACCACCGGGTGCGACATTGCCTTCGACAGTCCGAGATGCGAGGACAAGGTGTCCTGCTGCGCTGTCGAGTCATGCCTTGAATCAGGCACAAAGTGCTTGATTTCACGGGTAACTTGGAGCCAATGCGCAGCAGATCAGTCATCGTAAAGGTGGGCTGGACAGTCCGCATGATTTTATGGAAGCTGGCGAGAGTTTCAGCTCTCATCAGTCGACAGTGCTCCCGGCACAATAGCCGCTGCTTGGGGGTGGTCGCGACACTCGGAGACGGGTAGTTCAGGTTGGGTGTATAACATGTTTCTCAAACTCCGACGCATCTACAAAGACTGGATAAGAAAGAAAACGCGCTTTCTGAACAAGGTGGAAGGCAGCAACTTCATCGACATTCAGGACATTGGCCTGCAGGCCGGACAAGAAGGGGAAAAACCCCCGGTATTCATTTCATATGCCACTCGGGATGGTCTCTACGACAAGTTCATCGAGCGCCTGTCGGCATCCCTTGGCGGTCTCAAACTGGATCATGACTTTGAAACCATCCCGGCATGCGACAGAAGAGCAGCATCCCTGTTCAAGCCAAGCTTCATCAAATTCAAGTTGCTGACCCTCAACAGGCCCGTCATCTGGCTGGATGCCGATTCCGTGATTCTGGAAGCAATTGATTTTCCGGCAGGGGATTGGGATGTGGGCCTTATCAAAAACGACCGGAACTCAAAATTACCGTGGGCGGCTTGCTTTATATATTTCAACAACACGCCAAATGCGATGAAGCTGTTGGATATATGGATTTCATTGTGCAGCAATCACGCCCTGGAGAGGCTGGATCATCATCGTTTGATTATGAGTATCAACGCCGCTTCCAAAGATGTTGCCATCAAGGATCTCTCGGAAAGCGTCGATTTGAAATTCGTTCGCGACTCGGGGCTGGGCAAGGAAAACAACCGCTGGGGTTAGCGAGGCGGTGAGTTATGCAGATTCCGCCGCTGAACCAACATTCACGAGCCCGCCTCTCAGGCGGGCTTTTTGCGTTTGCGGGCTCGGTTTCCCGGTCAGGCGTGTGCCTGCCCGGCGGAAACCCTTTCGCAGTTCATCGACAGGGAGGACAGGCAGAGCACCTGCTGCAGCTCCGTATTGCCGGACACCAGATCGGCGAGGCTGAGCTTGTCGAGCGACTGGTAGAAGGCCTCGACGGCCCGTTTCAGCGCGGGGCGCAGCCAGCAGCAGGAAATCAGCGGGCAGGTATTGCCGCCGCCTTCGAAACACTCGGCAAAGGGATGCTCGAATTCGAACATGCGGAAGACCGCGCCGACATTGATCTCGTCTGCCGGGCGGGAAAGCTGGATGCCGCCATGGCGGCCGCGCATGGCGGCAATGAAGCCGTGCTGGGCAAGCAGGCGCACCACCTGGCCGAGATGGTTCTCGGACGCATTGCACAGTTCCGCAACCTCGCTCTTGCGCACGGTTTCTTCCGGGTTGGTGGCGCAAACCATCAGGGTTCGCATGGCGAGATTGGTACGGATCGTCAGTCGCATGGGCGGCTCTTCGTCAAAATCTGCGGCACATTTGCATCTTTTTACTCAAGGTGACTTGATCCAGATCATATGGCAGCCTTGCCACCGTAAATATGCATTCTGAAAACATCGTACCGGGACAACACCATGGCCGCGGCCGAGGAAAAAGAGAAGCCGGCCACCCGGGCGCGGCTTGATGCGATCACCGTTCCGGTTTCGTCGCAGCTCCGCAGCGCCGGGCTGCTTTCGGTTTTGGCTGCGCTGCTGTGGTATGGCCAGGCGGCGCTGGTGGCCGATGTTTTTTCCGCACTTGCCGCGGAAAGACCCGGGCTGGTTCCCTCCTGGATTGCCATATCGGCCTTTCTCCTTCTCGGTGCGGTGCGGGCGCTGACCGGCTGGCGCGCCGGGCAGCTCGGTTTCGAGGCGGCGCAAGGCGCCATGGCGGCGGAGCGTGAGAAGCTGATTGCGCGCGAAAGCTTGCGGTCTCCCCTGAGCGGCGCAAGCGCGTCGGCGGAAGTCGCTTCCCTGGCGGCCGAAAAGATCGCGGCACTCGGCCCCTACATCACGCGATACCGGCCGGCCATGCTGCGCACGCGCATTCTGCCGGTGGTCATTGTAGCAATCGCCTTTTCGATCTCCTGGGTGGCAGGGGTGATCCTGCTTGTTACCGGGCCGCTCATTCCGGTGTTCATGATCCTGGTCGGGCTGGCAGCCCGCGAGGCGAGCGAGCGGCAGATGCAGGAAGTGGGCACGCTCAACACGCTGCTGACCGAACGCCTGCGCGCGATGACCGATATCCGCCTGCTCGATGCCTCGCAGCGAACGGTGGAAGGTCTGGCGCAGGGTGCCGAGGCGCTCAGGGCGAAGACCATGGCGGTGCTGCGCATCGCGTTTCTTTCCTCAACCGTGCTGGAACTGTTTTCGGCCATCGGCGTCGCGCTGATGGCGGTCTATGTCGGGTTTGCCCTGCTGGGAGAAATTTCCTTCGGTGCCTATGGCACGCCGCTTACCCTGTTCGAGGGTATTTTTCTGCTGCTGCTGGCGCCGGAATTCTACCAGCCGATCCGCGATCTGGCGGCTGCCTGGCATGACAAGGCGGCAGCGCAGGCCGTAGCCGGGGAACTGGCAGCGGCAGAAGCGGCACCGGCCAGGACAATTGCCGGGACGGGCGGCACCTCGGCACAGCTTGCGCAGCCCGGCCGGTTGATCACCCGTGGAGTTCGCTACAGGACGCCGGCAGGTGGCGAACTGCACTTTCCCGATCTGGGGATTGCCATTGGCGGAAAGGGGCCGGGCGAGAAGATCGCAATTGTCGGTGACAGCGGCGCCGGAAAATCGACCCTGCTGGCCCTTCTCGCCGGGCTGGCGAGGCCTTCTGCCGGTGCGGTGGAAATTGCCGGCCGGCCGCTGGATGACGATACCGCCGATGCCTGGCGGGCGGGCATCGCCTGGATCGGACAGACGCCGCATTTCCTCAATGCCAGCCTGCGTGCCAATCTGCTGCAGGGAGTGCAGGAGGAAGATGCGGCCGATCTCGACCATGCGCTGGAACTGGCTGCTGCCGGGGGCATTGTCTCCCGTCTGCCGCGCGGCTTGTTGACCCGGATCGGCGAGACCGGCCATGGCGTCTCGGGTGGCGAGGCACGGCGGCTCACCATCGCTGCCGCCATCGCCGCCAAGCCGAAGCTGGTACTGGCCGACGAGCCGACTGCCGATCTCGATGAGGAGACGGCGGAGCTGGTCACCGCCGGTCTGATCGAGATGGCCGAGGGCGGCGCAGCCGTCATCGTCGCCACCCATGACATGGCACTGGCGGAAAAGATGGATCGCCGTATCGTCATCGGAGATGTGCGATGAGGCCGCTGTGGAAGATAGTTCGGAGCATCTGGGCGCGTGAGTGGTGGTCGCTGACACGCGGCACGCTGCTGGCGGTGGCGGTATTGCTGGCGGGCGTCGGGCTGCTCGGCCTTTCCGGCTGGTTCATCACGGCGGCGGGCATCGCCGGGCTGGCCGGACTGGGGATCGCCTTCGATGTTTTCCGGCCTTCCGCCGGAGTGCGGTTTCTGGCGCTGGGGCGCACCGTGGCGCGCTATGGCGAGCGCATGCTGACCCATGACGCCACCCTGAGAAGCCTTGCCGCGCTTCGGGTCGAACTGCTCAAGGGCATGCTGCGCCTGCCCCATGAAAAGACCGCGGCCTTCCGCGCCTCTGTGCAGTTGAACCGGCTGACGAGCGATGTGGATGCGCTGGACGGCGTGGCGCTGCGGCTGGTCATTCCGCTGCTGGCGGCGGGGATCACCCTGACGGTTACACTCGTTACGATCCGGTATCTTGTTCACGGCTGGATGAGCCTTGCCGTCCTGGCAGGGCTGGTGCCGCTGACGCTGGCGGCACTTCTCCTGCTGCTGCTACGCTCGCGCAAACCTGCCCGCCGGGCACACACCGCACAGAATGCCTTTCGCATGCGGGTCATCGATCTTCTGCGCGGACGAACGGAACTGGCCATCGCGGGCCGGTTGCAGGCGCAGTGCGAACATGTGCTCGATGCCGACCGGCGGTCGCGTATCGCGCTTGCCGAGGCCGACCGGCTGGAGCGCAATTCCGGCCTGCTGATATCCCTTGCCGAAACGGTGACGGGTGGCGCGGTGCTGGCGCTGGGCATCTTTCTGGCGCAATCGGGCATGACGGGTGCGGCGTTTGCCGCGCTTGCCTTTTTCGCCGTGCTGGCGCTGGGGGAAACCGTCATGCCGCTCAGGCGCGGCTTTACCGAGTTCGGCAAGATGGTGGACGCGGCAAGGCGGGTGGCACCGATGCTCCAGGAGGTGCCGGAAGGGGTCAGGCCTGCCGAAACCCCTGTGGCTGCTGCAACCGTGGACAGCGGCGGGGCGGTGCTTTCCTTCCGCGATGTCGGTTTCACCCATCGTGGCGCCGGACGGCCGGTAGTCGAGCATTTCAGCCTCGACGTGAAAGCCGGTGAAACCGTCGCGCTGACGGGTCCGAGTGGTTGCGGCAAGTCGACCCTGCTGGCGCTTGCCGCCGGCATCATGCAGCCGTCACATGGCGGGGTAAGGGTCGGTGGCGAGGCGTTGACCGGCATGCCGGAGGCGCGGCTGCGGCAGAAGCTCGGCCTGCTGCCTCAGCGCAGCGCCCTGCTGAGCGGCAGCGTTCTGGATGCATTGCGGCTCGGTGCTCCCCAAGCCAGTGAAGAGGAAGCCTGGGATGTGCTCGCCGTGGTCCGGCTCGATGAGGCAATTCGCGCCCGCGGCGGGCTTTCCAGCCTGCTGGGCGAATCGGGCAGCGGGCTATCCGGTGGCGAGAGCCGCCGCCTGGCGCTTGCCCGGCTGCTGCTGCGCCATCCGCAGATCCTGCTGCTGGACGAACCGACCGAGGGCCTCGACCGGGCAACGGCGCAAGCCGCTCTCGTCGGCATACGCCACTATCTGCCGCAAGCCGCCATTCTCATCGCTTCCCACCGCAAGGCGGAGCAGGACGTTGCCGGTCGCATCATCCGCATTTCCCCGAAAACGTCCCGGTCAGGGACCTGACCTGCTGCGACAGCGGGCGGCATGGGTAAAAGACGCATCTGCAATATATCTATTTGACATGGATCAAGGCGGGTGCGGCCTGAGGGGAGCATGAGAAACTAAAACATGTTTTCAAGTTACATGTTTAAGTGCGAAAGGACATTTCAATGGAATTCGGCGTTGTAGAGTTGTCGCGCCTGCAGTTCGCGATGACTGCCATGTACCATTTCCTTTTCGTGCCGCTGACGCTCGGTCTGTCGATCGTGGTGGCCATCATGGAAACGGTCTATGTGATGACAAACCGCCCGATCTGGCGCCAGATGACCAAGTTCTGGGGAACGCTGTTCGGGATCAACTTCGTCCTGGGGGTCGCCACCGGCATCACCATGGAGTTCCAGTTCGGCATGAACTGGAGCTATTACAGCCACTATGTCGGCGACATCTTCGGCGCGCCGCTGGCGATCGAGGGCCTGATGGCCTTCTTCCTCGAAGCCACCTTCGTCGGCCTGTTCTTCTTCGGCTGGGACAAGCTCACCAAGGTGCAGCATCTGGTCGTTGCCTGGCTGGTGGCGATCGGCTCCAACTTCTCGGCGCTGTGGATCCTGATCGCCAATGGCTGGATGCAGAACCCGGTCGGCGCCGAGTTCAATCCCATGACCATGCGCATGGAGATGACGAGCTTCTTCGAAGTGCTGTTCAACGAGGTGGCGCAGGCGAAATTCGTGCACACGGTTTCGGCCGGCTATGTGACCGCCTCCGTCTTCGTGCTCGGGGTTTCAGCCTGGTATCTTCTGAAGAACCGGCATGTGGAACTTGCCCGCCGCTCGATTGCGGTGGCTGCAAGCTTCGGCCTGCTTTCGGCGCTTTCCGTCGTCGTTCTCGGCGATGAATCGGGCTATTCGGCCACCCACTCCCAGAAGATGAAGCTCGCCGCCATCGAAGGCATGTGGGAGACACAGGAAGCGCCAGCCTCCTTCACCCTGATCGGCATCCCCGACCAGGAAGCGAAGGAGACCCGGTATGCCATTCACATTCCCTATGTGATGGGTCTGATCGGCACACGCTCCCTGACGCGGGAAATCCCGGGTATCGACCAGCTGGTGGAGAATGCGGAGGCGCGCATCCGCTCGGGCATCACCGCCTATGACGCGCTGCTGAAAGTGCGTGAGGCGCGTGGCGATGTGGACGAAGAAACCAAGAGGGTGTTCGAGGAACACAGTGGCGATCTCGGCTTTGCCATGCTGCTGCGCCGCTATGTGGAAGATCCGCGCGAAGCCACCGAAGAACAGATCGTCATGGCCGCCAACGACACCGTGCCGACGGTCTGGCCGCTGTTCTGGGCATTCCGCCTGATGGTCGGCCTCGGCTTCTCCTTCATCGCCGTGATGGCCTATTTCTTCTGGCTGGCGAGTTTCCGCGGCATGCGGTTCCCGCGCTGGGCGCTGTGGTTTGCGGTGATCATCATCCCGACGCCGTGGATTGCCGCCGAGCTCGGCTGGTTCGTCGCCGAATACGGCCGCCAGCCCTGGACGGTGGACAGCGTGCTGCCGACGGTGATGTCGGTCTCGCATCTGTCGGTCGCCGACCTGCTGATCACGCTTGCCGGTTTCGTCACCTTCTACACCATCCTGTTCATCATCGAGATGGGCCTGATGATCAAGTACATCCGCAAGGGTCCGTACATGGATGTGAAGGAAACGGAAAACTGGATGGCGCGCCATGAACACCGGCTGCGCACCCATGACGGCAACGTTCCTGTAACCATGCCTGCGGAGTAAGGACCATGATTCTCTACGAACTCATCTCTTTCGATACGCTTCGCGTCATCTGGTGGCTGCTTCTGGGCGTTCTGCTGATCGGCTTCGCACTTACCGACGGTTTCGACATGGGGGTCGGCGCCCTGCTGCCTTTCGTCGCAAAAACCGATGTGGAACGGCGCATCGCCATCAACACGGTCGGCCCGGTCTGGGAAGGCAACCAGGTCTGGTTCATTCTGGGCGGCGGCGCCATCTTCGCCGCCTGGCCACCGCTCTATGCGGTGTCCTTCTCGGGCTTCTACCTTGCCATGTTCACCGTGCTGGCAGCGTTGATCCTGCGCCCGGTCGGCTTCAAATACCGCTCCAAGCGCGAAAGCGCTGCCTGGCGCAATGGCTGGGACTGGGCGCTGTTCGCCGGCGGCGCGGTGCCGGCGCTGATCTTCGGCGTTGCCGTCGGCAATGTGCTGCAGGGCGTACCCTTCCGGCTGACCGATGATCTGTTCCCGATGTATGAAGGCGCGTTTTATGCCAAGTTTCTCGGCCTGCTCAATCCGTTCGCCCTGCTGGCTGGCGTCGTGTCGCTTGCGATGCTGGCGATGCATGGTGCTGCCTGGCTGGCGCTGAAGGCGGAAGATCCGGTGGCGGGCCGGGCACGGCGCATCGGAACGGTGGCGGGTTTGGTCGCCATCGCAACCTTTGCGCTTGCCGGTCTGTGGCTTGCCTTCGGAATCGACGGCTACCGCATCACCAGCGAGGTGGCGGCAAACGGTCATTCCAACCCGCTGCACTCCGAGGTGGCGCGCGACGTCAGCTGGCTTGCCGCCTATTCGGCACGCCCGTGGATCGCGATTGCGCCCATTCTCGGCTTTCTCGGCATGGCGATGGCCGTGATGAAACTGCGCGGTGATGGTGAGGTCTCAGCCCTGCTGTGGTCGAAACTCGGCATTTTCGGCATCATCTCGACGGTGGGGCTCACCATGTTTCCCTTCATTCTGCCGTCGTCGATCGATCCGAAGTCGTCACTGACGGTATGGGACGCCTCGTCTTCGCATCAGACGCTGTTCGTCATGCTGGTGGTGACGCTGATCTTCATGCCGATCATCCTTCTCTACACCGCCTGGGTCTACAAGGTGCTGTGGGGCAAGGTGACCGAGGCCGATATCACCGGCAACAGCGAATCCGTCTATTGAGGAAAGGAAAGAACCATGTGGTATTTCGCCTGGCTTTTGGGTCTGCCGCTTGCCGCTGCCTTCGCGGTCATCAACGCCATGTGGCTTGAGCTGCAGGAAGACCGCAAACTGACCGAAGAGGACAACTGACCAAGCCCGTTGGTTGTTCCGGGAACCCCATCCCGGAATGGGAAAGGCCGGCGAAAGCCGGCCTTTTTCACAAAAGGCACATGCAAAATATGTCTTTTGACCTGAATCAAGGCGGTGCGCCCATGGCATTGCATAATTATTCTCTTATATAAGAAGAAGCCGATGTAACGGCTTCTCCCATGTCTGAAATTTTCCTGCGGGAGGGCAGTCCCATGAAGACAAACAGAAGACAGTTTCTCGGCCTGAGCGCCGGCGCGGCAGGCATGGCGGCCTTGCCGCTTTCAGCCGGCAGTGCTTCGGCTGAAGCCGTCAAGACCAATGCGCGCATCGTCATCATCGGTGCGGGCGCGGCGGGTGCTGCGCTTTCCAACCGGCTGGTGCGGCGTCTCGACGGCGCCAAGATCACGCTGGTCGATCCACGCAAGGAGCATCTCTACCAGCCGGGTCTGACGCTGGTGGCCACGGGGCTGAAGCCTGCCAATTACGTGGTTAGTGAAACCACGGACTGGCTGCCGAAGGAGGCCGAACTGGTGGCCGAAGCAGCTACCGAGATCGACCCCGTCGGCAGGAAGGTGCGCACCAGCGGCGGCAAGACGCTGGAATATGATTATCTCGTCGTCGCGCCCGGCCTGGTGCTCGACTATGACGCCATCGAGGGCTTTTCGCCCGATCTCATCGGCAAGGACGGTATCGGCGCCCTTTACGCCAATCCCGATTTTGCCGCCCGCACCTGGGAAGCGGCAGGCCGCTTCACCGAAGAAGGTGGCGTCGGCATTTTCACGCGGCCCGCAACGGAAATGAAATGCGCCGGCGCTCCGCTCAAGCACACCTTCCTGATCGACGATATCGCCAAGCGCAAGGGCAATGGCGGCAAGATCGAGATCACCTATGCCAACAACAACGATGCGCTGTTCGGCGTGCCCATCGTTGCCGAGAAGGTGCGCATGCTGTTCGGCGACCGGGGAATTGCGCCCGCGCTCTCCCATGTGCTGAAGCGCATCGAGCCGGGCCAGAAGATCGCCACCTTCGCCACGCCCGAGGGCGACAAGGAAATGGGCTACGACTACCTGCATGTCATTCCGCCGCAGCGCGCGCCGGATGTGGTGCGCCAGTCGGGGCTTTCCTGGGCCGACAAGTGGGTCGATCAGGGCTGGGTCGAGGTCGACCAGAAGACCCTGCGCCACCGCCGCTTCCCGGAAGTCTTTGCCGTCGGCGATGTCGCCGGCGTTCCCAAGGGCAAGACGGCTGCCAGCGTCAAGTGGCAGGTGCCGGTGGTCGAGGCGCATCTGGTGGCGTCGATTGCCAGCGATACCGCCGATGCCGAATACAACGGCTACACTTCCTGCCCGATGATCACGAAGATCGGCCGGGCGATGCTGGTCGAGTTCGACTACAACAACAATCTCACCCCGTCCTTCCCCGGCATCATCGCGCCGCTGGAGGAATTGTGGATCAGCTGGCTGATGAAGGAACTGGCGCTCAAGCCGACCTACAATGCCATGCTGCGCGGCGAAGCCTGAGGAGAACGGCCATGAAGGATATGACGGTTGGAACCCTGATTGCGGTTTTCGAGGAAATGTTCGGTGGCGTGCTATTCTGGATGATGGTCGCCGTGGCCGTCGTGGTGACGGTTGCCTATCTGTATGTGCTGATCCGCGACCGGGCGGTTTCCTGGCGCAAGTTTCTCTGGGCGCAGCTTTCCATGCCTTTCGGCGCGGTGGCGGCGGTACTGTTCGTGCTGTGGGTCACCAAGTCGCACATCTCCGACCTCGGCGGGCCCATAGATGTCATCGTGTTCCTGGGTATCGCTGCGATGGGCGCGGTGGGCCTTGCCGTGCTGGTCTATACGGCTGAATCGCTGATCTGGCCCGCGAAGGACCGTCTCGACGGCAAATAGAACCGGCGAAGCCGGCCGGAGTGCGATCCGGATAATATG
>JAMLIH010000087.1 GCA_023954255.1 Phyllobacteriaceae bacterium | reverse complement strand
CAATACCGCAAACAACAGCACTTGCCATGTCCAGGCCAGGTCGGGCAGTACCGTCAGGACCAACCCCACCAGCAACGCCGCGACCCCCATCCATAGGAAAAAGAATCCGGGGGCGATGGCTTCGATGGCCATCAGGATTACGCCCAGCAGCCACCAGTTCCAATAGAGGGGTTCCAACAACCAAGCGTTCACGAGCGTACCCCCGTCTTGCCCAGCGCCTCTTGCGCCAGTTCGGCGACACCGGCCAAGGTGCCAATCAGACCCGAGGTATCCAGCGGCATCAACAATACTTTCTGGTTGGGCGATGTCGCCAATTTTGCAACTGCCTCCACGTATTTCTGTGCCACGAAGTAGTTGATGGCCTGTATGTTGCCTTTGCCAATCGCTTCCGACAACATCAGGGTGGCACGAGCCTCCGCTTGGGCTAGCCGTTCACGGGCCTCGGCATCGCGGAACGCGGATTCCTTGCGGCCTTCCGCTTCCAAAATCGCGGCCTGTTTTTGGCCTTCCGCCGCTAGAATCGCGGCTTGTCGTTCGCCCTCGGCGGTGAGGATCGACGCCCGCTTGTCGCGTTCGGCCTTCATCTGCCGCGCCATGGAATCGACCAGATCTTTGGGCGGCGCGATGTCCTTGATCTCGATGCGGGTGACTTTGACGCCCCAGGGTGTGGTGGCTTCATCCACCACGGTCAGCAGGCGGGCGTTGATATCGTCGCGCTTGGACAGTAGCTCATCAAGGTCCATCGAGCCCATCACGGTGCGAACGTTGGTCATGGTCAGGTTGAGGATGGCGTTTTCAAGCCCGCGAACCTCATAGGCTGCCCGTGCCGCGTCGAGCACCTGGTAGAAGGCCACCCCGTCGGCGCTGACGGTGGCGTTGTCGCGTGTGATGACCTCCTGGGTCGGCACGTCGAGCACCTGTTCCATCATGTTCATTTTGGCGCCGATCCGGTCGATGACCGGAATGATCAGGTTGAGACCCGGCCCGAGCGTTCGCACATAGCGGCCGAAGCGCTCGACGGTGTAGTTGTAACCCTGAGGCACCTGCTTGACGCCGGCAATCAGGATGATGATGAGAACGACCGCAGCCGCGATCACCCACAAGTCGAAACCCATTAATTCCGGCATTGCGCTTCCTCCGCTGATACAAATCCGTCAGCCGGGGCCTGACGCCCCGTCGGACAGATACGATATCCATTCATATAGGATTTGCGCGCTTTCTTTACAAAGAAAACCGGACACGGCCGGCAGTCATTCAACCGGGATCCAGCCTGTCAAATCCAGCCGGAAAGCTCCCGTCGCACCATCGTTTCGAGCACTTTCATGCCTTCCGTGCTGTCGTTGAGACAGGGAATGTGCGTGAAGTTCGTTCCGCCATGTTCATGGAAGATTTCCTCCCCCTCCCCGGCGATCTCCTCCAGCGTCTCAAGACAATCGGCCACGAAGCCGGGATTGAAAACGGCAAGGTTCTTCACCCCGTCCTTTGCCAGCTGCTCGACGGTCTTGTCCGTATAGGGCTGCAGCCATTCCTCAGGGCCGAAGCGCGACTGGAAACAGGTCAGCAACCGGCCATCCCCCCAGCCGAGGCGTTCTGCAAGCAGGCGGGAGGTCTTCTGGCAATGACAGTGATAGGGGTCGCCTTTCCTGAAATAGCTCATCGGGATGCCGTGATAGGAGGCGATGACCTTCTCCGGCTCGAAATCGAGCGTTGCCAGATGTTGCTCGATCGACGCCGCCAATGCATCGATATAGACCGGATCGTCATGATAGGGCGGCACGGTGCGCATTGCAGGCATCCAGCGCAGGCTCATCAGATGTTCGAACGCCTTGTCGTTGACCGTTGCCGTGGTCGCTGCGCTGTATTGCGGATAGAGCGGAAACACCAGGATGCGCTCGCAGCCCTGCGCCTGCAACGCTTCCAGCCGCGAGGCGATGGAAGGCTTGCCATAGCGCATGCCCCAATCGACGATCACCCGGTCGTGGCTGCTGAATACCACGGCAAGCTTGTCGCTTTGCGACCGGGTGATGGTACGCAGCGGCGATTCATCGAGTTCCTTGTTCCAGATCGTTTCATAGGCCGCACCCGACTTTTTCGGCCGCGTATTGAGCACGATGCCATACAGGATCGGATACCACAGCAGCTTTGGCCACTCGATAACACGCGCATCGGTCAGGAACTCTTCCAGATATTTGCGCATGTTCTTTTTGTCGTGGCCATCGGGCGTGCCGAGATTGACCAGCAGCACACCGACCTTTCCGGTGGCGACGGAAGGGTGGTCCGCCGGAAGCGGCCCCTGCTTGCGATAATTGGCTTCACGCCTGTCGGCCGCCTTGGCGCCCTTGACGGATACACTCATGAACCGGACCTCTGCATTCGAGTTGGAACGGTTCTAGGGTTCCTTCGGCAAAGGTCAAGCAGGCCGGCGTGCTCCGATTTAGGCATAATGCCTCAGCCGGAGCCGGAACCCGGCTGCCCGTCCTCAGAAATTGAGCGAAATGTCGCGGTGGACGGCGCTGCAGCTTGCAACATCGAGGGCAACTTCCCGCGGCATGCGATCCAGCGTACGAACGCCGATCGTGTTGCGGATTGCAGCCTCATAAGCCTCCATCTGCGGCAGGACGGAGCCCGCCTTGGCGCGCCAGTCCTTCTGCTCGTCATAAAGCTGCGAAGCGGCCGCCATCGCGGCAGCGGCCTTGGCGGAATCGGGGTTCTTTGCTTCCAGCGCCCGGCGGACCTTGGAAATCTCCGAACGCACCTTGGATGCGCCTTCCACTTCGCCGAACTTGTCGGCGAGCAGGCCGACCTCGGCCGCGAGGGCTTCCGGATCGCCGCTGCCGATGCGGCCGGAGAGTGCCGTCAATTCGTCTCCGAGTTCGAGGAAGCGGACGCTTCCCTTCAGCTTGGTCACGACGTCGGCGATATCGCCATATGCCTGGTCCGAGTTCTTGCGGTAGGCATTGAGTGCCTTTTCCTCGGCCTTAATAAGGCCGCTGTATGACTTGTAGGTGGCGGCCCAATCAGCCGGGATCTGGGCAAGTAGCCCTTCCTTCTCCGCTTCCAGGGTTCCGGTCTCGGCCTGCCGCGTTTCGCGCGCCGCCGCATTCGCCTCGCCCGGCAGCCGGTTGATCTCCGAACGCAACTCGGCGATGTGCTCGTCGATGCCCCGGATCACGGCCTCCAGATCACGGACCTTGGTATGAACGACACGATAGGCAGGCGACGCATCGGTAATTGCCTGACCGGCCGCATGGGCTTCATCCAGCAGGGCCTGCGCATTGGATGCCTTCTCCACCCCTTCGGCAAATCCCTTGGCGAGATCGGGCGGCAGGAAGGAGAGATCGATATTGCCGGCTGCAGCATGCGCTGCCTGCAATTGCGCGCCGTCCTCCTGGAACCGTTCGGAAACATACTGCTCGATGCAGTATTGCAGCTTCGGATTGCGCGGCGGCGGGGCGGTCTCCGACAGGAAGGACACGCGGGCGGGAAGATAGTTCGCCAGCGGCGGATAGTAGCCAACGATCCCCAGAGCCAGAAGCTGCAGCAGAATGAAGGCGATGACACCCTTGTATATCTGCAACGTCTTGACCGCGGCGGGCGCAACCCCGCGCAGATAGAACAGGGCAAACCCGAAGGGCGGCGTCAGAAACGATGTCTGGATGTTGAGGCCGATCATTACGCCAAGCCACACGGCGGTCACATTGGCAGACGGATCGGCAAGCAGGATCGGCGCCACGATGGGCACGACCACAACCGCAATCTCGATGAAATCGAGGAAGAAGCCGAGGACGAAGATGACCGCCATGACGATGACGAATTTCGCCCAGAAGCCGCCCGGCAGGGAATCGAGGAAGTCGCGAACGAGGTCCTCTCCGCCGAACGCCCGGAAGGCCGCCGTCAGCATGGCGGCGCCCAGCAGGATGATGAACACCAGCGCCGTCGTCTTTGCGGTTTCCAGCATGATGCCGGCAAGCGTGTTCTCGATTTTGCGGATGCGGATGCCGCTCCAGATGAGCGACGTGACAAGCAGTATGGTGCCGAAAATACCGACCTGAATGCCGATCCAGTCGTTGGTGGTGTCGACCGCTTTCAGGTTCATCTCGAAATTCTTCAGCGCAAGGGCGATCACGACGAGTCCGGCAAGCCCGATGAGCGCGGGCACATAGGTCATTCTGCCACCGCCATAGAGGCGGTAGCCGGCCATAATCATCGCGCCCGCCGCACCGATGGCGCCTGCCTGGTTGACCGTCGCGATACCGCCGATGATCGAGCCCAGCACGAGAAAGATGAGGGTAAGCGGCGGCACCAGCGTGATGAAAACCTTGCCCCAGAAGGCGCCGTCGAATTTTCCGCCATGATGAACCGCCGGTGCCACGGACGGTTTCAGGATTGCGAAGATCAGAATGTAGGCCATGTAGAGCAGCACCAGCACCAGACCGGGAACCAGCGCACCGAGGAACATCTCGCCAGCACTGGTGGAGATCACGTCAAAGGCCGACGGCATGGTAATTTCGCCGGTCGCCGCCTTGTAGAGCGCCTTGCGGGTGGTGCTTGCCTGATCGACGGCGGATGCAAGCTGGTCGGCAAGGATGATGAGCACAATGGAAGGCGGAATGATCTGGCCCAGCGTTCCCGATGCGGCGATCGTGCCGGTCGCCAGCGGGGTCGAATACTTGTTGCGCATCATCGCCGGCAGCGAAATCAGGCCCATGGCGACAACCGTCGCACCGACGATGCCGGTGGTGGCCGCGAGCAGCGCACCGACAAACACGACGGAAATGCCGAGGCCACCCGGCACGGGGCCGAAAAGCTGCGCCATTGTCACCAGCAGGTCCTCGGCGATTTTCGAGCGCTGCAGCGTGATGCCCATGAAGATGAACAGCGGAATGGCGATCAGCGTGTCCCGCTCCACCTCCCAGTAGACCCCTCGCAGGTTGGTGACACCCGCCGACAGCCATTGCTGCGGACCACCGGTATGGAAGAAGGCATCCGTCGAACCGGCAAACAGGTAGCCCGTGAGGGCAGCCAGCACGACGGTGACGATCGCGGCACCCGGCAGCGCGAAGGCCACGGGATAACCCGAGCCCAGGGCGGCGGCCATTATGAGGATCAGTAGAAGAAGAAAATAGATTTCCAACGGCCAGCCCTCTCCGCTAATGCGCCGAAACAGATTCGGTGTTGCGATGACCGGGCTCGTCGCGATGATCCGCGACCGCCTCGAAATAGTAGCTTACGAACTCGATCAGCATGGTGACGGCAAACAGCGCTATGAAAGCGGCCATCTGGTATTTGGCATACATGCCGAAGGGACCGGCCTGCGAGACTTCGAAATTCATGACCGGAGCGTTGACGATGGACTGCTTGCCGTTGAAGCAGATTGCCAGGATCACCCAGCAGGTGGCCATTCCGAGCAGCACCGTGCCGATGGCATTCATCGTGCCCTTTCGCCGTCTGGTGAAAGACGCATAGAGGATGTCGACGCGTACATGTCCCTCGTCGAAGAGGGTATAGGCCGAGGCAAACAGGAAAAGCGCGGCATACCAGTAGCGAACCAGATCGGCCATCAGCGCCTGTTCGTAGGAAAAGACGAACCGCGAGATGACAATCAGAAGTTCCGCAACCACGATCAGCAGCGCCAGCCAGGTGAAGCCAAGCGTCCGGGTAAACACCGCCACGATGAAACCGAGAACCACCAGCGGCATGTGGACGACAGGGCCCACCCAGTTTGCCCGGCCGAGATTTCTGGCGAGGTCCTGGCCGAACAGCGGCTCAAGCAGGCTTTCGGTGCGCAGCAGCGCGATCGCCGCATCGGCAATGCCGACGAAGAAAACCGCGAAGAACAACGCGCGAATGAGATAGATATTGAAGTTGTGGATCGATTGCGCATCCATGCGCAAGGTGCGTGACGGGGTGCGCAGCACATTGGCAATCGCAAGGGCGGCCAGCGCCACATAAACCAGGGCAGGAACCCAGGCACCGGCCGATCCCGAGAATATTTCGGTAAGGCCCGGAAAACCGAAGCCCACTTCCAGAACGTTGTTGATCAGAAAGGCCGTCATGGCCGCGAGGACTACCCAGCCGAATATCCTGTGGCCCGTTGCAGCCTCGCCCTGACGCAAGATTTCAATGTCGCGGTATTCGCCTGGCATGATTTGACCTGCTGCGTTTGCGGTTTGTCAGTCCCCTTGCCGGGGAGCGCATACAGGAGCAAGGACGGGGATAAACCCCGTCCCTGTGTGTCCGTCAGACAATGGCGGATTATTCGCCGATGCCGAGCACGCGGTTGCGCTGGTTGGTGTACTGGCCTTCGAACAGCGCGAAAGCGGTACCGATCTCGCGCATCTTCGCCTGCACTGCATCGTCCACTTCGGCAGCGAGTGCGGAATGCGCACGCGTTTCCTCGAAGACGGCTTTTGCAGCATCGCCGAAGGCATCCCAGACATCGTCGGAGAACGCGCGCACTTCAACGCCCTGCTCGTCGACGAGTTTGTTGAGATATTCACCGTTGAGCGCGAGGGTTTCGTAGTAGGAGCCTGCGTTCTCTTCCAGGGCAGCAGCGGTGATCGCGGCTCTTTCCCAGTCAGTGAGAGCGCCCCACCAGGACTTGTTGGAGGTGAGAGAGAGCTGGGCTCCCGGCTCGTGCATGCCGCCGGTGTAGTAGTACTTGGTGGCTTCGTAGAACTTCATGAAGTAGTCGTTGTACGGACCGACCCACTCGGTTGCCTCGATCGAGCCCGATACGAGGTTCTCGTAAATCTGGCCGCCGGGAAGCGAAACGGTGGATGCGCCGAGCTTCGACAGCACCTGGCCGCCAAGTCCCGGAATGCGCATTTTCAGGCCCTTGAAGTCGTCTGCGGAGTTGATCTCCTTGTTGAACCAGCCACCGGCCTGGGTGCCGGTGCTGCCGGCGGGAAGGCCTTTCAGACCGAACTGGTCCTGAACCTTGTCCCAAAGATCCATGCCGCCGCCATAGAGGATCCAGGCATTGATCTCGCCGAAGGTCATGCCGAACGGAACGGCGGTGAAGTAGGCGAGCGCCGGATGCTTGCCGGTCCAGTAGTAGTCGGCGCCGATATAGGCCTGAGAGTTGCCCGATGCCACTTCGTCGAACACATCAAGTGCACCGACACGCTCGCCGGCTGCAAAATACTGCGTCTTGATTCGGCCTTCGGTCAGTTCCTCGATGCGGGCTGCAAGGCGCTGGGCCGAGATGCCCAGACCGGGGAAGTCCCTCGGCCAGGTCGAAACGATGACCATATCCTTCGTGGCCTGCGCCACCGCCGGTGCGGCAAGCGTCGATGCGGCTGCTCCGCCGCCGACAAGGCCGGCTTTCTTGATAAATGAACGACGATCCATGTAGTTTTCCTCCTTAGAAACTTACGGGTACTAAATGATTATTCCCAACCGGAACCGGGTTCGATGCTTCCTCCCGAACCGGCCCGCGTCGCCGCAATACAGTACAATTTCTCAACCTGTGCAAGTGCTGTGCGGCAATCTGTCGGAAGATTTGCAACGGGGCAGCACGAGTCCGTGCCCGCAAAGCAGGCAACCTGCCTCATTGTTGTGCATATGAGTGGAAACTGCCGTCAGCCGTAATAGGCTGCAGCAAGAAGAGTCAGCCCCATGACAAAAATCAGGGCAGCTCCGCCGATCTCTATGGCGCGGTAGATGCCGCTGCGAAGTTCGCTGCCGGAACTCAGCCGCAGGGCGACGTTCTTTGCAGTGACCGCCAGGGTGGCGATGGCGGAAACCGTGATGGCCGTGCCGACCGCCATGGCGAAGGCAGACAGTATTCCGGCCAGATACAGCCCGTTGAGAAAGGAGAACGTCAGCACGATCAGCGCGCCCGTGCAGGGCCGCAAGCCGACGGCAAAGACCGCCGTCCAGGCTTCCCTGATCCCCATGCGCCCCTCGAGCAGCGAAGGGTCCGGCAGATGGGCATGGCCGCATTCCGAGCAGACATCGCCATGATGGTGATCATGCCCATGATGATGGCCTTCATGCCCGTGATGGGCAGGGGCGTGATGGGTATGGCCGTGATGCCCGTGATCGTGACGTCCGTGGTCGTGATGATCATGGTGGTGGTGATCGTGATGAACATGAACCGCGCCATGTCCGGTGGCAGCCAGCGCGACCGTTTGCGTCCGGCGGTCCGGGAACAGCTTGCGCCACAGCAGCCAGGCACCCAATGCCGTAACGCCGGCATAGCTGGCGATTTCCAGATAGCGCGCCAGATCGGCCTGACGCAGGCCCAGGCCTCGCAGGAACAGCACGATCGAGCCGATGGCGGCGATGGCGACCATGGCCTGCATGGCGGAGGAAGCAAACGACAGCAGGATGCCGCGGCGAAGCTGCACCTCATTGGCCACCATGTAGGAGGAGATGACCACCTTGCCGTGTCCCGGTCCCGCAGCATGCAGAACGCCATAGGCAAAGCTCAGCCCGATCAGGACCCACATGCCGCCATTTCCGGACCGGATCAGCTTCAGCGCATCCGTCATCGCCTTGTAGAAGGCCTTCTGCTGCTGCTGGATCCAGAACAATATGCCGGCAAACGGCCCTTCCGGTTTGATCGCCTGCTCGGCCTGGCCAAGACCGAGCGAGTTCTGGGCATTGGCTGCTTCCGGCAGCATCACCATCGCCGCCAGGGCCAGCAGCAACAGCAGCATGATGACGAGGCGGTTGCGCTGGGAGATCATGCCGGACAACTGAACTCCACCCAGGTCAGATAGTCTTCGCTTGCTTCGACCTTTTCATCCGGCCCGGCGGCGAACAGTTCTTCCAGCCGTTTCGCGTCGCGGGCATAGAGCTCGTCGAAATCCGGCACCACGATCTGCGACGTGCAGGTCTTGCCATTGCCGGACACGGTGACCGCCGTTGGATCGGGAAGCTCCACCGCCACATAGTAGGTCGGGTCGGACACGGCGACCTTGAAGCCTTCCTTGCCCATCGGCTGCGGTTTGGTCAGCTCCAGCGCCATGATCATCAGCAACTGGCCGTCCTTGATGTCGATGATGTAGGGCTCCGGCTCGTAGAAATCGACGATATCGGACCCGCTGCGAACCTCGGTGTAGAAGTTGTATTCGCTAAGCGACTCCCTCGTCACCTTGGCGATTTCCTCCAGTTCCTTCTCGTCGAGCTGGCCATTGCCGTTATTGTCGAAGTCGAGCAGCAGCGAGGAGGAGAACAATTCGTCGAACCGCCAGACGTGGCGGATCTGGGTGGCCTCCCCCTTGTCGTTGCGGACGATTTCGAGATTGGCTTCGATCCACACATGGGGATGTGCCCAAACAGGCTGCACCGCAACTGCGCCAAGGGCAGCCGCCAGCCCGCCTGCCAGCATCTTTCTGGCGGCAGCAGGCCGATTTCCATACAGCGGAAAATATCGCGTCATTCGTGCCCCGTCTCCGGTTCAGTGTTCCTTCTTGAACCAGGCATCCATGAAATCGACAAACACGCGGACCTTGGCTGAAATGTGACGCCGGTCGGGGTAAACCACATAGAAGGCGGACCCTTCGGCAACGAAGTCCTCGAGGATCGAAACCAGACTTCCCTCAGCCAGTTCGCGCGCGACGCAGAATTCCGGCACCATGGTCACGCCGATCCCGGCAAGCGCCGCCCGCTTGCACACTTCCGGATCGTTGACATCCATCACCGCGCGCACGGTCTGGGTGAACGGCTCGCCCTTTTCGTCGACGAAAGGCCAGGTGTTGCGCCCGCGCCAGTTGGTGTCGATGATGTTCGGCCAGTCGGCGATCTGCGACGGATGATCGGGTACGCCGTGCTCCTTGAGGAAGGCCGGCGTGGCGCAGAACAGCAGCCGGTTTTTCATCAGCCGCTTGGCGATCAGCGAGGAATCGGCAAGCACGCCCACCCGGATTGCCACGTCGAAGCGCTCTTCCACCAGATCGGCAACCCTGTCGTCGAGCGAAACGACCATCCGGATCGCCGGATAGGCCTTGGCGAACTCGACCAGCGGCAGCATCGATTCGACCGCCCCCAGCGAGCGCGGCGCGGTAATGCGCAGCGTGCCGTCGACCTCCGCATCGTTGTCGCGAACGCTTTCGCGCGCTTCGTCGATCTGTTGCAGGATTTCGATGCTGGAGCGGTAGTATTTCTCTCCCGCCTCGGTGAGCGAAAACTGCCGCGTCGTGCGGTTGATCAGCAATACGCCGAGATCATCCTCGAGTTCACGGACATATTTCGACAGCAGCGCCTTGGAACGGCCCATCTTGCGGGCGGCGGCGGAATAGCCTTCGCATTCGACAACCTCGATATAGGCCTTCATCCGCGTTATCGTATCCACTTCAACCTCGTGAATTGCTGCTTCCTGCTCCCCGGCGGAACCTTAGCCATCGGTGGGCGACCCGCCAAGGTCAATAATCCCGGCCTCTCCGGCCGCGCTGCCGAAGGCAAGCCGCCGCCCCTGCCCGTCCCAGTTGAGTGCCGAGATTGCGCCCTTGCCGGCGCGTTTCAGCAGTGCCTCCTTGCCATCCTCGATGCGCACCGCAGCCACCATGCCGTCCTCATAACCGATGGCGACAATCTCCTCCTGCGGATGGCAGGCGACTTTCGTCACCAGCAGATTGCCCATGGAACCCAGTTCCTTCGGCGCCTTGCCCATCGGGCCGTCCTTGCCGGAAAACGGCCAGGTAATCGCGGCCGGCGCGCCGGAGGTCGCCAGCCATTTGCCCTTTACCGACCAGGACACGCTATGCACCTTGGCCGGATAGCCGGTCATGCGCATGTGCCGCCCGTCGGCAAGCCGCCAGCCATGCAGCGCATTTTCCTGCATTTGCGAAACCACGTAGCGCCCATCGGGTGAAAAGACGGCGCCCGTATGCGCACCCTTCCAGTCGAGAAACTGTGGCGGGCTGGCAGTGTTGATCCAGTGCAGTTCCACTCCGTTGTAGCGCGCAATCGCCAGCCGCATGCCCTTCGGCGCGAAGGCAAGCCCCTCGATGCTGCGTTCGCTGACGATCTCCTTGCTGTCCTTGCCGGAGAGCACGGTCGCCGTCTTTCCGGCTGCATAACCGACGGCGCTTCCGGGACCGGCAGCCAGCCGATCGATCCATTTGCCCTTGTGTTCTGCAAGCACCGCAAGCCCGCCGGTGCTGTCGATGGCGCAGACCTTGCCGTCCTCGCCGCTCGTCAGCAGCACCTTGCCGTCAATGCCCGGGCAGGCGGCCAGCAGGCCGTCATGGGCTTCGATGACGCGATGACGGTCGGCCAGCAGATGCACCGCGCCTGAAACACCGGCAAAGACCGGATTGCCGCCGACGAACCCGGCCCATTCCACATGGCCGAGGCTTTCCGGTTCCGTATCGAGCGGTGCGATGGAGGGCATGGAGATCAGGCCGCGCAGGCGGCGAAAGTGCGCTCGAGCTTTTCGCGGTCGAGATTGCGGCCGATGAAGACCACCCGGCTCCTGCGTTGCTCATCGTCCTTCCAGGGACGCTGATGATCGCCCTCGATGATCATGTGAATGCCCTGCACCACATAGCGTTCGGGATCGTCCCTGAAGGCAACGATGCCTTTGAGGCGCAGGATGTCCGGCCCGTCCGTTTGGGTAATCGCCTGAATCCAGGGAAAGAATTTCTGCGGATCGAGTTCGCCGCCCGACAGCGAAACCGTGCCGATGGTCGTGTCGTGGATTTTCTCATCCAGACCGTGATGATGCCCACCGTGCTGATGATCGTGATCGCAATCGGGGCCGCATTCGTGATCGTGATGGTGATGCCCGTGGTGATCGTGATGATCATGGCCATGGTGATCATGATGATGATCGTGATCGCAGTCCGGTCCGCAGACATGGGCATCGTCGAATTCGAGGAATTGCGGATCGTTCTCGATGGCACGTGCCAGATCGAAGCGTCCCTGTTCGAGGATTTCCTTCAGATCGACCTCGGCCCGGCTGGTACGGTAAATGCGTGCCGACGGATTGATCTGCCGTATAACCGCTTCCACATGTGCGAGTTCGTCGGCCTCCACGAGGTCCGTCTTGTTGAGCAGCACGATGTCGGCAAAGGCGATCTGGTCCTCGGCCTCAGGACTGTCCTTGAGCCGCAACAGGAGATGTTTGGCATCGGCCAGCGCGATGACCGAATCGAGCCGCGACTTGGCGCGCACGTCGTCGTCCATGAAGAAGGTCTGTGCGACCGGCGCCGGATCGGCAAGCCCGGTCGTTTCCACGATCACCGCATCGAAACGGCCCGGCCGTTTCATCAGGTTCTGCACCACCCGGATCAGATCGCCGCGCACCGTGCAGCAGATGCAGCCATTGTTCATCTCGTAGATTTCCTCATCGGTTTCCACGATGAGGTCGTTGTCGATGCCGATCTCGCCGAACTCGTTGACGATCACCGCATATTTGCGCCCGTGATCCTCGCTCAGAATGCGGTTGAGCAGCGTCGTCTTGCCGGCACCCAGATAGCCGGTAAGCACGGTAACGGGAATCTGCTGGCTGGTTTCGGCCGTTTCAGGCATGACTGTCTCCAAGTTCCGCTCGCCGCCACGCGGCGCAGCCTGCATGATATAGAGCCGCTGAACCGCGATTGCGACCCTCCAGTTTACCGGCGGAAAACCTGTTCAGAAGACCGGCGCATTTTCAAGAGCACCCAGATCGAAACGGTCGATGTCGGCAAGCAGGTCGGCAAGGCCCGAGACCGCGTGATCGATCAGTTTCCCGCCTTTTTCCGCCGTGGCCGCCGCTGCATCGCCCGTCGCGCCCAACACATTGAGATCCTGCATTTTCCAGCCGAAGGCGTGTTT
>JAMLIH010000086.1 GCA_023954255.1 Phyllobacteriaceae bacterium | reverse complement strand
GGCCTTGAGCGCATGTTTGCCGAAAATCCGGGCCTGGTAACGGTCGACCAATCTGTCGCCCTGTCCGGCATCGTGCGCGACGATGTTCAGGACTGGCCCTCGACCATCGGGGGCATCATCGATGAAACCAAACCGATTATCGTGGTGGCGCTGGTCGGCATGAACGACCGCCAGCAAATGAGGACACAGGCCGGCCGGGTGCCGAAGCTGAGCGATGCGTGGCAGGCCGAATACAAGAAGCGTGTCGACGGGTTGACCGAGGCGGTGCGCAACAAGCGTCTGCCTCTGATCTGGGTCGGTCTGCCGCCGGTCTCCAAAAGCAGCATGAATGCCGACTATCTGGTGCTCAATGAATATTATCGCACGGCTGTCGAATCTGCCGGTGGTGCATTTGTTGATATCTGGCAGGGCTTCGTCGACGAGGAAGGGCGCTATGTGCGCTCCGGCCCCGATATCAACGGCCAGATCGTGTCGCTTCGCCGTGCCGACGGAATCAACATGACGGCCAGCGGCGACGAAAAGCTGGCCTTCTTTACCGAAAAGGCCATCAAGCGCATGACCGGTTTCGGCAAGGAGGCGCTGGTCAGTTCCCTGGTTTCGGTCGGATTGCCGGAAGGCTTCAAGCAGGACCAGTACGATCCGGCGGGCACGGGCAAGACGGTGGTGATTGCGCTCGGCAATCCGGCCGCCGATGGCGGTAACGCGCTTGAGGGCGGCGAAGGCTTTCTGACGGCCAGCGATGCAAGGCAAAGCACCAGCTTCGAGCTGGTTGCCAAGGGCCTTGGCACCCAGCCAAAAGACGGCCGGATCGATTCAGAATGGGGCAATCCTTCCTTCAGCCTTCCCAAGGGAGAAACGCCGGAGCCGGTTCTGGCGAATATTCGAGGCATCAGCCTCAAGTCCTATCTGGATGAACTTCCGGCACCGGAGGATGGTGAAGCTGCAACGGCTGACGACGGCGCGGCCGGTTCCCAGACCAACTGAGATCCGCACGGTCTTGCGCTCTTGGCGCCGGGCGTGAAAAGGCCCGCTCCCCAAGGGGAAGCGGGCCGGAATGCCTGTGTTCAGGCTGAAAACGGTCCGGTCAGGCTTCGATCTGCTTGACCTTGCCGTTCTTGCCGGCTGCCTTGCCGATGGAAATGCGGCGAGGCTTCATGGCTTCGGGAATCTCGCGGACGAGATCGATGTGAAGCAGGCCGTTTTCGAGATTGGCTGCCTTCACTTCCACATGCTCGGCGAGCTGGAAGCGGCGCTCAAAGGCGCGCGAGGCAATGCCCTGGAAGAGAACTTCGGCACCTTCATCAGCCCTGCTTTCACTGCGCTCACCTTTGACGGTCAGCGTGTGTTCCTTGGCTTCGATGGTCAGGTCGTCCTCGCCGAAACCGGCAACGGCCATGGAGATGCGATAGGCATTCTCGCCGGTGCGTTCGATGTTGTAGGGCGGATAGCTTTGGGCCCCTTCGGCCGGCGACATGTTGTCCAGCATGGAAAACAGGCGGTCAAAGCCGATGGTGGAGCGATAAAGGGGTGCGAAATCAATGCTACGCATGGTTGTCCTCCTTGAAGCGACGTTTGCGTTCTGGTTGGTCTTCGTGCCTCCTTGGCAGGCAGGCAAGAAGCTTGTTTTCCGGCCCTTCTGGCGCCGGCAAAGCAGATTTGGGAATTCGGTTTTTGGATTTCAAGAGGCTGAAAACAGCCGGTTTTCAGGCAAAAACCTCGGAATTCCGCAAAGAACGCCCCGGGGTGGCGGCTTGCGCCTTGCCGACAAAACGGCCAAGAGGTACATGCGAATTCAGATCAGCAGATGCGGCACAGCCGGTTGCCGCAGTGGAAAGCAGCGATGGAGCTTGCCAGTTCTTCCTACAACCCCGTCCCGTCCGATCCGGTCTGCGGATTTGCCACGACCGAGGACGGTTTCAAGCTGCGTTACGCCCATTGGCGCACCGTGGCGCCGCCCTGCAAGGGGACGGTGCTGCTGCTGCATGGCCGGGCGGAGTATATTGAAAAGCTCTTTGAAACAGTCGGGGACCTGAGAAAAAAGGGCTATGACGTCCTGACTTTCGACTGGCGGGGACAGGGGGGTTCCGACCGGCTGCTGGAAGACCGCAGGCGGGGCTATGTCGAGCATTTCGGCCAGTATGTCATCGACCTGGAAACCATCATGAGCGATGTGGCACTGCCCGATTGCCGGGGGCCGTTCTACATCCTGGCCCATTCGACGGGATCGCTGGTTGCCCTGCTTGCCGCGCCGCGCATGGGAAACCGGCTTCGGCGGATGGTTCTGACGGCGCCGCTGCTGGGGTTCGGTTCCATTCCGATCGCCCAGAACACGCTGAAATGGCTGTGCGGAACCCTGCATGTCGTCGGCCTTGGCGATCGTTATGTCACCGGCGGTGCAACGCCCGACGAGGACCGGGCTTTCAAGGGCAACAAGCTGACTTCCGATCTGAAGCGGTTTCAGCGCAATGCCAAACTTGCCGAGGAATTTCGCGATCTGACGATTGGCGGGCCAACGGCCACATGGGTGTTTTCTGCATCTAGGGCCATGGAACGCGTCGCCATGACCGAGTTCTACAGCCATGTAACGATTCCGACCCTTGTTATCTGCGCCGGCAATGATGAAGTCGTCGACAACAGGGCGGCCGAGTTGCTTTGCCGGAGGCTGCGCTCGGGCTCGTGCCTGACGGTGCCCGGTGCGCGGCATGAAATGCTTCAGGAGCGTGACAGCGTCAGGGAGCAGGTGCTGGCGGCATTCTGTGCCTTCGCGCCCGGCGGCAGGGACCAGGACGCCTATCCGGCGGTATCTGCCGCCGGCAAGTCCCGCGCGGCCGTGCCCGACAAGGCCGCATCCTGACTGCATTCAGGCACTGGTCATCCCTTCAGGGCAGCGCCAAAGGCATCAACTTCCCCGGCGCTGGTCGCAAAGGATGTCACCAGACGGTAGAGCGCTTCGCTATCGTCTTTCAGCAAATCGGAATGGGAAAGTGGCGCTGCCCATTCGTAGAACGTCGCCCCCTTTTGGCGCAGTTCCCCGGCCATTGCCTTTTTGAGAACCACGAAAACCTCGTTGGCGTCGGGTTTGACCGCAAGGCGGGCATGGGGGCTTGCCTCTATATGAGCCGCAAGCCGCGCGGTCATCGCGTTGGCATGGCGTGCCATCGTCAGCCAGTGATCGTCATCGAGATAGCCCTTGAACTGGGCGGCAACAAAGCGGCTTTTCGAGAAGAGCTGCCCCGCACGCTTGTGATGGAAGGCCAGTTCGCCTGACAGGGCCGGATCGAAGCAGATCAGCGCTTCGGCGCACCAGCAGCCATTCTTGGTGCCACCGAAGGACAGCAGGCTGACGCCTGCCTTCCATGTCATCTGCGCGGGCGTCGTTTCCAGGCTTACCAGTGCATTGGCAAAGCGCGCGCCATCCATGTGCAGCGGCAGGTCGTGCTCACGGGCCACTGCGGCGATCCGCCCGATCTCTTCCAGGCTGTGGACCGTGCCGATCTCCGTTGCCTGGGTGATCGAAACCGCGCCTGGACGGCCGTGGTGGAGAAAGTCTGCCGGAAACCGGGCGATGGCGGTTCGCAAGGCGGCGGGGTCCATTTTCCCCAGCCTGCCGGGAACAGGGCAGAGGCGGCTGCCGGAAAAGAATTCCGGGCCGCCGCATTCGTCAGAAACCAGATGGGCTTCCTCATGGCAGAAGGTAACACTGCCTGCTTTCGACACGCTGGCGATGGCTAGGGAATTGGCTGCAGTACCGGTGGCAACAAAGAAAACGGAAAGATCGCACTCGAAAATCTGCGATAGCTGCGCCTCGACCTGCTTGTCGAGTTCGCCATTGTTGTAGCCGCTTGTAAAGCCCCCGCCATGATCAAGGATCGCCTGGTTGATCCTTGCATCGGCACCGGCCCAGTTGTCACTGGCAAAAAACACGCAATCCTCCGTTCACGAGATGAATTGGCGGATTGGTTGCATGGCTGATAGTGGCTGTCCAGCAGGAAACCGGGAATAAAAACCCGGCTCCGCGAAAGCGGAGCCGGGCACTGGAGCCAGATCACTTTCTAAGAAGGTTTGCCAACCGGTTCGTCAGTCTGGGGGCGACAGCGCTGACGCCGTGCAGAAAAACCACCTTGAGACTGGACTCCAATCTCGAACCAGAAATTGGTGGTGGGGCCCCTTAGCTTTTCCTGAATTTGCAGGTTTTGCTTCCCTCAAAGCTGTAAAGCTTCTTACATGCCCCAACGAAAACCTATTGAGTTGCCTGAAAATATGCAAGCGGATTCAGCACTGTAGGCCTAACTGCTCAAAAATTTTTCCTTATCCCAGCAGGGCTTACCTAACGGAATCCTGCTTTGGACTTAAGTTTTCCTTGCGATTCTGTGTGGATTCTGGCAGTTGAAACCCGTAAAAAGGACAGCATTACTGTCCTATTGCCACGCAATGAGGCAGGTCCGCCAAGGCGGCAGCTTTCGGCACGGCGCGTAATTTGCTAAACAGGGCTTGCCGGGCCTGCCCGCGGGGCAATCCGGACAGCACTCACAGGCAAGGTGGAAAGACGGCAACTCCGCAACCGGCTGCAGGAGACTGTCTTCACGACGCGCCCCGAGCGTTGCGGGTTGACTGGGTGCGTGGCAGGCAGACCGGGAAGGAGACAGGGATGTTGAAAGGCGTGGAATCAGGTTCGCTGCGGGAAGTTCCGGCAGAGGCTGCTGCAAAACGCACCGACCCGACGTTTGCATCCCGGCCCGCTTACGGCCTGCCGGCGGCGCAGGGCCTTTATCATCCTGCCAACGAGCGCGATGCCTGCGGCGTCGGCTTCATCGCAGACCTTTCCAACAAGCCGTCCCATCAGACGATCAAGGACGGCCTGTTCATGCTGGAAAACCTGACCCACCGCGGCGCCGTCGGGGCCGATCCGCTGATGGGGGATGGTGCCGGCATTCTGGTGCAAATCCCGCACAAGTTCTTCAAGCGGGAGATGGAGAAGCAGGGCATCGGCCTGCCGGATCCCGGCCATTATGCCGTCGGCCACTTCTTCATGCCGCGCGACGAGGCGATCCGGACCGCCTCGATCAGGATCATCGAGGAATGTGCGGAGGCTGAAGGGCTGCAGCTTATCGGCACACGGGACGTGCCGGTCGACAATTCCTCGCTTTCGACCGCACCGGACATCATGGCGAGCGAACCGGTGCATCTTCAGGTTTTCATCGCCCGTCCCGAGACGATCGACGACCAGAACGTGTTCGAGCGCCGGGTCTTTCTGCTGCGCAAGGTGATTTCCAACCGGGTGCACCGGGAAACCCAGGGCCGCGACAACGGCTTCTATCCTGTTTCCATGTCGTCGCGGACCATCGTCTACAAGGGCATGTTCCTGGCCTATCAGGTCAGCAAGTATTATCTCGACCTGCAGGACGAGGCATTCGAATCCGCCATGGCGCTGGTCCATCAGCGGTTTTCGACCAACACTTTCCCGTCCTGGAAGCTGGCCCATCCCTATCGCATGGTTGCCCATAACGGCGAGATCAACACGCTGCGCGGCAACAACAACTGGATGGCGGCCCGTCAGGCGTCGGTCGATTCCGAGCTGTTCGGCAACGATATCGCCAAGCTTTGGCCGATCTCCTATGAAGGCCAGTCGGATACGGCCTGTTTCGACAACGCGCTCGAATTCCTGTTTCAGGGCGGATACTCGCTCGTTCATTCGATGATGATGCTGATCCCCGAAGCCTGGGCAGGCAACAAGCTGATGAGCGACGACCGCAAGGCATTCTACGAATATCATGCCGCGCTGATGGAGCCGTGGGACGGACCGGCGGCGGTTGCCTTCAGCGACGGGCGCCAGATCGGCGCGACGCTCGACCGTAACGGGCTGAGGCCTGCCCGCTACATCGTTACCGACGACAACCGGGTCATCATGGCTTCGGAAGCCGGTGTCCTGCCGGTGGCGGAGGAAAAGATCGTCAAGAAGTGGCGGCTGCAGCCCGGCCGCATGCTGCTGATCGATCTCGAGGAAGGCCGCATCATCGCCGATGACGAGATCAAGAGCCGGGTTTCGGCCAAGCACCCCTATGGGGAATGGCTGGAGCATACCCAGCTCATTCTGGAAGACCTCAAGCCGGTGGAACCGCGCGCGCTTCGCGGCGATGTCTCGCTGCTCGACCGTCAGCAGGCCTTCGGCTACACCCAGGAAGACACCAAGCTGCTGATGGCGCCGATGGCGACCACCGGCCAGGAGGCCATTGGCTCGATGGGTACCGATACGCCGATTTCGGCGATGTCGGACAAGTCGAAGATGCTATACACCTATTTCAAGCAGAACTTCGCCCAGGTGACCAACCCGCCGATCGATCCGATCCGCGAGGAACTGGTGATGAGTCTGGTCTCCTTCATCGGTCCGCGCCCGAACATTTTCGACCTGGTCGGCTCCTCGCGCCGCAAGCGCATGGAGGTGCGCCAGCCGATCCTCACCAACGCCGATCTGGAGAAAATCCGCTCGATCGGCCACACCGAGGATCGCTTCGACACCAAGACCATCGACATGACCTATGCGGCAACCGAGGGTGCCGGCGGCATGGAGGATGCACTGGTGCGCCTGTGCGAGCGGGCGGAGGCTGCCGTTGCCGGCGGTTACAACATCATCATTCTTTCCGACCGGCAGGTCGGCGCCGACCGGATCGCCATTCCGGCCCTGCTTGGCACGGCGGCAGTCCATCATCACCTGATCCGCAAGGGTTTGAGAACCTCGGTCGGGCTTGTGGTCGAATCCGGCGAGCCGCGCGAAGTGCACCATTTCTGCTGCCTTGCAGGCTATGGCGCCGAGGCTATCAATCCGTATTGCGCTTTCGAGACTCTTTCCGACATGCATGCCAAGGGCATGTTCCCGGCGGAAGTGGACCGGCACGAGGTGGTCGAGCGCTACATCAAGGCCATCGACAAGGGTATTTTGAAGGTGATGTCCAAGATGGGCATTTCCACCTACCAGTCCTATTGCGGCGCGCAAATCTTCGATGCCATCGGCCTGTCGAGTGAATTTGTGACCAGATACTTCACCGGGACGGCGTCGATGATCGAGGGCGCGGGGCTGGCCGAGATTGCCGAGGAGACGGTGCGGCGCCATCAGGCCGCCTTCTCCAGCGATCCGGTGCTGGCCAATGCGCTCGACATCGGCGGGGACTATGCCTTCCGCAAGCGCGGCGAGCGCCATGCCTGGACACCCGACAATATCGCCAAGCTGCAGCACGCGGTGCGCGGCGGTTCCTACAAGAAGTACAAGGATTTCGCCGACGACGTGAACAACGCGTCTGCCGAGCTTTCGACGATCCGCGGCCTGTTCAGGATCAAGCTTGCGGAAGCGGAGGGCCGCAAGCCGGTCGCCGTCGACGAGGTCGAGCCTGCTGCCGAGATCGTCAAGCGGTTTTCGACCGGGGCGATGAGCTTCGGCTCAATTTCCCGCGAGGCACACACAACGCTGGCCCGTGCGATGAACCAGATCGGCGGCAAATCGAACACCGGTGAAGGTGGCGAGGAGCCCGACCGCTTCCATCCGCTGCCGGACGGCTCAAGGAACCCGGAACGTTCCGCCATCAAGCAGGTCGCATCGGGCCGCTTTGGCGTGACGGCTGAATATCTGGTCAATTCCGACATGATCCAGATCAAGGTGGCGCAGGGTGCCAAGCCCGGCGAGGGTGGTCAGCTGCCCGGCCACAAGGTCAACGCCACCATCGCCAAGACGCGTCATTCAACGCCGGGCGTCGGGCTGATCTCGCCGCCGCCGCATCATGACATCTACTCCATCGAGGATCTGGCGCAGCTCATCTACGATCTGAAGAACGTCAACGAGAAGGCCGACATCTCGGTGAAGCTGGTTTCCGAGGTGGGTGTGGGGACGGTTGCTGCAGGCGTTGCAAAGGCCCGCGCCGACCACATCACCATCGCCGGTTACGATGGCGGCACGGGGGCTTCGCCGCTCACCTCGCTGAAACATGCCGGCAGTCCGTGGGAGATCGGTCTTGCAGAAACCCATCAGACACTGGTGTTGAACGGGTTGCGCAGCCGGGTCTGCCTGCAGGTCGATGGCGGGCTGAAGACCGGGCGCGATGTCATCATTGGTGCGCTGCTGGGCGCCGATGAATTCGGCTTTTCGACTGCGCCGCTAATCGCCGCCGGCTGCATCATGATGCGCAAGTGCCATCTCAACACCTGTCCGGTGGGCGTTGCCACCCAGGATCCGGTGCTGCGCAAGCGCTTCAAGGGCACGCCCGAGCACGTCATCAACTATTTCTTCTATGTTGCCGAGGAGGTGCGCGAACTGCTTGCCGCCATGGGCTACTGCTCGCTTAACGAGATTGTCGGCGAGAGCCAGCTTCTGGCAAAAGAAGGCATGGTCGATCACTGGAAGGCCAAGGGGCTCGATTTCTCGAAAATCTTCTTCAAGCCTGCCGCCGCCAGGGAGGAAATTCACTGGACCGAGCGCCAGCAGCATCCGATTGCCGACATTCTCGATCGCAAGCTGGTCGAGCAGGCAACCCCCGCGCTCGACAAGGGCGAGGCTGTCCGCATCGAAATGCCGATCACCAACGTGGACCGTTCCGCCGGTGCCATGCTGTCCGGCAAGGTAGCGGAAAAATACGGCCATGAGGGCCTGCCGGAAGACACGATTGCCGTTTCGCTGACAGGTACGGCGGGGCAGAGCTTCGCCGCGTTCCTGGCGCAGGGTATTTCCTTCGATCTCGAGGGCGACGCCAACGACTATGTGGGCAAGGGGCTTTCCGGCGGAAGACTGGTGGTGCGGCCTGCCAAGCAGTCGAAGATTGTGCCTGAGGAGTCCATCATCATCGGCAATACCTGCCTTTACGGTGCGATTACCGGCGAAGCCTATTTCTGCGGCGTTGCCGGGGAGCGGTTCGCCGTGCGCAACTCCGGCGCCATCGCCGTGGTCGAGGGTGTCGGCGACCATGGCTGCGAATACATGACCGGCGGCATCGTCGTCGTTATCGGCCAGACCGGGCGGAACTTCGCTGCCGGCATGTCGGGCGGCATCGCCTATGTACTGGACGAGGCGGGGGATTTTGCACAGCGCTGCAACATGGCGATGGTGGAACTGGAGCCGGTGCCCGAAGAGGACGACCTGCTGGAGAAGCTGCATCACCATGGCGGCGATCTGGCGCACAAGGGCCGCGTCGACGTGACCTCGGACATGAACCACCACGATGAGGAACGGCTCTATCAGCTCATTTCCAACCACATGCACTACACCGGCTCGGCGCGGGCCAAGACGATCCTCGACAACTGGGAGGATTACCGGCCGAAATTCGTCAAGGTGATGCCGGTCGAATACCGCCGGGCGTTGAGGGAAATGGAAGAAATGCGCTACGGCACGGCGGCGGAGTAGGGGTGTTCGATGGGTAAAGTAACGGGGTTCCTCGAAATCGACCGGCAGACGGCGCAGTATGAGCCGGCTTCCGACCGCGTGCGCCATTATCGCGAATTCACCATACCGATGTCCGAGGACGAGGTCGTCAAGCAGGCAGCGCGTTGCATGGATTGCGGTATCCCCTATTGCCATGGCGATACGGGCTGTCCGGTGCATAACCAGATTCCCGACTGGAACGACCTGATCTATGCCGGCGACTGGGAAGAGGCGGCGCGCAACCTGCACTCGACCAACAATTTCCCGGAATTTACCGGCCGCATCTGCCCGGCGCCCTGCGAGGAAGCCTGCACACTCAATCTCGAGGACATTCCCGTCGCGATCAAGACGGTGGAACAGGCAATTGCCGACAAGGCAATCGCAAGCGGCTTTCTGGCGCCGCAACCGGCGAGGGAAAAGACCGGCAAGAAGGTTGCCGTCATCGGTTCGGGGCCTGCAGGCATGGCGGCTGCCCAGCAGCTTGGGCGCGCCGGTCACGAGGTCCATGTGTTCGAGCGCGAAAGCCGGGCCGGTGGCCTGCTTCGCTATGGCATTCCCGATTTCAAGATGGAAAAGCACCATATCGACCGGCGCATCACGCAGATGCTGGGTGAGGGGGTCACGTTTCACTACGGCGTCAATGTCGGCGTGGACAAGCCGGCAAAGGAACTGATGGACGAGTTCGATGCGGTGCTGATTGCGGCGGGTGCGGAAAATCCGCGCGATCCGGGCATTCCCGGCTCCGACCTTGCCGGGGTTCATGCGGCCATGCCCTATCTGGTGCAGCAGAACCGCAGGACCGGCCAGGAGCCGTTGGAAAACCCCGGTTGGCCATCGGAGGAAGTCTGGGCCGGCGGCAAGCGGGTCGTCGTCGTCGGTGGCGGCGATACGGCATCCGACTGCATCGGAACGGCCTTCCGCCAAGGGGCGACGGAAGTCACCCAGATGGATATCCGCCCCGAGCCGCCGGAGAAGGAAGACAAGCTGATGGTGTGGCCTTATTGGGCCACCAAGATGCGTACGTCATCTTCGCAGGCGGAAGGTGCGAACCGGGAGTTTGCTGCCGCAACGCTGGAATTCGTCGGCAAGAACGGCAGGCTGACGGGGGTGAAATGCGCCCGCGTGGACGAGAAGCGCAAGCCGATGGCCGGCACCGAGTTCATCATCAAGGCGGACCTCGCCTTCATCGCCATCGGATTCGCAGGCCCGCTGGAAGAAACCTTCATCGCCGAGCTCAAGCCGGAGATGGATACCGACTGGCGCGGCGGGCGTTCGATCCAGGCCGATGAAACGGGTTATCGCACCACGGTTCCGGGGCTTTATGCTGCGGGCGATGCGCGGCGCGGCCAGTCGCTGGTGGTGTGGGCAATCCGCGAAGGCCGGCAGGCGGCACGGGCCATCGACCTTGACCTGATGGGCAAGACCATTCTGCCAAGCTAGATCGTTCAAAACCGGGATTGTCCTGGAGCGTGTCGGGCAGCAGGATCAGGCCATTCGCCCTTTCCACCATCCGCTGAGCAGCCGGTCCAGTGACAGGCTGCCGGCTCCCTTCAGGATCAGCACGGCGAGCAGGAACAGCCACAGCACGCGCTGGTCCATGATCAGCGAATCGGAATGACGGTCGAACAGGGCGCCGACGGTGCCGGCATCGACCTTGTGAACGGCGATGTCGACATAGCTCTGCACCAGTACGAATACGGCCATGCCGACGGCCGCGACGCGGGTGAACAGGCCGAGCACGATTGCCACCGGCAGCAGGAATTCCATGTATGTGCCGAGCGCCACGACAACATCGATGAACCAGGGAATGTTGGCGGTATCGAAGTCATAGGCCAGCATGCCTTCCTCGCCGAGAATCTGGAAATAGGCGCTGTCCTGTATCTGGAAGATGCCCATGATGCCGTCGCCGATCTTCGTCTTCACCGAGTTCACATAGTAGAAGAACAGAACGGCGAGAAAGGTCAGCCTGGCGAGCAGGCCGGTGAGCCAGCCGGACGTCAGCCGTTCCAGCGTTGCAAAGAACGCATCGTGAAGGTTTTTGATGGCGGCAATCAGCTTCATGGCCGTTATCCTGTGGCTGGCGGGTTACTGCTGGGCAAAGGCGGTCTGGAAAGGGAACAGAAGGCGCCCGTGGCGAGTGCGAGGTTGATCGCCTCGGCCGGGATAAATCCGCCATCGGCTTCGATCGCTGCGGTGACGGCGGTCTCCAGCGTCTTTCCGTCGAAAAGGGCGGCGAAGAAGACCATATCCGTGCCGTCAAGGCGGGCGATCATGCAGTCGAGTTGCGGCCTGGTGATCAGTGCGCCCTGTGCCCCGGCAAGATCGATGCCCGGACAGGGCCAGGTTTCTCTCGCATTGAACAGATCGAAAAGCGGATAGTTCGATGGCAGCAGGCAGGCCGCCGGATGGGGATGGAACACGAGTTCCGACGGGTCGCGGGCCATGGAAAGCTCTCCAGGCGAAAGGACCGGCCAGTCGACGGCATGATAGGCCGTCAGCCAGGCCCGCTCGGCACGGGCGACATCGGCAAGAAACGGCGATTTGGCCAGCGGCCTGTAGTTTTCGAGAAATTCGGCAAACGGCCCGCCATAGGTCTGCATCATTGCCGTTTGCGGCGGATGGGCGGAAATGAAGTGGCGTGCCACTTGCGTGAAATTCTCCTCACCCATGATGGCGAGAAGCGAAGGATAGGCCTGTTTCATTGCCTCGATCAGGCTGACCACCACATTGTTGCGGTAAACGGCAAACCGCTTTGGCGCGGGTTCTCCCTCGCGGCCAACACCCTGGGGTGGCTCTTCCTCCGGGTTCAGCAGCGCATCGGCGAAATGTGCCATGCGCAACACGTGGGGAAGATCGCTGTCGTTGCGGGAGCGGGCGGCGGTCATCGGTTCAGAGGATCTCGAGAGCGGCCTTGCGGGCAGGCCTGACAGGATGGCGGTTGCTGCCGAGAATCTGCTCGGCGATTGCGGCTTCTGCTTCGAGCACCGGCCAATCGGGAACCTCGTTGTCCCATTCGATCAGACTGGGCAACGGGCCGGTGCGGGTAAGTGTTCTGCGATACAGCGTCCAGACATCACTGCAGACCGGGCGGTCATGGGCATCGATCAGCAGAGGGTTGCCGTTATCGTCGCGGTCGCTGGCATGACCTGCCAGATGGATTTCCTGGACGTATTCGAGCGGGTAGGCGTCGATATAGGCTTCCGGCGAATAGCCATGATTGGTGGCTGAAATGTAGACGTTGTTGACGTCGAAGAGCAGGCCGCAACCGGTGCTGCGCGCCACTTCCTTCATGAATTCGAATTCGCTCCAGGTCGATTCGGCGAAGGTGACATAGGTCGACGGGTTTTCGATCAGGATCTGACGGCCGATGGCGTTCTGAACTTCATCGACGTGCTCCGTCACCAGCCGCAGGGTTTCATCGGTATAGGGCACGGGAAGAAGGTCGTTGTAGAAAACGTCGTCATGGGTCGACCAGGCGAGATGCTCCGACACCATGCCGGGCTGGTAGCGCTCGACCACGGCCTTGAAGCGGGCGAGATGCTGGCGGTCGATTGGCTGCGCTCCGCCGATGGACATGCCGACACCGTGGACACTCAGCGGGTAGCGTTCACGAATGCGGCGCAGCTGGTCATGCGGTTTGCCGCCGGCGCCCATATAGTTCTCGGCGTGGACCTCGAAAAAACCGATGTCGGCGCTGCTGCCTTCGTTGGCTGCGAGGATGTCTTCCACATGCTGCGATTTGAGACCGACACCGGCGCGTGGCGGAAGCGGTCCGGCAGGAAAAGCGGAAGGAGGCAGGTTTGCCGAGAGAATGGTCGCGGTCATGATTGCCTCCTTCCTTGTTGGTTGTCCGGCAGTGTTGCTTAGCTCGGCAGGTCGCGCTCGAGCGGCTCGGAGGAGCCCATGCGGTCTTCCTGGCCATCCACCTTGATGACGATGTCCTCGCAGGATTCTGCCTCGACATAGGTCCAGGCATTGCCCTGGTAGTCGACCTTGGACGTTCCGGCGCAGGTCGTGCCGGGGCCGGCGGCGCAATCGTTCTTGCCGGCTTCGGAAACGCCGTAACACTTGATCTTGGCAGCATGGGCGGGCTGGATGGCAATGCCCATGGCAACGGCTGCGGAAACCGCGCCGGCGATCATTGCAGCAGATGCAATCTTCTTCTTCGACATAGAGGACCTCCTGTTTCGTGGTCGGGTTGGGATCGGGGTTCAGTCTATCCTGGCACCTTGCCGTGCATTCCGGCTGTTTGGCCAGAGCAAACGGCAGCACTTTTTCCCGTGTACGGGTTTCAAATGGAAATCAAGAATATGTCAGGGATCGGTGAAGGGCCGCAAGAGTGCTGCAGTCCCTGCCGATTGCCGTCTCAGGCCAGCAGCGCGAGCGCCTGCTGGTGGAGGTCTCGGTTGGCAGCGGCGACCACATCGCCGCCTTCGGTTGCCGGGCCGCCATCCCAGCCGGTGACGACACCGCCTGCCTGCTCGATAATGGGAATGAGCGCCACGATATCGAACGGTTTGAGTCCGCTTTCGACAACGATATCGATGTTGCCCGCCGCAACCATGGCATAGCCGTAACAGTCGAAACCGTAGCGGGTAAGGCGCGCCGCCTTGCTGACGGCTGAAAACCGGGCGTTGCGCTCGCCGGTGAAGAGTTCCGGCGCGGTGGCCATCAAAATGGCATCCGAGAGGCTGGTTGTGGTGCTGGTGGCAAGCTGCTGCCGGCCGCCCTTGTGGAGCAGGTAGCTGCCGCTGCCGAGCGCCAGATAGGTCTCGCCGGTAAACGGCTGGTACATCATGCCGGCAGCCGGAACCCCGTCGATCTTGAGGCCGACAAGGCAGCCCCAGCTCGGCAGGCCGGAGATAAAGGCCCTGGTGCCGTCGATTGGATCGATCACCCAGCAATAATGGGCGGTGGCGTTTTCGTCACCGTGCTCCTCTCCGATGATGCCATGGCCGGGAAAGCGATCCGTGATCAGCCTGCGAATGATGATCTCGGCATTCCGGTCTGCTTCTGTAACAGGAT
>JAMLIH010000085.1 GCA_023954255.1 Phyllobacteriaceae bacterium | reverse complement strand
CAATCAACACCGCCGTGAAATGCAACCGCTCCGGCCTGGCCGCAACACCGGGCGCGTATTTGCCGAAGAACGGGGCAAAAATGCTCGCCACCACGGTCATCTCCATGACGCCCGCCTGATCCGCCTCGATGGTACGGATGGCACGCATCGCCTTGAGCAGGCCGGCATGGGCGGGAATGGCTTCCGCAGCATCCAGATAAACGCCCAGAAGCAGGCGGGCCGCGTCTTCCATGGCAAGACCGGCGGGCAGCGCAGAAAGCGCCTCGCCACAGGTGGCAACGATCCGCTCCACCGTCGCGTCATAGGCTGCAAGAAGCAGCGCATCGCGGTCGGCATAGTAGCGATAGAGCGTTCCCACCGACACGCCGGCTCGGGCTGCGATCGCGGTTGTCGTTACCGCTGCCGCTCCCTGCCCGGCTACAACCGTTTCCACGGCTTCCAGCAGGGCAGCGCGGGTTCTGTATGCCCTTTGCTGCACGGGGGAAGCCTTCGCAGCAACCGGCCTTTCGTCTGCCAGCGCTTCGTTTCCAGTCGATTCAATTTCGGATGGCGATTTTCCCATGAAAGTGAAACTATTTCATTTTTGTTGACAAGGCCAGTACCGCGCGGCACGTTGCCCCGAAATGCGCCCGGGTCCCGCATCCGGGTTTTGCTGGGAGGGATATCTGATGAAAACCATTCTGGAAGCGGCAGCACTTGCTCCGCTGGCTCTGGCCCCGCTGGCTCTGGCGGCAAGTCTGACTCTTTCATATGCGGCCGAAATAACGGTCACGCCTTTTGACGGGCCGGAGAAACTCGCAGAGGCGCTCATCCTGGCAGAAGAAGGCGACACGATCCTGTTGCAGCCGGGCCGCTGGAACCTGACGGACGGGCTGTCGCTCGATGCGGATGGCGTCACCATACGCGGTGCCGGACCGGACCGGACAATACTCTCCTTCACGCAGCAGTCCGGCTCGGGCGAGGGATTGCTGGTAACCTCCGACCGGGTGGTGCTGGAGGACTTTGCCGTCGAGGATACCAAGGGCGACGGCATCAAGGCCAAGGACAGCGACCAGATCACCATGCGCAATCTGCGGGTGGAATGGACCAATGGGCCGGACGAGAAAAACGGCGCCTATGGTCTCTATCCCGTCTCCTCCCGAAACGTGCTGATCGAAAACTCAGTGGTGCGCGGCGCATCGGATGCCGGCATCTATGTCGGCCAGAGCCAGGACATCGTGGTGCGCGGCAACCGGGCTGAATACAACGTTGCCGGCATCGAGATCGAAAACTCCTTCCGCGCCGATGTTCACGGCAATACGGCGACGCACAATACCGGCGGCATCCTGATTTTCGATCTGCCCAACCTGCCGCAGCAGGGCGGCCACGACATCCGCGTTTTCGACAACGACGTAGCGGACAACGACACGCCCAATTTCGCACCGGAGGGTAACATCGTCGGCATTGTGCCCAAGGGCATGGGCATCATGGTGATGGCCAACCGCAATGTGCATGTGTTCGGCAACCGGCTTTCGGGCAATGCGACGACGCACATGCTGATTGCCGCCTATCCCGAGGATTACGACGACGACGAATACATGTTCGTGCCACGCGGGGTGTATATCCACGACAACACCTATGGCGAGGGCGGCAATGCGCCCGATGAAGGCGAGGTAGGCAAGCTGATTGCCGGGATTACCGGGGAGCCGGTGCCAGACATCGTCTGGGACGGGGTGACGCGCATTCCCGAGTGGTTCAGCTGGGTATCGGCGGGAAACCGCGTCTACATCAAGGAGGCAGAGGATACGACCTTCGCCAGCCTGAAGATGATTTCGCAACTGCTGCTCCCCTGGAGTTCGAGCCCCAACCGGGACATTGCCGATCATGCCGGCAGCCTGCCGGAACCGGCTCCCGTCAAGCTGGCGCAGGAAGCCGGCAGTTGAGATCGGCATGGGCAGACGGTTGATCCGCAGGGCATTCGGGGCAGCCGTCACCGCACTTGCTGCCGGTCTGCTGGCAACGGTTCCGGCCGCGGCCGTGGACGAAACGGCGATCCTCGCCAAACGGCCACCAGAACAGCTTTCAGCCTTCGGCTTCTTTGCTGACGCCGCTGCACAGCTTCCTGCCGAGGGCGTGCTGCCCTTCGCGCCGGCAACGCCTCTGTTCACCGACTTCGCGGAGAAGTGGCGGTTCGTCTACATGCCGGAAGGCAAGTCAGCCGGGTATGACGAAGAGGAAGCCTTCCACTTTCCGGTCGGCGCGGCCCTGATCAAGACATTCGCCTATCCAGATGACAGTGAAGACGGCTTGCATCTGGTCGAAACGCGCGTCCTGTTGCACCAGGACAGTGGCTGGCAGGCATGGGCCTATGTCTGGAACGAGGACCAGAGCGAGGCGGAGTTGAACATCGCCGGCGCCAAAATCGGCATGGAGATCCCCCTGCCGGACGGCGGGGTCAAGGCGATCACCTACGCCGTTCCCAACAAGAACCAGTGCAAGGGCTGTCATGCGATCAACGGCGCGGTTACCCCGATCGGGCCCAAGGCACGCAACCTCAACCATGCCTTCGACTATGGCGAGGGAACAGAAAACCAGCTCGCGCGCTGGATCGGGACCGGCCTGCTGACCGGCGCCCCGCAACCGGCAGATGCGCCATCGGTTCCCGACTGGCTGGATGAGACGGCGCCGCTTGATGCCCGCGCCCGAGCCTGGCTCGACATCAATTGCGCCCATTGCCACCGGCGCGAGGGACCGGCGAGCAATTCCGGCCTGTTCCTCACCTGGTCGGAGAAAGACCAAACCGCCTATGGCATCAACAAGCGTCCTGTTGCGGCCGGGCGCGGCTCCGGCGGACTTCACATCGACATTGCGCCGGGCAAGCCGGAGGAATCCATCCTGCTGTATCGGGTCGTCAGCGATGAGCCGGGTGTCATGATGCCGGAACTGGGGCGCTCGCTCACCGATCCGCGCGCGGTGGAATTGCTGCGTGACTGGATCTCCAGCCTCAACTGAACACGACCGCCTAAATGCCGTAGTGCTGGCTAGGGCTCAAAGCGCAGCCGGGCATAGATCAGGTCGATGACGTCGCCCTTGCCGCTGCTGTCTGCCTCGGTGGTGATGTCGGTGTTTAACGCCAGAAAGGCCCGCGCGCCGGCATCGTTGATGTTTTTCAAATCCATCGAAAAGACGATGCGTTCGGGCTGCTGACCGACCCGGAAACGCTTGCGGCCGCAAACACTTTCCCCGTCAACACTGCACTCGATGGCGAACTGGGCCGGCCCGCTCAGGCCGGATTTGGCATAAAGCTCGACGGTGACCGGCTTGCCCATGATCTGTTGCAGCACACCGCGCTCCATCTCGATCAGGATGGGTTCAGCACTGTCATTGGCCTGGCCGTCCTGACGCACCGACTGAAGACGCAACATCTGCTCGTTCTGCACGGTGGTGAGTTCAGCTGTTCCCCGGCCGGCGGTTACGAGTGCGGAAAGATCGGTCGGTTCGAGCAGGGTAACCGTGGCGCTGCCGTCGCCTGAAAGCTGGGTTTCGCCAACCGGGCCAGGGCCTTCCGACTGGCCGTTCGAGCCACCGTTTTCACCCATGTTGGTGAACAGGGCATACAGGAGCCAGAGAATGACGAGCAGAATGCCGAGCACCAGGGCAATGGGCCAAATCCTGCGCAGGATGGGATTCTTGCGATTGTAGACCGGATAAGGTTCGCGCTCGGCCGTCAGGTTGTCGAGGTCGTTTTGCTGCAGGCTTTCGGCAGTGGCGGGTTCGCTGCTCTCACTCCATCCGGCTCCGGCTGCATCGTCGAGATCGATTTCCACGGACCGCCGATTGACAGGGTCGGGCACAGGGGACGGCTGGGCAACGGGCCCGCCGCCGGGAATGGTGGGTTCGGTAACTTCATCCCAGTCCTGAGGCGGTGAAACGCCATCGACCCGGTGATCGATATCGACACCGGGTTCCGATTGGGGCAGTGGAAACAACGGCTCCGGCGTGTAGCCCTGAAGGTCTGCCGGGTCATCGAGATAACGTGCAGCAGGGTCATCGAAAGGGTCATCGGCAGGGGCGGCGGCAGCGCGTTCATTCACGGAAGGCGGAATTTGCGGCGCACGCTCGCCCGGTGCGGGTGGAAAAACGCCCGGCCTGGCGGTGGTGCCGAGGCTTGCCTGTTCGAGCATGGCAAGCACGGGATCGGTTTCCTCCGTAGCAGCAGGCGATGGCGCGGCAGGCACAGGTGAATCCTGCCGGAGAGGCTGCGGTGGTTCCACGCTTGCCTGCGGGACGGGGGATTCCGGTTCTGGCGCAATAGGCGCCGGATCGGGCAGAACCACATCGATTTGCGGCCCGGCCTCTGCCTGCGGAACATAGTCCGCCTCGATGGAGGCAATGGATGCTTCAAGGCTGGCGAATTGCCGCTGCGCCGCCTCTTCGCCTACATCCGGCGACTTCTGCAGCATTTTGGCAAGCGCATTGCGGGATGACTGGTAGATACGCTGGCGGACCGCCGGATCGCCAGCATTCTGGTTCTGCAATGCCTGCCGAATGAGCCCCTCAAAATTGGCCAAGGACTGCCTTCTCCTTGTCTGTCGTTTCTTTCCTTAGGATCAGGTTTAACAATTTGCAACCATGCCCGCCATCCCGTTTGACTTTTGCCGGGCAAGGGCTGCAAGAAGCCCTTGCCGAACCCGAAAACCGGCCGGGAACCTGTGCGGGCAATCAATTCAGGCCGCCATGACGGCTTGATTCGCTACAGCGCAGAGGATATTGACGTTTACGGTAACGTAAATACTGGAGAGCCGTATGCTGCCCCCGATTCTCAAGGATGATCTCGCCCTGCCCGTGGTCGGCGCACCGCTGTTCATCATTTCTCATCCGGCGCTGGTCCTGGCCCAGTGCAAGGCCGGTATCGTCGGCTCCTTTCCCTCGCTCAACGCGCGCCCCATCGAGCAACTCGACGAATGGCTGGCGCAGATTACCGAGGAACTTGCCAGCCACAAGGAAAAGAACCCGGGCAGCAAGACGGCGCCCTTTGCCGTCAATCTTATCGTGCACGGCTCGAACGACCGGCTGATGGAAGACATCAAGCTGGTGGTCAAGCACAAGGTGCCGATCGTCATCACCTCGCTCGGCGCGGTGCCGGAGGTCAATCAGGCGATCCAGTCCTATGGCGGCATCACCCTGCACGACATCACCAACCAGCGCCATGCCCATTCGGCGATCAACAAGGGGGCGACAGGTCTGATCGCGGTTGCCGCCGGAGCGGGCGGCCATGCCGGCAGGCTTTCCCCCTTCGCGCTGGTACAGGAATTGCGGGAATGGTTCGACGGGCCGCTGCTGCTTTCCGGTTCAATCGCCAATGGCGGCGCGGTGCTGGCCGCTCAGGCGATGGGTGCAGACATGGCCTATATCGGCTCTCCCTTCATCGGCACCCACGAGGCGCGGGCGACCGAAGAGTACAAACAGGCAATCGCCGACTTCGGCGCCGAGGATATCGTCTACACCAACCTGTTTACCGGCGTGCACGGCAATTATCTCAAGCAGTCGATCATCAACGCCGGCATGGACCCCGACAATCTGCCTGAAAGCGATCCGTCGAAAATGGACTTCGGCTCGGGTGGCGGTTCCAAGGCAAAGGCCTGGCGGGACATCTGGGGCTGCGGCCAGGGCATCGGCGCGGTCAAGTCCGTCGGCCCGACGGCTGAACTGGTCGGCAGGCTGAAACGTGAATACGAGGCCGCCAAGGCCTCGTTGTGCGGCTAATTGCTGCCAGCTGTTTTCAGCCCGTCTTTTGCTACTCCGAAGCTGTTGATTTCATGAAACTCTTTGCTTGACTGAAAGCGGGTTTGCGTATCCGATTGCACCGGGCAGTGCTTTGGGGTCAGGACCCGCCAACTAAACGGTCTCATGGAACTCACACTCGAATCCGCCTTGTCTACGGGCGGTCTGGTCGGACATTTGTCTTATTTCCTGCTGGTCATCTCCATGATGATGAACCGGCTCTCCTTGCTGCGGGTGCTTGTCATCGCCTCGGCACTTACCGCCATTGTTTACGACTGGGTGTGGCTGCGCGACCCGGTCGGCGTCTTCTGGGAAACGCTGCTTGTAACCGTCAACATCATCCAGTTGCTGATCCTCTACTGGAAAAACACCAATGCCCGTTTTTCCGACGACGAACTGGCTTTCGTGCGCGGCAAGTTCCCCGGTCTTGCCAAGGGGAAATCGCGGCAGTTGCTGAATCTCGGCAACTGGCAGGAAGCCGATAACGGAACCATCATCACCACCGAAGGCGTGACTGCCGGCAGGCTGACCTACATCTCGCGGGGCTCCGTCGATGTAGTGGTTGACGGCAAGCGGGTGGCTCAGTGTCAACCGGGGGATTTCATCGGCGAAATGACGGTCCTCAACGGTGAGCCCGCCAGCGCGACGACGCTGGCAAATGGCGCGGTTCATCTGTGGCAGATCGAAGCGGAGGCGCTGAGGAGAATCCTCAGCCGAAATCCCGAAATCGAACGGGAACTGGAGGCTTCGTTTGCGCGCAACTACCGTGACAAGCTGGTGCACACAAACTCGCTGATTGCCAAGGGCATCGTTCCCTGATCGAGGGCGCCGGTGCTGGCGGCCAAGTGCCACAGCCCTGTGATGGAAGATTGCCTTTGGCGCGAATATTGCCGTAAATACCCCCATGGCAGGACTGCAATCCAGATATCGGAGACTTGAAAGCCGGGCGCGTACCTGGCTGGTGCTTTCGCTTGTCGCGATCGCCTTGGCGATGACCGGCTTTGCCCACCGGGCGATGCCGGCCGGAGACAGCGGCAATCCTCCGGCTGAAGCATTTTACGTTCTGCCGGATGGCAGTGTTCTGGATGTCTGCATCAATGGCGGCGATGATCATTCCGGTCATGACGGCACCTGCGACTTCTGCCGGATTGCCTCTTCCAGTCATTCACTCGACGGCCTGCCGGTTCTTGCCGCGATCCGGCTGAAACCTGCCCCAACCGTGCCGCAGCAGGACGAGGCCGTACCAGTCCTGCTTGCCGGCAACAGCAATCCGGCGCGCGCACCGCCCTTCGCCTGATCCCTTCTACACCGAAAACCGGGAAGGCCAGCCATTGCTGATCGCAATGCATGCCCTACCCAGGAGATGCAATGCGACAGGCCCAGCCCTGCTTCGCAACAAGGAATCAGACGATGAGACACATCACACAGGAAATATTCGCGACCATAGCCGTTACCATGCTGCTGGTCGTCTCCGCCTTCGCCCATGAATACAAACTCGGGCCGCTTGTAATCGATCATCCCCATGCCCGCGCCACCATGCCCGGCGCACCGGTTTCCGGCGGCTACATGGTGATCCGCAATACCGGCAGTGAAGCAGACCGGCTGATCGCCGGTGCTGCGGACTTTGCCGGCAAGGTCGAGATCCATGAGATGAAAATGGAAAACGACGTGATGAAAATGCGCGAGATCGAGGGCGGCCTTGAAATTCCCGCTGGCGGCGAGGTCGTTCTCAAACCGGGCGGCTACCACGTCATGTTCATGAAACTTGGCGAACAGCTCAACGAGGGTGAAAAGCGCAAGGTGACGCTGACCTTCGAGAAGGCAGGCACGATCGAGGTCGACTTCAATGTCGAGGTCGTCAAGCCGGGCAGCATGGACCATGGCAAGATGAACCATACCAGCCAGGCCCAGTAGCCAATCCTTTCAGCAATACCTGCGGCCCGCCTCGGCGGGCTGCCGTCAAACCCGTTCAATGGGGGAAACTGCCAGTTTCCGCCCGATAGTTTCTTTTGAGGAAAATCCAATGAGAATGTTCAAGAACACCATCATCATGCTGTTTGCCGCCATGGCCATCCTGCAGGGTGCTGTCAGTGCAAACGCCGACGCCGGCAAGCCGGGACTGTTCATCAATCTGACGACCGACGACACATGGTCGGCCGCAAAGGCAATCATGTTCGCCCATGAGAAGGCGCTCAAGAACGGCCATTCGCCGGTTGCCATATGGATGAATGTCCGCGCCGTCTATCTCGCCGACAAGAAACGGGCATCCCACGTGCATGGCCTGATGCGCGAAAGCAATATGTCGATCCAGGACATGCTGGCTGCCTTCATCAAGGATGGCGGAACGGTCATCATGTGCCAGGCCTGCTCCAAGGCCGCGGGCCTGACGCAGGCCGACTACATCGACGGTGTCACGATGGGCAGTTGGGAACTGATCGAATCGATCCTGTTCGATCCCAACGTCAAGACGCTGTCCTGGTGATCCCACCGTCAGCCAGTATCTGCCTTGCGGCATAAAGGAAAAAGGCCGGCGGAACGCTCCACCGGCCTTTCTCAATCCTCAAGCAATCCGGCTTCAGCCGGCGGCTGCCACCGCCCGCTTGGCCATGACGCGCACGAGATTGGCGCGATAGGCCTCATTGCCGTGAATGTCGGACAGCATGTCGCCCTCGTTCACCTTGGCGCTGGCAACGGCTTCAGGCGACCAGTCGGCGGCAAGGGCCTTTTCCATCGCCTTGTGGCGGAAGACGCCGTCATTGCCGGCACCCGTCACCGCAACGCGAACATCGCCCTTGCCGTGATCGGCGACAAAGACACCACACATGGCATAGCGCGATGCCGGGTTGGGATACTTGCTGTAGGCAGCCTTTTTCGGAGCGGAGAATTCCACCGCCGTAATGATCTCGCCATCCTTCAGCGCCGTTTCGAACATGCCCTTGAAGAACTTGTCTGCCGCAATCTGGCGCTTGTTGGTATGGATCGTCGCGCCCAGCGCCATCATGGCGGCGGGGTAATCGGCTGCAGGATCGTTGTTGGCAATCGAGCCGCCAATGGTGCCCATGTGGCGAACGGCGGGATCGCCGATATGGGAGGCCAGCGAGCAGATTGCCGGGCAGACCTTGACAATCTTGTCATTGGTCGCCACCTCCGCATGGGTGGTGGCGGCACCGATGGTCACCTTCTTGCCGGAGACCTTGATCCCCTTCAGGTCCTTGACGTGGCGAAGATCAATCAGATCGCTGGGGGCGGCAAGTCGCTGCTTCATGGTCGGCAGAAGTGTCTGGCCGCCGGAAACGAACTTGCCGTCACCGGCCTTCTTGAACAGCGCCTGGGCATCCTTCAGCGAGGAAGCGCGATGATAGTTGGTAGAATACATAAGACTTCTCCTCTGGCCGAAATCCTTCGCACCGCTTTCGCTCCACGTGCGATTTCGGCGTGCCTCCCTTAACCGTTGATTGCCGCCCATACACGCGCCGGCGTGGCGGGCATGGCGAGAGCGTTGTTGCCGATGGCATCGGTGATCGCGTTGATCAGCGCCGGCGGCGAGCCGATGGCGCCGGCCTCGCCGCAACCCTTCATGCCGAGCGGATTGCCCGGACAGACGGTTTCATGGGTCGACAGCTTGTAGCTCGGCACGTCGTCGGCGCGCGGCATGGCGTAATCCATGTAGCTTGCCGTCAGCAGCTGGCCGTTGTCGTCATAGACGGCGTTTTCCAGCAGAGCCTGGCCAAGCCCCTGGGTGATGCCGCCATGGACCTGACCCTCGACGATCATCGGGTTGATGATGGTGCCGAAATCGTCGGCGGCCACGAACTGGATGACCTCCGTCTTGCCGGTTTCGGGATCGACCTCGACCTCACAGACGTAGGTACCGGCCGGGAAGGTGAAGTTGGTGGGATCGTAGAACGCCCCCTCCTTCAGACCCGGCTCCATGCCTGCCGGCAGGTTGTGGCCGGTATAGGCAGCAAGACAGACCTCGTGCCAGCCGAGTTTCTTGTCGGTACCGGCAACCTTCACCTCGCCGTTTTCGATGACGATGTCGCCCTCGTCGGCCTCCAGCAGATGGGCGGCGATCTTCTTGGCCTTGCCCTCGACCTTGTCGAGCGCCTTGACGATGGCAGACATGCCGACCGCGCCGGAACGCGAGCCGTAGGTGCCCATGCCGAACTGGACCTTGTCGGTGTCGCCATGGATGATCTGCACATTGTCGGTGGGCAGGCCGAAGCGTTCGGAGACCAGCTGGGTGAAGGTCGTCTCGTGACCCTGGCCGTGGCTATGGGAACCCGTAAGGATTTCCACCGTGCCGACCGGGTTGACGCGTACTTCAGCCGATTCCCAAAGTCCGACGCCTGCGCCGAGCGAACCGACAGCCGCCGATGGCGCAATGCCGCAGGCCTCGATGTAGCAGGAAAGGCCCATGCCGCGCAGCTTGCCCTTCTTGGCGGCCGCAGACTTGCGCTTGGCGAAACCGTCATAGTCGGCCGCCTTGAGTGCCGCATCGAGGGTGGCGTTGTAGTCGCCGGCATCGTAGCACATGATTACCGGCGTCTGGTGCGGGAACGACTTGACGAAGTTCTTGCGCCGCAATTCGGCCGGGCTCATGCCCAGTTCGCGCGCCGCGGTTTCCATCATGCGTTCGACCACATAGGTCGCTTCCGGCCGGCCGGCCCCGCGATAGGCGTCAACCGGCGCCGTGTTGGTGTAGACCGTGCGCACATTGCAGTGAATGTTGGCAATGTTGTACTGGCCCGACAGCAGCGTCGCATAGAGATAGGTCGGCACCGACGACGAGAACAGCGACATGTAGGCGCCGAGATTGGCGATCGTGTCGACCTTCAGCCCGGTGATCTTGTTGTCCTTGTCGAAGGCCATCTCCACCGTCGTCACATGGTCGCGGCCATGCGCGTCGGCGAGGAAGGACTCGGTGCGGTCCGCCACCCACTTGACCGGCACGCCGGCCCGCTTGGACGCCCACAGGCAGCAGATCTCCTCGGGGTAGATGTAGATCTTGGAGCCGAAGCCGCCGCCGACGTCGGGCGCGATGACCCGCAGCTTGTGCTCGGGCGCGACGTTGTAGAACGCGCTCATGACGAGGCGCGCCACATGCGGGTTCTGGCTGGTCGTCCAGCAGGTGAAGTGGTCTTCCGCCGCGTCGTAGACGCCGAGCGCCGCGCGCGGCTCCATGGCGTTGGGGATCAGGCGGTTGTTGTGGATTTGCATGCGGGTGACATGGGCGGCCTTCTTGATCGCCGCGTCGGCGGCCTTGCCGTCGCCGATCTCCCAGTCGTAGATCAGGTTGCCGGGCGCGTTGTCGTGAACCTGCGGCGCGCCGGGCTTCAGCGCATCGACGGCCTCGATGACGGCCGGCAGTTCCTCGTAGTCGACGACGATCAGCTCGGCCGCGTCCTTCGCCTGCAGCACGCTCTCGGCGACGACGAGCGCGACCTGGTCGCCGACATGGCGCACCTTGCCCTGCGCGAGCACCGGATGCGGCGGCTCCTTCATCGGCGAGCCGTCCTTGCTGTGGATCAGCCAGCCGCACGGCAGCCCGCCGACCTTGGCCTCGGCCAGGTCGGCCCCGGTGAAGATGCGAATCACACCCGGCGCCTTGGCGGCTTCGGCGGTATCGATGGCGACGATGCGCGCATGCGCATGCGGCGAGCGCAGGAAGACACCGTAGGTCTGGCCGGGCAGCGCGACGTCGTCGGTATACATCCCGACGCCGGTCAGGAAGCGCTGGTCTTCGCGGCGCAGCACGCTCTTGGCGATCGGGCCGAGGTCGGTTTGAGTCATATCGTTCATGGCTTGCTCCTCCCCGGCCTCAGGCGTTTGCCGGCACGCCGCCGGCCTGGCATTGCTGAACTGCCTTGACGATATTGTGGTAGCCCGTACAGCGGCACAGATTGCCCTCCAGCGCCTCGCGGATCTCCTGCTCGGTCGCCTTCGGGTTGTCGGCCAGCAACTGCACCGACGACATCACCATGCCCGGCGTGCAGAAGCCGCACTGCAGGCCGTGGCACTCGTGAAACGCGGCCTGCATCGGGTGCAGCGCGCCATCCTTGGCGAGCCCCTCGATGGTCGTCACGTCGGCGCCCTGCGCCTGCAGCGCGAGCATCGAGCACGACTTCACCGCGCGGCCGTTCATGTGCACGGTGCACGCGCCGCACTGCGCGGTGTCGCAGCCGACGTGCGTTCCGGTCAGCCGCAGGTGCTCGCGGATGAACTCCACCAGCAGGGTTCGGGGGTCGACATCGGCCTGGACGGCCTCAACGGATTTGCCGTTGACCGCCGTGCTCACTGTTGACATGAAAATCCTCCACACAAGAAACAGCGGTAAAATCGAGTGACCGATTTCCAGCCCAAAAAGGTTCGCCCTAATGCCAGCCGACGAGCGTCGACCGGTCCTCCCTGAAAATCAGTTTGGCGCAGGCTGCATGCATCGGCAAGGGGCATTGCCGAGATTCTTTTGAAATTCGGGGCTGAATGCCAATGAGCTGTCTCAGCGCAGGCGTTTGACCAACTGCCCGTCTGGAAAACAGGTCGGCTTCATGCCGTTTTTGGCCTGCCAGTCGCCGATCGAGCGCCGGGTCTTGAAGCCGGGCAGCCCATCCGCGCCGCCGACATCATAGCCAAGCTCTCCAGCCCGCGCTGCATTGCGGCAATGTCGGCTCGCAGCAGATCGTCCACCCGCCGCCAGGGCGCGTTGAAGGGCGGCGAGTTGTATTGCATGCGGTCGCCGGCATGGCCGACGAAGAGCGCATAGAGATCGGATTCGTTGTATTCCTTCAGCACGTAGAAGTTCGGTGTGACGATGAAGGCGGGACCGTAGCGGCTCGCCGGCATCATCAGATAGCCTTCCAGACCTGCCTCCGCGGAAAGGGTTTGCCGTTGATGCGGCCTATGCCTATCCTTGCCCAGTCGGCAATCCTGCGGCTCTGATCGGGACCCTCGAGCGCACAGGAAACCGTCTGCGGCACGGTGACCTCGAAACCCCAGTCGCGGCCAGCCAGCCAGCCCTTGTCGGCAAGATAGCCTGCAATGGAGGCAAAGGTGTCGGCCTCTGAACGCCAGATATCGGCCCTGCCGTCACCATCGCCGTCGCGGGCATGGGCGAGGTAGGAGGACGGCATGAATTGCGGCTGGCCGAGCGCACCTGCCCAGGAGCCTTTGAGGCCGCGCGGTGGTGCGCCATGGCGTTCCACCATTTCGAGCGCTGCCAGCACCTCCTTGCGGAAATAGTCCTTGCGGGTCGCCATGAAGGCCTTGGTGCCGAGCACCTCGAAGGCGTCATGGGGGATCTTCGCCTTGCCGAAAGCCGATTCCCGGCCCCAGATCGCGACGACAATACGGCCGGGTACACCGGTCTGGCGTTCCACTCGCGCCAATGTGGCGCCATGTTGGCCGAGCAGCCGCTTGCCGCCGGATGCAACCGCGCCGATGATGTTTTCGGCAAAATAGGCCGATGGAGCCCGGAACTCCGCCTGGCGCTGCTCCCGGTCCAGCTTCTTGCCGCTGCCGGGCATGACCAGATCCGGCAGTTTCAAATTGGGCGTCACGCCGTCGAAAGCAGCCGTGAAGGTTTTCTGGGAAATGCCCTTTGTGTGCGCTTCCGGCCACAGATCGTTCTGCAGCCATTGGCGGAACTGGCGGTTGATGGCGGCGTCATCCTGCGCCAGCGCAACGGGCAAGGTTGCGAGAAGTGTTGCAAGAACGCCTGCCAGAACATGTGAAACCTGCCGCATTCACTCCCCGTCCGGTTCGAGTCGGCCCGTTCGAGAGATATTGCAGCGATCCGGCAAGAGCAAGGCAGCCGGGATACAGGGCCTGTTTTCACTTGCCGTTTGCGCCGCGAGGAACCAAGTTCTGGCCTCAGAACGGCAATGACGCGATGAAGATGACGGACGAAAAACCGAAGGGACTGGCGACGAAGGCGCATGCCCTGCTCGAAAGGGGCATGCCGGCAATTCTGGTTTCAGTTGCAGAGGCCAGAGGGTCCACGCCGCGCGATGCCGGAGCCTGGATGGCGGTAACGCCCACGGATGTGCTTGGCACGATCGGCGGCGGACAACTCGAATGGCTGGTTACCGGCAAGGCGCGGGAAATGCTGGCAGCGGGTGACGCCGGGCCGGCGGAACAGGACGTGCCGCTGGGACCGGAAATCAACCAGTGCTGCGGCGGCAAGGTCAGACTGCGTTTCGAAACCCTGTCTCCCGATGCGCTGGCCCGGCTGACGCGAAAGGCCGGTGAAACGCGCAACCACGTTCAGATTCACGGCGCAGGCCACACCGGCAGGGCCCTGGCCCGGGCGCTTGCGCTGCTGCCCGTCGAAACCCGGCTGGTCGATGTCCGGCCGGAAAGCCTGAAAGACCTGCCGGAGGCAGTCACCGCCACCTGTCTTGCGATGCCGGAACAGGCGGTGTGCGACGCCCTGCCCGGCACGGCCTTTGTGGTGCTGACCCATTCCCATGATCTCGATTTTCTGATTGCGGCTGAAGCCCTTTGCCGTGGCGATGCGGCCTATGTCGGCATGATCGGGTCGAAGACCAAGCGCGCGGTGTTCACCGGATGGCTTGGCGAAAACGGCCATGATGCGAAACTCGCCGGCGGATTGACCTGCCCTATCGGCCTTGCGGCAAGCGGCGGCGCGAAGATTGCCGACAAGCGGCCGGAAGTCATTGCCGCGCTTGTCGCCGCGGAACTGATGGGTGTTTTTTCCTCATGATCAGAATCCTGCCTCACGAATGAGCACGGAAGCCACGTGGCGGAATACCCGGGCGGCAAAG
>JAMLIH010000084.1 GCA_023954255.1 Phyllobacteriaceae bacterium | reverse complement strand
GTTGCGCTAACCATTAAGTATACCGGGTCGTGGTGATTTGCCTTTCCTTGAAGGATGGCCGGCTTGCAGCCACGTTAAAGAAGTCGCTAAAAAGGGCCGCTGACAGTCGTCAGACGTGAGACCGGTAGCGATTTCGCCACCGGTTTTTTTGTGCCTGCGAGGCAAGCGGCAGGCAGACGAGAAGAGTACCCAATGCCCATTCGCATCCCCGACCGACTGCCCGCCCGCGACACGCTGGTTTCAGAAGGCGTGATGGTCATGGATGAAACGCATGCCATCCGCCAGGACATCCGCCCGCTGCATATCGGGCTCCTGAACCTGATGCCCAACAAGATCCGCACCGAAACCCAGATTGCCCGGCTGCTCGGCTCGACGCCGCTGCAGGTGGAACTGACGCTGGTGCGCATCGGCGGCCACAAGGCGAAGAACACGTCGGAGGATCATCTCATCGACTTCTACCACACCTGGGAGGAGGTGCGGGACAGCAAGTTCGACGGTTTCATCATCACCGGCGCGCCGATCGAAACCCTTCCCTTCGAGGAAGTGACCTATTGGAGCGAACTGCAGCAGATCCTCGACTGGACCACAAGCCACGTCCATTCCAGCTTCTTCATCTGCTGGGGAGCAATGGCAGCGATCAATCATTTTCACGGCGTTCCCAAGTATACGCTGGAGAAGAAGGCCTTCGGGGTCTATCGCCACCGCAACCTCAACCCCGCCTCCCCTTATCTGGCCGGGTTTTCCGATGATTTCTCCATTCCCGTCTCGCGCTGGACAGAGATGCGCTCAGCCGATGTGCGCCAGCACAAGGAACTGGAAATCCTGATGGAATCCGACGTTACCGGCCCCTGTCTCATCGCCGAGGAAACCGGGCGACGGCTCTACATCTTCAACCATATCGAATACGATTCCACGTCGCTGAAGGAAGAATACGAACGCGACATGGCAGCCGACGTGCCGATCGAAATTCCGCACAACTACTATCCGGCGGACAATCCCGAGATGCCGCCGCAAAACCGCTGGCGTTCCCACGCACATCTGTTGTTCGGCAACTGGATCAACCAGACCTACCAGACGACGCCGTTTGAACTGGAGAAGATTGGCGAGTCTCTATCTTAGCTATCTTGACTAATTTAGCTAAAATAGCTATTTTGTCCAGACTGGCTAAAGTAGCCATTTAGCTAAAGCGGCCATCTCGGCTGATTAGATTGTGTGTTCTGTATGCTCAAGCGAGCGGGAAAACCATCATGAAACATTTCACCGCCACGGAAGCCAAAAACCGGTTTGGAGAGTTGATCGACGAAGTCAACAACAGCCCTGTGGTCATCCGTAAGAATGGCAGGGATGTTGCAGTTCTCCTGTCGAAAGCGGAGTTTGACAGGCGCGATACCCGCCTCGCCAAGAAGGAACTCATTCAGCAATATCACGAAGAGAGCATTGCCGAGTTCGAGGCGCTTTACCAAGAACTGGCAAAATAGACCGGTATTAGCTGGATGTCAGAACCATATTACCTCGACATGGAAGATGTCGTGAAAATACACGCGCGCCAAATTGAAAGATTTGGCGGTGCCTCAGGCATACGCGACCCGGGCTTGGTGCAATCTGCTCTCGACCGCCCAAAGTCGGGTTACTATCGCGACAGGATCGAGGAGGCTGCGGCGATGTGGGAAAGCCTTACCATGAATCACGGTTTCGTAGATGGAAACAAAAGGGTTGGCTTTGCCTGCACCTACGTATTTCTACGGGCGAATGGTCACAAGATGAATGTTACCGCGACAGCTGCAACACAATTTGTATTGGGTCATCTCGAGGCCGGCACCTTCACCAAGGACAATCTTGATGCCTGGTTGCGGGAAAATACGAAACCTGTTTGATGTAATCCCATGTTCATCCCCTTCTTCCTGCAATTGAAAGAAGCGAAGATTCCCGTTTCACTGCGGGAATACCTTTCGCTGCTGGAGGCGATGGATGCAGGGCTTGTCACCTATGACGTGGAAGGTTTCTATTATCTGGCGCGCGCGGCTCTGGTGAAGGATGAGCGCCATCTCGACCGTTTCGACCGGGTATTCTCGGAAATCTTCAAGGGTGTCGAGGCAGTCTCGGGCAGCGACGGCGTCGAGCAGGTGGAACTGCCCGAAGAGTGGCTGAAGAAGCTCGCCGAAAAACATCTCACGGAAGAGGAAAAGAAACTGATCGAATCCCTTGGCGGGTTCGACAAGCTGATGGAAACGCTGCGCGAGCGGCTCAACGAGCAGCACAAGCGCCATCAGGGCGGTTCGAAGATGATCGGCACTGCCGGCACCTCGCCTTTCGGTGCCTATGGCTACAACCCCGAAGGGGTGCGCATCGGCCAGCATGAATCGCGCCACCGCCGAGCGGTGAAGGTCTGGGACCAGCGCAATTTCAAAAACCTCGACGACACGGTCGAACTGGGCACCCGCAACATCAAGGTGGCGCTGAAGCGCCTTCGCCGATGGGTACGCGAGGGAGCTGCAGAGGAACTCGACCTTAATGGAACCATCCGCGCCACCGCCGAACACGGATATCTTGACGTCAAGACGCGGCCCGAACGCCACAACGCGGTCAAGGTACTGCTGTTTCTCGACAATGGCGGCTCGATGGACGACCACGTCAGGATCGTGGAAGAGTTGTTCTCGGCCGCCCGCACGGAGTTGAAGCACCTCGAGCACTTCTACTTCCACAACTGTCTCTATGAAGGTGTGTGGAAGGACAACCGCCGCCGCCACTCGGAAGTGACCGCGACCCATGACGTGCTGCACAAATACGGACCGGACTACAAGGTGATCTTCGTCGGAGATGCCGCGATGAGCCCCTATGAGATCGCCTATCCCGGCGGCTCCGTCGAACACTGGAATGCCGAGTCGGGCGAGGTCTGGCTGCGCCGGGCGCTGGAGACCTGGAAGAACTGCATCTGGATCAACCCGGTTGCCGAGCGTGCCTGGAACTACACCCAGTCGACACAGATGATCCGGCAATTGTTCGGCGGGCGCATGTACCCGCTGACGCTGGCAGGCCTCGACAGCGCGATGAAGGAACTCTCGCACTGACAGGCGGCGGCTTCATCCCTCAGATGCGTATCAACCGGGAGACCAGTTCATTCCGGTTGCTGCAGTCGAGCTTGTCCTTCACCCGGGCATAATGCGTATAGGCCGTATTGACGGAGATACCTGTCCGCCGCGCATAGACGGGAAGCCGCTCACCAGCCGCCACCGCCCGAGCCAGACGCCTCTCGGCAGGCGTCAGCGAAAACGTTGCCAATTGCTTGTCGAGGTGATCGGGATCCAGTTCCAGGGCATGATTGCGCCAGAAGACGCCGAGCGCCCGGTCAAACTGGGAAGCCAGCAGGGTCATGAATTCTATCCCGGAATGATTTGCCCCCCTGACGGCGCCGCCGAACTGAATGGCAATTGCGCCCTTAACACGCTGGTCGAAGAGCGATGAATCCACCGATACGAAATAGCGCAGACCCTGGGGCTTGAGAAAATCGGCATAAAACGGATCGCGGTCCATCTCTCCCTCGCTCATGAAGCAGTGATCGAAGGCAATGCGTTCCCTGGTTGTCTTAAGATGCGCGACCCTCGGGTTGCGGTGGGCGAAATCATCCACATAGACCGGCATCAGGGATTGATCGAGGCGTGTTGTTTCACTGTAGAGGTGCGCGCCGGCCATCACGTCGTGATATTCGAGCGTCGCTGCCCGTGCACCGGTCAAGTCACAGAGCCGGTTAAGCGGATCACTCCACTGGCACTCGCCATAGGCCGCGCAATAGAGCCTGTCGATCAATTCGACGACGTCCCGGATATCGGACAAATGCTCCTCCCTGCCCCAATGTAATCTTATCACCAAAACTGATGATGCCAAGTTCCGGCCGATGGACTTGAACTCGGACATCCATCCAAACCGGGGAAACGCCATGAAGCAGATTTGCAGATATGCGCTGATTGCGGGCCTGGGTGCAGCCCTGCTGACGGGTTGTCAGACGAATTGGGGAACCCGCTACAAATATCTCGATGAAACCTATGTGCTAACCTACTCCGACGGCACGGGAAAGAATCCGAGGGGCTACGAGGTGGGAATCTTCAAGAACGGGAAATACACCAGCATCGAGCACAGCAAAGACGGGCCCGGGCGGATCTGGCGTGATGTGGAACTTCTCGGCGTCGAGCAGAAACCGCTGGTCGCAGACCTCGACAAGGGCGGTCGCGAATAGGCTTTCCAGCCGAAGAAAAACGCCCCGGAAAGACCGGGGCGTCAAAACACCTGGAGTCGCAGGTTAACGGCGCCTGTTCAGGCTTTTTTGCCTGCGCCGCGGATCAACCCCCAGACAGCGGGAACGATCGCTGCCGCGATGGCAAGCTTGATCAGATCGGTGACGATGAAGGGACCGACGCCCCAGGCCACGATCTTGTCGCTGCCGAAAAGATATCCCATCCACAACGCGCCCAGCGTCAGCATGATTGCCTCGCCAGCCAGCATCGCGGCGCCGAGTTTCAACGGATTCTTGTCCCAGCCGTAATCGGCGGCAAGGCCGGTAAGCCAGGCCATTACCGCGAAACCGGCGAGATAGCCGCCGGTCGGGCCAGCCATATAGGCAAGGCCCAGTCCCTGCTCGGGGGTGCCGGTGAATACCGGCATGCCGAGCGCGCCGGTTGCCAGATAGGCGGCAAGTGTGGCAAGCGCCAGCCGGCTGCCGTAAGCGGCAGACAGGGTGAAGATCGCCAGGGTTTGCAGGGTGACCGGGGTCGGGTTGGGCCACAGAGGAACCTTGAGCTTCGCCGAAATCGCTATCAGCGCCACACCGAAGGCAATCAGAAGACCGTTATGAAGCGTGCGGGCCGACGAGGATTGAACAAGCCGGGGAGCAAGAGCCATGCTGGCGGGAGATGTGGACATGTCGGACGTTCCAATCGAGTGTGTTGCAGTCGGTTCCTTTGCGCTGCCGCAGCAGCTTCGCCACGTTTCTAGCGGGTTTGCCGTTTGCCAATCAAGCAAAACCATGCTTTTTCCGGTGAAAACCGATTGTGCACATTCATTCCATGTCTTCTCTGCCTTTCCGCGCCGATTTCAAGCCCCAATACGGGGAAGCCGTCGCGCTCGACAATAACATCCAGCGCATTACGGCGCCCAACAGCGGCCCGTTCACCTTCCACGGCACCAATACCTATCTCGTGGGCAGCAAGGAGGTGATGGTCATCGATCCCGGGCCGGAAGAGGACAGCAGCCACTACGAAGCAATTCTCAGGGCGCTGCGCGGTCGAACGGTGAGCCATGTCATCGTAACCCATACCCATATGGATCATTCGCCGCTTGCCCGAAGGCTGGCGCGCGAGACCGGCGCACCGCTTTACGGCGAAGGGCCGCACCGTCCGGCCCGCGACCTGCATCTTGGCGAGATCAATGCGCTGGACGCCTCCGGCGACCGGGAATTCGAACCGGAAATCGTGCTCTCCCACGGTGATGTGATCGAAGGCGCGGGCTTTGCGCTGGAGGCGGTTTTCACGCCCGGTCACACGGTCAACCACATGGCTTTCGCGCTGAAGGACAGCCCGTATCTTTTCTCGGGCGACCACGTCATGGCATGGGCAACGTCGATCGTCGCTCCGCCGGACGGAAACATGGTGCAATACATGCAATCGCTTGAAACGCTGCTCGCGCATCCCCAATCGGTCTATCTGCCGGGCCATGGCGGCAGGCTGAACAGGGCGCTTGAGTTCGTTCGCGGCCTGAGGGCGCATCGCAGAATGCGGGAAACCGCGGTGCTGCATCGCATCCGGGCGGGCGACGAAACAATTCCGGAAATGGTGGCCGTCATCTACAGGGAAACCGACAAGCGGCTGCATGGTGCGGCTGCGCTTTCCGTGTTTGCCCATATAGAAGACCTGCTGCATCAGGGGCGTGTCGTGTGCGATTCAACCCCCTCACTTGCCGCCCGGTACTATCCCGCCTGACGGACTGCCATATCCGGGTGACGGTGGTGGACTTCACGCAAGCGTGATGGCAGCCGACTTGATTGCGCTGCATTTCGCGCCAGAGTGTTGTCAACGGCGCATATTCTGCGCTCTGGCGAGAGGAGCCCACCATGAAGCGCATTTCAACGAGCCTCGCCGCCGCCTTTTTGGCTGCGGCACTTTCAGTTCCCTCTTCGGGTTTTGCTGCCGGCGGCGGCAGCGGTGGCGACACGCCGACCTGCACCGATGGCAAGGTCTATGACAAGGCGACGAAGAAGTGTGTTTCCAAGAGCAGTCTCAACGACCAGGAGAGCATTTTCGAAGCGGGCCGCGAACTGGCCTATGCAGGCGAATACGGCGAGGCAATCGACCTGCTTTCGCGGGCGCCGGACAAGCAAGACAAGCGCGTGCTCAACATGCTGGGCTATTCCCACCGCAAGCTCGGCATGATTGATACCGGCATCGCCTATTACAAGCATTCCATTGCCGTCGATCCGCAATATGCGCTGGTGCGCGAGTATTACGGCGAAGCGCTGCTTCAGAAAGGCGATCTGGCCGGTGCGCACAACCAGCTACAGGCCATCCGGTCGATCTGCGAGGGTGAGGATTGCGAATCCTACAAGATGCTGCTGGCGGCAATTGAAAGCCATGGCGGCAGCAAAAACCCGCCACGCAGAATCTGGTAGCCGCGCTGCCGGCATTCTGCGCAATGGCCTGCTGATCAACGCTCGCCGGCAAGTCCGGCGAGCAGGATATCGAGTTCTTCCAGAAAATCGGTGATGTTGGCAGCGTTGGAGCCGAAATCGTGCGGACCCCAGCCGCTCGCGGCACGCATGTCGACCAGGGTCGATCCGTTCTCGTCGCGAAGCCGGATCGACAGATGCGAGGGAAGCTTGAGGATCAGCGAACGCGCCTCCACCTCGATCAGCATGTCCGGTATCGGTTCGTCACCGCCGGTCTGGAGTTGAAGCACTTCCTCCTCGTCGCCGGCCAGTTCCTGACCGCCGCCGTTTTCCTCGCCCGATGCCTGCTCGTCACTGCCCTCGCCTGAAGCCGTTCCGGCCTGCAGTTGGGGTATGTTGACTTCGGCAACCCTGCGCCAGCCCCAGTTGTCGAGAATTTCGAACACTCCGGCCAGCACCCGTTCGGGCGGTGCTTCGTAACGCCTCCCAACGAGCTGGGGGTAGCTGGCGACGATCTTGCGGGCAAAGAAATCGTCATATACCGGGCCATCCCCGGCAGCTTGCGGGGCACCGGCTGCAAAAGACGGCGGATCAAACACGTCCGTCGCGACATCGTTCAACCTGGGATATTCGACAGCATTGAGAAACTGAAGACCGAACGGCGCCAGCAGCAGAACCGCCAGCACGATGCCGTTCACCGTTGCCCTGCCGCCCTTGTAGCCCCTGTCCCAGAGGTCGAGCGCCGCGCGCATGCCGAAAACCAGCGCGGCGGTGATCATCGCAATGGCGACGGCCAGCAGCCAGAAGGATTGTTCGATGGTGACGGCACCGCTGCGTCGCAGCAGGATCGTCAGCAACAGAAACGGAACCGTGATGACGGCGAGGCGCAGGCACCACTTGGCGGCGCCTGATTCCTGCCTCTCGTAGAATCCTGCCATGCTGCGTTCCCCGCTCGAGCAATTTCGATTTTGACGGAACCGGCAAAATCGAAACGCGTCATGCGTCTCATTTATCTGGCGGGAAACATCGTTTCCAGCCGACGGTGACGATCCACTGCCCGTGTAACACCCAACCAGCGATATACACGCCGCCAAGGTGGCATTCAACGCATGTTGCAGGGTGATGGCAAACTTGAAGGGCATGCCATTTTCTGACCGCAAAATCGCCGCGCGCACCATGAATGCTGTCAGCTTGAGGACAGGGTAAAAACAGGGAGCGAAGCGTGGATACAGAACCCCTCAAGCAGCCTGCGCAGACCGGGCCAGGCAGCAGCAAAACCGGCATTGCGATAGTCTCTGGCGCAGCGAACAGGCCCTGCGGGCAATCGGTGCGGACACGCGGGACCGGATCGCTGGAACAGGCCCTAGCCGATGCCCTTCTGGAAGACGGCGAAGAGGAATTCGACTGCATGCTGCTGTTCGAATTTCCGGCAACCATGCTCGGGGGAGACGGCGAACGCTCGGCCTCCTGTCTTTGCAGGCTTGGCGGCAAGGCGCGGCTGATCTTCATCGCCACAAGCGATGACGGTCACAGTGTGCGGCTTTTCGACGAAACCGAGGTTTCACGCGAACTGGCCGAACTGAGCTGGTCCTATGCCCGCATTCTTTCCTTCATGCCGGCCACACTCACCCGGCAACAGCAACCGGCGATCAACTGATCACTGGTCCACTTCAAGCGGTTCCGATGGTCCCGGCGGTATTGTGCTTGATCGCAGCCTGCGCTGCAGCAAGCCGTGCGATCGGCACGCGGAAGGGCGAGCAGGAAACATAGTCGAGGCCGATGCTCTCGCAGAAGTGTATCGAGACCGGATCGCCACCATGTTCGCCGCAAATGCCGAGCTTCAATTCGCTTCGCGTCTCACGCCCGCGCTCTGTGGCAATGCGCATGAGATCGCCGACGCCTTCCAGATCCAGTGAAATGAACGGATCGCGATCGACCACGCCCTGCGCCTCATAGGTCGGTACGAACTGGGTCGCATCGTCGCGCGAAATGCCGAATGTCGTCTGGGTCAGGTCGTTGGTGCCGAAGGAGAAGAATTCGGAGACTTCGGCAATATCGCCGGCACGGATCGCAGCGCGCGGCAGTTCGATCATCGTGCCAACCTGATAGTTCAGCGCGATGCCCGATTCCTTTTCAACCTCGCCGGCGATGCGGTCGATGGTTCCCTTCACATGATCGAGTTCCCGCTTGAGGCTGACCAGCGGCACCATGATTTCTGGGATGACCTGATTGCCGGTCCGCTTGCCCGCTTCGATGGCCGCCTCGAAAATGGCCCTTGCCTGCATTTCGGCGATCTCCGGGTGCGAGATCAGCAACCGGCAGCCGCGATGGCCGAGCATCGGGTTGAACTCGCGCAGCGCGGTTGCCCTCGATTTCAGCCGGTCGGGATCGATGCCCATGCTTTTTGCGACCGCTTCGACATCGCTCTCCTCATGCGGCAGGAATTCGTGCAGCGGCGGGTCGATCAGGCGGATGGTAACGGGCATGCCGGCCATGATCTCGAACAGTTCGACGAAATCGGCGCGCTGCATCGGCAGCAGCTTTGCCAGCGCCTCGCGGCGCTCGGTCTCCGTGTCGGCGATGATCATCTCGCGCATCGGCGTGATGCGGTCTTCCTCGAAGAACATGTGCTCGGTACGGCACAAGCCGATTCCTTCAGCGCCGAAAGAGTGCGCGGCACGCGCTTCCTTGGGCGTGTCGGCATTGGTGCGCACGCGCATGCGGCGGGCTTCATCGGCCCATTCCATGATCGTGCCGAAGGCACCGGAGAGTTCCGGCTGCTCCATCTGCACCCGGCCGCTCAGCACCTGACCCTTGCCGCCATCGAGCGTAATGATGTCGCCTTTTTTGAACACCCGGCCATTGGCCGTCATCATGTCGTTCTTATAGTCGACCTTCAGCATGCCGGCACCGGAGACGCAGGGCTTTCCCATCCCGCGTGCAACCACGGCCGCATGGCTGGTCATGCCGCCGCGCTGGGTCAGGATACCCTGGGCGGCGTTCATGCCGTGAATGTCCTCGGGGCTCGTTTCAACGCGAACCAGAATGACCTTCCTGTCCTGGGCTGCGAGCTTTTCGGCCTCATCGGGACTGAACACGATTTCGCCGGTCGCAGCACCCGGTGAAGCCGGCAGGCCCTGGGCGATAACATCGCGCTCCGCGCCTTCTGCAATGGTCGGGTGCAGCAACTGGTCGAGGGTTGCCGGCTCGACGGCGCAGACCGCCTCCTGCCTGGAGATGATGCCTTCGCCGGCCATGTCGACGGCAATGCGCAGGGCGGCCTTGGCGGTGCGCTTTCCCGAGCGGGTCTGCAAAAGCCAGACCTTGCCGTCCTCGATGGTGAACTCGATATCCTGCATGTCGCGGTAATGGCGTTCGAGGATCGCCACATTGCGCTCCAGTTCCTCGAAGGCATCGGGCATCAGTTTTTCCAGCGAGGCGCGATCGGAGCCGGTGGCGAGGCGCGCTTCCTCGGTCAGATCCTGCGGCGTGCGGATGCCGGCAACGACGTCCTCGCCCTGGGCATTGACCAGAAACTCGCCATACAGGCCGCGCTTGCCCGTCGATGGATTGCGGGAAAAGCAAACGCCGGTGGCGGATTGCTCGCCGCGATTGCCGAACACCATGGCCTGGACGTTGACCGCCGTTCCCCAGTCGGAGGGAATGCTGTTGATCGAACGGAAGACAATGGCGCGCTGGTTCATCCACGAGGCGAACACCGCCTTGATGGCGCCTGAAAGCTGCTGGCGCGGGTCCTGGGGGAAATCCTCCTCGAGCTCCTCGCGGATGAGTTTCTTGTAGCGGTCAATGACGGCAAGCCAGTCGGCTGCATCAAGGTCGGTATCCTGCTCATGGCCGCCATCGGCCTTGGCCTCGTCGAGAATTTCCTCGAAAAGATCGTGATCGACGCCCATGACCACATCGCCATACATCTGGATGAAGCGTCGGTAGCAGTCATAGGCAAAGCGTTTGTCGCCGGTCTCCGCCACCATGGATTCGACCGTAATGTCGTTGAGGCCGAGATTGAGCACGGTATCCATCATGCCGGGCATGGAGGCTCGCGAGCCGGAACGCACCGACACCAGCAGCGGCTTTGTCGCATCGCCGAACTCCCGCCCGGTTGCCGTCTTCAGCCGTTCCAGCGCGGCTGCGACCTGTTCATCGAGATCGGCGGGAAGCTGCCGGTCATTGGCATAGAACCAGTCGCAGGCCTCGGTGGTGATGGTGAAACCCGGAGGCACCGCCAGATCGAGCGACGACATCTCGGCCAGATGGGCGCCCTTGCCGCCAAGCAGCGCGGCCAGGGAGGCATCCCCCTCTGCCTTGCCGTTTTCGAAGCTGTAGACCCATTTCGTCATTTTGCGGCCCGTTCCCCGGTCTGTCGCACGCCCTGAGCGCGAATTCACCGGAAAATGCCGCAATGCGGCACAATAAGGCAAGCGGTTTTTGCCGTTTTCAAATTATTTGGGCGAGGCGCATGCGGTCCGAACAGCCAATCCTCCGCCCCCGACCGGTCAACTTGCTTCGCGAATGCGTTCTGCTTCCTGCAGATCGACGGAAACCATCTTGGAGACGCCGCGTTCGGCCATGGTGACGCCGAACAGCCGGTTCATGCGCGCCATCGTAATCGGGTTGTGGGTGATGATGACAAATCGGGTATCGGTGGAAGACGCCATCTCGTCCATGAGATTGCAGAAACGCTCCACATTGTGATCGTCGAGCGGCGCGTCGACCTCGTCGAGCACGCAGATCGGCGCCGGATTGGTGAGGAAGACCGCGAAGATGAGTGCCATGGCCGTCAGCGCCTGCTCACCGCCCGAAAGCAGGGTCATGGTCTGCGGCTTCTTGCCCGGCGGGCGTGCGAGGATTTCGAGGCCGGCTTCCAGCGGATCGTCGGATTCGATCAGCTGCAATTCGGCTGTGCCGCCGCCAAAGAGATGGGTGAACAGGCGCTGGAACTGGCCGTTGACCACATCGAAGGCTTCCAGCAAACGCTCGCGGCCTTCCTTGTTGAGGCTGCCGATACCGGCCCTGAGCCGGCGGATCGCTTCGACCAGATCGTCGCGTTCGAGGATCAGGGCATCGCGCTGCTCGCTGACTTCCGTCTGTTCCAGTTCGGCGCGCAGATTGACGGCGCCAAGGCGCTCGCGCTCGGATTTGAGCTTTTCAAGCCGCGCCTCGACCGAGGAAAGTTCAGGCAGACTGCCGCTGTCTTCCAGCTGTGCGAGGGAGAGCGTTTCGTGCGGTTGGCATTCCAGTTCCTCGCGGATGCGCTCCTCGATCTCGCCACGGCGCTCACGGGCTGCACTGACGCGCTCTTCCGCCCTGGCACTTTCCTCTCTCGCCTCGGAAAGGGCGACGATTGTATCCCTGGCGCGCTTGTCGGCTTCGGCCAGCCTGTTTTCAGCCTCGGCCAGCACGTCCGCCGCCTTCTGCCGGTCGGCCTCGGCCTGCTCGATCTGGCTCGACAGTTCGCGACGTCTTGCTTCAGCCTGGGCCGGACCGTCCTCAATGGAGGCCAGTTCGGTCTGAGCGGTCTCGCGGCGCCTGGTAAGCTGTTCGATCTGGCCTGAAGCATTGGCAACGCGGCGCTGCCAGTCGGCGCGTTCGGTCTTGATGGTCTCGAGCCTGCGGCCACGGGCTTCCGCCTCGCGCGAGAGGCCATCGAAATCGGCCCGTACCTCGGCGAGGCGGGCGCGATCCTCGGCCACTTCCGATTTCAGTGCCTGCAGTTCGCCTTCAAGCGCCGAGACATCGGCGATGGCCGCAAGCTGGCTTTCGGCCTCCTTGTAAAGGGCCAGCGCATCCTGGGCGTCATCGGCCAGACGGTTGCGCGCCTCCTCCAGTGCCGACCTGCGGGCGGTAAACTGGCCGGCCGCCCGTTCGGCGGCGGAAATGGCATCGCGCGTTTCGCCGAGCTCCTTCTGGGCGGCGCGCCATGCCTCGCGGGCATTGCGGGCGGCTTCCACCTTGTCGGCGGAGTTCTGCCGGGCCTGCTCGAAAAGGCCCTCTGCCTCCCGCAGTCCCCTGGTTGCCTCGATTGCCTCGCGGTCGAGTTCGGCCAGCCGGTTCTTCTGGGCGAGCCGCTGGGCGGCAGCCGTCGGCGCCTCGCTGGTTGCCTGGAACCCGTCCCAGCGCCACAGATCACCTTCCAGCGACACCAGCCGCTGGCCCGGTTTCAGTTGCACCTGGAGGGCATTGCCGGAAGCCCGGTCGACAACACCGATCTGGGAAAGACGCCGTTTGAGCTCCGCAGGCGCCGTGACCACATCGGCGAGGCACTTGGCGCCGGCGGGCAGCGATCCTGCCTCCAATTCGTCATCGAGCAGATGCCAGCGCACCGGCGCGGATGCCTCGGTGGAAACATCCAGGTCCTCGCCCAGTGCGGCACCCAGCGCCTTTTCAAAACCGGGCTCGACATGAACGCGCTCGACCACGGCGGGAAACATGTCCTGCCCACCCTGGTTGAGAATGCGGTTGAGCGTGCGCGCCTCCGTCTCGATGGCGCCCAGCTTCTGCTTCAGTTCGGCCAGCAGCGGGCGGGCCTCCTGCTCGCCTGCCTGGGCCCGTTCAGCGGCCTCCTCGGCAGCGGCAAGATCGGCTTCGGCATCCGCAACACGCTTTTCCAGAAGCGCCGCGCGATTTTGAAGATCGGCGTCACCACCCAGGCGGGCGATTTCTGCGGCAACCTGCTTCAGTTCAGCCTCGACACGCTCTGCCTGTTCGTCGAGGCGGCGGCGGCGGTCGGTCGCATCCTTGATCGAACGTTCCAGCAGGGATTTGCGGGTATTGGTCTCGGCAACGGTGGCCGTCAGTTCGCCAAGACGGCCCTCGCTGGCCGTCAGTTTGGCGGAAACCTCCGCCAGTTGTTGCTTCGAGGATGCCTCGGTATCGCTCATTGCCCGGGACTTGGCGATGAGGTCCGTTTCCTCAGCATCGAGCCGCGAGAGGATTTCGGAGTTCTCCGATACCAGCTTTTCCTCGCGGGCGATGTCGTCGTGAAGCTGTGCGATCCGGTTTTCCAGTTCCTCACGGCGGGCGGCAATGCGGGCCAGTTCCTCGTCGATCTGGTTGCGCGCCATGGTCAGGCGCTGCAGTGCGGCCGCTGCCTTTGCCTCGGCTTCACGGTGGCCCGGCATCTGATGGGCAAGAACCGCCTGTTCCTTCGCCGCTTCACCCTGAAGCTGGGCGCGTTCACCGACTGCGGTTGCCGCCTGCGACAGCCTGCTCTCGGCTTCAGCCTCGGCGGTCTTCGCTGCGGTCCAGCGCAGGTGGAAGGCGAGCGCGCCGGTCTTGCGGATGTCGTCCGAGATCGTGCGGTAGCGGTTTGCCTGACGGGCCTGACGCTTGAGGCTGTCCAACTGGCTGTCGAGCTGGCCGACAACGTCTTCCAGCCGCTCCAGGTTCTGGTCGGCGGCGCGCAGGCGCAGTTCGGCATCATGGCGGCGGGAGTGAAGGCCTGAGATACCAGCAGCTTCTTCAAGCAGCGCGCGGCGGGCCTGCGGCTTGGCGGAAATCAGTTCGCCGATGCGCCCCTGCCCCACCATGGAGGGCGAACGCGCGCCGGTCGAGGCATCGGCAAACAGAAGCTGCACATCCTTGGCGCGCACCTCCTTGCCGTTGATGCGGTAGGCGGAACCGGACTCGCGCTCGATGCGGCGCGAAACCTGCAATTCCTCGTCATCGTTAAAGGCGGCAGGCGCGGTACGGTCCGCATTGTCGAGAAACAGCGTGACCTCGGCCGAATTGCGCGACGGACGGTTGCCGGAACCCGAAAAGATCACGTCGTCCATCCCGGAAGCGCGCATGTTCTTGTAGGAGTTCTCTCCCATCACCCAGCGCAGGGCTTCCACCAGATTGGACTTGCCGCAGCCATTTGGGCCGACGATGCCCGTCAATCCCTCTTCAATGAGGAATTCGGTCGGTTCGACAAAGGACTTGAAGCCGAGCAGGCGCAGCTTGTTGAACTTCATGGCCGTGCGC
>JAMLIH010000083.1 GCA_023954255.1 Phyllobacteriaceae bacterium | reverse complement strand
CGAACTCCAGGCCGCGCAGGGCGGGAAACTCGCCCAGGCAAACCAGGTCCCGGACGTCGCCGTCATGGAACAGCGCGTCGCCCAACGGTAGCGGCGCAGTCCGGGCCCGCTTCGAGCCCGCCCTGCCCCTTGCCAGCGCCGGCATCCCGATGCTGCGCGGCGTCGACCGCCCCGCCGTCAGCTGCCCGGCAGGCGCGCGGTGACCTCGATCTCGATCTTCATGTCCGGCGTCATCAACCCGGCGACGAAGACCCATCCGCCCTCGACCACGGCACGGGAATAGCCGATCCGGGCTTCGAACGGGGAACCTGAGGAAATGAGTTTTCGAGACATGGGCCTACCCTTTGCTAGCTGGCGCGAGGGAAGCGGTTTCGAGACCGCTTGGCAAGGCCTTTCGCAAGGCTTTGGTCCGGCCGGCCATGTGCCCGCGGCGACGATGGAAACGCAAAGGGCGCCCCCGTCGGAGGCGCCCTGTCGAAACCTGCGTGGGATACCCCGCGTGCCGCAAGGTCAGCCGGCGCTGGCGCCCTCTTCGACACCTTCGGCATAGATGATCAGCGGCTTGGCGTCGGCCGCGGTCACCGCCTCTTCGTTCACCACCACCTCGTCGACATTGTCCATCGAGGGCAGTTCGAACATGGTGTCGAGCAGGATGCCTTCCATGATCGAGCGCAGGCCCCGGGCGCCGGTCTTGCGCGCGATGGCGCGCTTGGCGATCGCCTTGAGCGCGTCGTCGGTGAAGGTGAGCTGGGTATTCTCGATGTCGAACAGCCGCTGGTACTGCTTGACCAGCGCGTTCTTGGGCTCGGTCAGGATCGTCACCAGCGCCGGCTCATCGAGATCGGTGAGCGTGGCGATCACCGGCAGGCGGCCGACGAATTCAGGGATCAGGCCGAACTTCAGCAGGTCTTCCGGTTCGAGATCCTGGAACACCTCGCCGACGCCGCGGGTTTCCTCGTCCTTCACGTCGGCGCCGAAGCCGATGGCCGAGCCCTTGCCGCGCTGGGCGATGATCTTGTCGAGCCCGGCGAAGGCGCCGCCGCAGATGAACAGGATGTTGGTGGTGTCGACCTGGAGAAACTCCTGCTGCGGATGCTTGCGCCCGCCCTGCGGCGGTACGGAGGCGACGGTTCCCTCCATGATCTTCAGCAGCGCCTGCTGGACACCCTCGCCCGAGACGTCGCGGGTGATCGAGGGATTGTCCGACTTGCGTGAAATCTTGTCGACCTCGTCGATATAGACGATGCCGCGCTGCGCCCGCTCGACATTGTAGTCGGCCGACTGCAGCAGCTTCAGAATGATGTTCTCGACGTCTTCGCCCACATAGCCCGCTTCCGTCAGCGTGGTGGCATCGGCCATGGTGAAGGGAACGTCGATGATGCGCGCCAGCGTCTGGGCCAGCAGCGTCTTGCCGCAGCCCGTCGGGCCGATCAGCATGATGTTCGATTTGGCGAGTTCCACATCCTGGTTGGCGGAAGCATGCGCCAGCCGCTTGTAGTGGTTGTGGACGGCCACCGAGAGCACCCGCTTGGCGTGGTTCTGTCCGATGACATAATCGTCGAGCACGGTAAGGATTTCCTGCGGCGTCGGAACACCATCCCCCGACTTTGTCACCGAGGATTTGTTCTCCTCGCGGATGATGTCCATGCACAGCTCAACGCATTCATCGCAGATGAAGACGGTAGGACCGGCAATCAGCTTGCGGACCTCGTGCTGGCTTTTGCCGCAAAAGGAGCAATACAGGGTGTTCTTGGAGTCGCCACCGCCACTGCCGCCACTGGAGATCTTGCTCATGCTACTTCCTCAAATTTCGCGGCCCGATGCGCCGCTCAACATTTTCAACAAGCCGGCCCCTTTTGTCACCACACCGTCATGTCCCGCAGTCAATCACCTGTTACCGGCTGAGGCAATACGAACACGGTGATTCTGCAACTCTATCCGCGAAAACGTGACGATAGCCTTAATTTCGGGGCCATTGGGGATTTCCGTTGCGTTATTTTGCCGCCTCGAGGCCATGACAGGTGCCGCAAACAGGAAAAACACCGGCAACCCGGTCAGTCCGGCCCGGCCGTGATTCTGCCTCTGGCATGGTTTGAAGCCGCTGCTCAGGCGTCCTCGCCCACTTCCCGCTTGTCGATTACCTGATCGATCAGACCCCATTCCTTGGCTTCGTCGGAAGTCATGAAATGGTCGCGGTCGAGGGTCTGCTCCACGGTTTCGTAGTCCTGTCCGGTGTGCTGGACATAGACCTCGTTCAGCCGGCGCTTCATCTTGATGATGTCCTGCGCGTGGCGCTCGATGTCGGAAGCCTGCCCCTGGAAGCCGCCGGAGGGCTGGTGCACCATGATGCGGGCATTGGGAAGGGCAAAGCGCATGCCCTTTTCGCCACCGGCCAGCAACAGCGAGCCCATCGAGGCGGCCTGTCCCATGCACAGTGTGGAAATCGCCGGACGGATGAACTGCATCGTGTCGTAGATGGCCATGCCGGAGGTCACCACACCGCCCGGTGAGTTGATGTAGAGGTTGATTTCCTTTTTCGGGTTTTCGGCTTCCAGATAAAGAAGCTGGGCGCAGACCAGCGTCGACATGCCGTCTTCGATCGGGCCGGTAATGAAGATCACCCGCTCCTTGAGCAGCCTGGAAAAGATGTCATAGGCGCGCTCGCCGCGGTTCGATTGTTCCACCACCATGGGAACGAGATTCATGGCGAGATCTACCGGGTCTTTCATCAAAATATTCCTTGTATTGCTCTGACAGCGATTCACCGCCACTAGACATAGGACAAGCAAACGAAGCGTTAAAGGGGCGCTCCGGCGATTTAGGGCAACTGTGATATTTGCCATTCGGCAAAGAAAAACCCGCCGTAATGGGCGGGTCATTCTTGCCTGACGGAAAAAGCGAGGCCGTCCCTATTCCTCTTCTTCCTTCATCAGTTCGTCGGCGCTGACCGATTTGTCGGTGACATCGGCCTGCGCCACGATGTGGTCGACAACCTTTTCCTCGTAGAGTGGTGCGCGAAGGCCTGCCACCGCATCGGGATTTTCGCGGAAATAGTTGAACACCTGCTGTTCCTGGCCAGGATACTGGCGCACCTGATCGTAGATCGCGCGCTGCATTTCCTCTTCCGTGACCTCGATCTTGGCTTCCTCGCCGATCTTGGCCAGCGCAAGGCCGAGGCGGACACGGCGTTCGGCGAGTTTCTGATACTCGGCGCGTGCCTCCTCCTCGGTCGTCTCCTCGTCCTCGAAGCTCTTGCCGGCGCGTTCCATTTCGCCGGTCATCTGCGACCAGATGTTGTCGAACTCTGCCTGCACCATGCGCTGCGGCAGTTCCATCTTGGTCATCTCGTCCATCTGGTCGAGCACCTGGCGCTTTACCTTGGCACGGGTAAACGAGCCGTTGCGGGTCTCGATCTGGCTCTTGATGGCTTCGCGCAGCTTGTCGGCGCTTTCAACGCCAAGCTGTTTGGCGAGGTCATCATTGATCTCGATAGCCTCGGGCTTCTCGACGGCCTTCACCTTGATGTCGAATTCCGCTTCCTTGCCGGCGAGATGAGCCGCCTGGTATTCATCGGGGAACTTGATCTTGATGGTCTTCTCGTCACCGGCCTTCACGCCGATCAACTGATCCTCGAAACCGGGGATGAAGCGGCCCGAACCCAGCACCAGCCGGGAATTTTCTTCCGCACCGCCCTCGAACGGTTCGCCGTCGAGCTTGCCGAGATAGTCCATGACGACCCGGTCGCCATCGGCTGCCTTGCCCTTCTTCTCCGAATAGGTGCGCGCGCTTTCGGCGATCCTCATGACCTGCTCGTCGACTTCCTTGTCGCTGGCCTCGGCAACGGGACGCTCGATTTTCAGCTTGGAAAGATCGGGAACGGTGATTTCCGGCATCACCTCGTAGGAAAGCTTGAACTCGAAGTCCTGGTTTCCGGCCAGAATTTCCTCGGCTGCCTTCTCGTCTTCGGTCATCGAGACTTCCGGCTGCTGGGCAGCCTTCTCGTTGCGCTCCTTCAACACCTCGCCGGAACGCTTGGAAACGATGTCGTTGACGATCTCCGCCATCAACTGCCTTCCGTACAGTTTCCGGATGTGGGAAAGCGGAACCTTGCCCTGGCGGAAGCCGTTGATCCGCACCTTGCCCTTCATGTCCTCCAGGCGTTCAGCCAGCGTGCCGGCAAGATCGTCCTTTGGCACCACGATTTTCAGTTCGCGCTCAAGGCCTTTATTGAGTGTTTCCGTAACCTGCATGGTTCCAACCATTATCCTGTGTTGCATTCCGCGGCGCTGGAGAGGTCCGGTCCGGCCGGTTTTCTCCGTTCACTGCCTCTTTTTGGTGCGGGTAGAGAGACTTGAACTCCCACGCCTTGCGGCACCAGAACCTAAATCTGGCGTGTCTACCAATTTCACCATACCCGCTGATTGTGGCGTTTGACGGCGTAAAGCGGGCTTTTCGCGCGCTTCAGCGATGTAAAGAAGTTCGTTGGCGCCGCCTCGACGGCACCGTCAAACCGGTCGGCGCGGTCTATATCATCCGCCGGTTGTTTGGCAAAGGGTCTTGCGGGTTTTTTTGTGCGCCCTTCAAAACCCGCCGTCACCGCCCTTGCCGGGCTGCTTTTCGGCAAACCGGCGCGAGACATTGTCGAAGCGCCGCTGCCAGGCAAACTGCCGCATTCCCGCGCCGGTCTCCGCCGGTGACGGCCATGTGGTGACGGTGCGGATATCCGTGCCATCGATGGATATGGCAAGGCTCCCCGATTGCTCGAGATCGCCCCTTGTAACGATCAGTTCAGGCCCGTGCAGGTCGGACCCCGGCCCTGCGCAGCGCACAAACCACAACCGGGGTGCCAGAAGAATGTCGGCGTGGCGGCACTCACCGGCAAGCAAATCCGGATCGTAGACCAGCGACACGCTCTTTCGCGCCACGGTGAAACGGCAGATGTCCCTTGCACAGGGCCCATCTGCCCGGAATCCGGAAAACTGCCTTTCAGGCAGGTAGGCGCGCCGCCATATCTCCGTCACGAAGCGGTTGGCTGCTGGATGGATGACGGCGAGCCCTGCACTTGCCGTTTCGCCGGTGATTTCTCCCCTTTGCTGCACGGCGATCGCCCGTCCGTCCTGGGCGATCAGAATATCCGGCGGCAGTGCAGCGGAGGGCCATAGCCCGGCCAGCAGAACCAGCGGAACAACGCCCGTCAACCTCAGCCTGGAGCGAAGTCCGCACAGCAGGACCAGCGCCAGCGCGCCGAGCAAGGGCATTTGCGCTGGCAGAAGGCCTGTTTCCAGGCCGGGGTGATAGCCGTTTATCGCCTCGGATATGGCAAGCACGGCATCGATCGATACTCCCAGCGGCTTTAATGCCAGCGCCTCGAACCCGTAGGGCATCAGCAGCGCCGCCAGCAGGCAAAGCGGCATTACGGCAAGCGAGACCACCGGCATGGCGAGCAGGTTGGCGGCAATGCCGAATGGCGCGATGCGGTGGAAGTGCCAGGCGGCGAACAGCGCCGTGGCAGCACCGGCAATCAGGCTGGTCATTGCCAGCCCGGCCAGATATCCGCCCATCATGCGGCCGATCCCCGCCGCCTGCCGGTGATATTGAATGCGGCGCTCCCTGCGGCCCTGCCAGTCCATCCATTGCCGGTAGGCGGCGACCAGTGCTGCCGCTGCCGCAAAGCTCATCTGGAACCCGGGCTCGAACAGGCTCGAGGGAGCGATTGCCAGCACAATCAGGGCGGCAATTGCGACGCTGCGCATGGTGATCGCCTGACGGTCGAGCATGGCGGCAAGCATCATCACCGAAAGCATGATCCAGGCACGCTGCGTGGCAACACCGGCCCCTGCCAGGAACAGATAGAGCGTAGCCGCCGAAAAGCCCGCACCAACAGCCCATTTCTTGATCGCATGTTGTTCGGAAAGGCCTGGAACGAAAACCAGACACTGGCGCACCAGCCAGATCACCGTCAGCGTGACCAGCGCCATGTGCAGGCCGGAAATCGCAAGGATATGCGCCAGCCCTGAACGGCGCAGGCTTTCCTGTGTTTGGTCCGACAGGCCGGAACGGTCGCCGGTCACAAGCGCCACCGCCACTTGGCCCGCCTGGCCATCAAGCCCGTTTCGGATGCGGCCGGCGATCTGCTGGCGAAGGCGGTTCTGTGCGATTGTCAAACTCTCCCGCCAGCTTGCAGCGGTTGCCGGTTCGGCTTCAACCGTAGCCTTGCCCATGAAAAACCCGGTCAGTCCGAGGCCGTCGAGCCAGCCATGATAGGCAAAATCGTACCCGCCCGGATAATAGGGCGCAGGCAGTGGCCGAAGCCGGGCGAGCCCGGACAGAATGTTTCCCGTGGCATTGGGCGGATCGGCCCTGCTGCCGGAAATGCGGATGCGATGCGGCAGTTCCGCTGCACTCAATCCGCCGACCGTCAGCGGTTTGACGAGATAGCGCGGCGCGCCGTTGCGGTTGAGATCGCTCGCCAGCACGAGCCCGCGCACTTCGGCGGTAATGTCGGCGCGCGGCACCGGCATGGCGTGACGATGGAGTTCGAGTGCCGCCAGCAGCATGCCGAGCGACAGAACCGGGCAGCCGAACAGCAGGGCCGTGGCAAATCCGCCGTGCCGGGAGAAGCGGATGCGGGCAATTCCGGCGGCAAGCGCCAGCAGGCCCGTGGTTGCTGCAAGAACAAACAGGGAGGGTTCTGCCGGAGCTGCATAAAACAGGGCGATGCCGGCTGCCATTACAACCGGCAGGAGGTTGAAGCCGCTGGCCTGTGCTCTTTCCCTTGCCAGTTCGTGACCCAGAAGGCCGCGCGCTGAAAGCAACAGCGCTTCGAGCCGGTAGTAGATTGCCCGGCCCCTTCCCGCCTCGGCAAGCCATGGTGAACAAGACGTGGAACCCGGGCTGCCGCGTGAATCATCGGCGCCATCATCATCCGCCACGATGGCCCCGGCCGGACAGGTTGCCGGCAGGTTTGCGCCGTCTGGCGGATACAGCGGTTCCGGCAGCCAGAGGGCAGGCCTTCCGGCTGTTAGTGCCGCATCGGTTGTCTTCAGTTCGGCCATGCTTGCACCCACGGAATACTTGCTGACGTGCCAGCATCCGGCAGCCGTGGGTGTAGCCGTTTCCCGATATGGCAGCGTTTTCAACGCCCTGCCGGGGACGGCGGCAGGCCTTCGGCTTTTCAGCGCCAGGCCCTTGTAACCGGAACCATCCATGCTACATCACGCACCACACGATTTCCAGTGGCCGCCGGCTGTCCACGCCGCCCTCGCCCAGTTTCAGGATCTTCCATGACCACAGACAAGACGCCCGTCATTACCCGGTTTGCGCCCTCGCCGACGGGCTTTCTCCACATCGGCGGTGCCCGCACTGCGCTGTTCAACTGGCTGTTTGCCAGGGCCAATGGCGGCAGGATGCTGCTGCGCATCGAGGATACCGACCGCGAGCGCTCGACCGAGGCCGCCGTCACCGCCATTCTCGACGGGTTGTCCTGGCTCGGCCTCGACTGGGACGGCGATCCCATTTCGCAGTATTCGCGCGCCGAGCGCCATCGCGAGGTTGCTGAACGCATGGTGGCCGACGGCACGGCCTATTACTGTTTTGCTACCCAGGAAGAACTCACCGAAATGCGCGAAAAGGCCCGTGCCGAAGGCCGCCCGCCGCGCTATGACGGGCGCTGGCGCGATCGCGATCCTTCCGAGGCCCCGGCAGGCGCCAAGGGCGTCATTCGACTGCGCGCGCCGCTTGAGGGCGAAACCCTTGTCGACGACAAGGTCCAGGGTGAAGTGCACTTTCCCAACAAGGACCTCGACGACCTCGTTCTGCTGCGCTCCGACGGAACGCCGACCTACATGCTGGCGGTGGTTGTCGATGATCACGACATGGGTGTTACCCACATCATCCGCGGCGACGATCACCTGACCAACGCCGCCCGCCAGACGCTGATCTATCAGGCGCTCGGCTGGGACGTTCCGGTCATGGCCCATATCCCGCTCATTCACGGCCCCGACGGCGCCAAGCTGTCCAAGCGCCACGGTGCGCTGGGTGCCGAGGCCTATCGGGCCATGGGCTACCTGCCGGAGGCACTCCGCAACTATCTCGTCCGCCTCGGCTGGGCCCATGGCGACGACGAGATCATGTCGACGGAAGAAATGATCGGGTGGTTCGGCTTCGACGGTATGAATAAGGCTGCCGCCCGTTTCGATTTCGCCAAGCTGGAGGCGCTCAACGGCCACTATATCCGCCATGCCGACGATGCCTATCTGGTGGACAACATCGCCCTTGTCCTGCCGGAGATCGATCTCGAAACCCCGCTTGGCAAGGCGCTGCAGGCTGCAGAGCGCGACAAGCTGCTGGCCGCCATGCCAGGGCTCAAGGAACGCGCCAAGACGCTGGTCGAACTGATCGACAGCGCCGCCTACCTGTTTGCCAAACGCCCGCTTTCCTTCGAGGACAAGGCGCGGCAGATCCTTGACGACGGCGGCAGGGATGTCCTGCGTGATCTTGCGCCGGCGCTGGCGGAACTCGCCGAATGGAGTGTTGAATCGACCGAGCAGTCGGTACGCGATTTTGCCGAGGCAAAGGAACTGAAACTCGGCAAGGTCGCCCAGCCGCTGCGTGCCGCGCTGACCGGCAGAACCACCTCGCCCGGCGTTTTCGATGTCCTTGCTGTGCTGGGACAGGCCGAAAGCCTAGCCCGGATTGCCGATCAGACGGGAGCAGCCGGGTGAGCGGCCCGTATGTTCTTTACGGCCGGCCGGGCACCGGCTCGGCGCCCGTGGAGGCTGCACTGTTCATGAGCGGCCTTGAACACCGCATCGTCGACGTGCCCAAGGAGACCGGCAGCGCGCAACACCGCGAACTCCTTAAACTCAATCCAATGGGCCAGGTGCCGGTTCTGATTCTGCCGGACGGCACGGTGATGACCGAATCGGCCGCCATGCTGATCCATCTCGGCGAGCACGACACCGGCCTTGCGCCCCTGCCCCTGGATGCACGGCGTCCGGCCTGGCTCCGCGCCATGACGTTTCTGGCAACCAATCTCTACAATGATTTCCTCAACTACTATTATAGCGAGCGCTATTGCGGCGAAGGCGGCAACGCCGGGGCCGTAAAGGCGGCCGCCGCGGAACGGATTGAACGGGGCTGGAAGGTATTTGACGGCATCTATGCCGATGCAGCCACGGGCGGCACCGGCATTCTTGAGCTTTATGCCGCCACGCTCGTCGACTGGAATAAGGACATCGGCGCCTTTGCGCGCAATTTCCCCGCCCTGGCGCAGATGGCAGCGCGAACGGCGCGCCACCCGGATGTTGCCGGAATCTGGCAAAGGCACGGTTTTCGCGCCCTGCCCTGATCGCCATTTTTCCGCAATTTCGCTGATCCGTACACTGCAATACGCCTTCACCCGCTTTTTACTTTCTGGTAGCTTGAGTGTGACGGGGAAATGGGATACGACACGCGTGTACGGAATGCTGCATTGCGGCATCACCATCTTGAAGCGGCGTTTTCCCGACTTTCAAAATGGCTGTAACAGACGCGTAGTTTCAGGACCTGGCGCCGGAAGCAACGACCAAGGTATGTGAGAAAAGGGACAGGATCAATGACGGAAAACAGCGAAACTCCCATTGGTGATGAAAGCTGGAATTGGTCAAGTCCGGAACCCTCGGCCCGGACGTTGTCGATATCGGCGCCCTGTACAAGAACACGGACCGTTTCACCTTCGACCCGGGCTTCACCTCGACGGCAGCGTGCGAAAGCGACATTACATTCATCGACGGTGACAAGGGCATCCTGCTGCATCGCGGCTATCCGATCGAGCAGCTCGCCGAGCATGGCGACTTCATAGAGACCTGTTATCTGCTGCTTTACGGCGAACTTCCGACCAAGGAGCAGAACGAGGACTTCCACAACCGCATCACCTACCACACCATGGTGCATGAGCAGATGAGCCGGTTCTTCACCGGTTTCCGCCGTGACGCCCACCCGATGGCGGTAATGTGCGGCGTGGTGGGTGCGCTCTCGGCGTTCTACCACGACTCAACCGACATCTCCGATCCGCACCAGCGCATGATCGCTTCCCTGCGCATGATCGCGAAGATGCCGACCATTGCCGCCATGGCCTACAAGTATCACATCGGCCAGCCCTTCGTTTATCCGAAGAACTCGCTCGATTACGCCTCCAACTTCCTCCACATGTGCTTTTCGGTGCCGTGTGAGGAATACGAGGTCAATCCGGTGCTCGCCCGCGCCATGGACCGCATTTTCATCCTTCATGCCGACCACGAGCAGAACGCCTCGACTTCCACCGTGCGCCTTGCCGGTTCGTCGGGCGCCAACCCGTTTGCCTGTATTGCCGCTGGCATTGCCTGCCTGTGGGGCCCCGCCCATGGCGGCGCCAACGAGGCGGCGCTCAACATGCTGGCCGAGATCGGTTCGGTCGACCGTATTCCCGAGTTCATCGCCCGCGCCAAGGACAAGGACGATCCGTTCCGCCTGATGGGCTTCGGTCACCGGGTCTACAAGAACTACGATCCGCGCGCGCGCATCATGCAGAAAACCACTCACGAGGTTCTCAACGAGCTCGGCATCAAGGACGACCCGATGCTGCAGGTGGCGATGGAACTGGAGAAAATCGCCCTTACCGACGACTATTTTGTCGAGAAGAAGCTGTATCCCAATATCGACTTCTATTCCGGCATCACGCTGAAGGCGCTTGGTTTCCCGACCAACATGTTCACCGTGCTGTTCGCGCTTGCCCGCACCGTCGGCTGGATTGCCCAGTGGAAGGAAATGATCGAGGATCCCAAGCAGAAGATCGGCCGTCCGCGCCAGCTTTATACGGGCGCCCCCGTGCGTGACTATGTTGCGGTGGAAGACCGCTGAGCACAGCCAGGGATAACGGAATGAAGAAGGCGCCGGATGGCGCCTTTTTTATTCCCCGTCCGGTTTCACGCCGGGTTGTGCCATCCCGGCAATGATGCGGGCGCAAATCCGTCCCGGCGCTTCATCCTGCTTCATGCGGGCATGGACGAGCCTGAACCCTTCAAGCTGGGCCCGGCGCTGCAGCGTATCGGCCAGCAGGGGTTCGGTCATCCGTGCGACATATTCCGGATTGGCATATTCGTTGAAACGTTCCGGCACGATGGGCGTGTCGGCGATCAGGTTGGGCAAGGCTGCCGTCCACCCCCTGATCATGAAGCGCAATGCGTAGATCGCCTTGTCCAGCTTGTAGATCGAGACCGTCGGCACGCCGTACATGGCGAGCTCAAGAATGGCAGTACCGGAAGCAGCAATTGCCGCATCGGCCCTCTCCATTGCCGAAGTCTTCGCATCTTCACCCGAGACGATTTCCGGTCTGATCTCCCAGCCTGCCGTTTCGCGGCGGATTTCATCTTCCAGATGTGGCACGGCCGGAAGCACGTAGTCTGCCTTGAGGCCGCGCCGGTGCAGCACTTTGATGCTCTCGCGCAGTACCGGCAGCAGCCTGCTGGTCTCGCTCCTGCGTGAGCCGGGGAGCAACAGGATCAGCGGCGGGTCTTTCGGCTTTTGCCGCGATTCGAGATCGACGGTGCCGGCAAGCCGCGCCAGGGGATGGCCAACATAGGTCGTCGGCGGCCCGCCCAGTTCACGCATCACATCGGGTTCGAACGGCAGGATGGCAAGCACATGGTCGACATAACCTGTCATCGTCTTCGCCCGGCCGGGTCGCCACGACCAGACCGTCGGGCAGACATATTTCACCACCGGCAGATCCGACATGCGCGCCTTGACCCGCTTGGCCACCTGTTTGGCGAACTCGGGCGAGTCGATCAGCAGCAGGACATCCGGCCTGCGCTCAACAACATCCTGCGCAACCCGTTTGGCACGGGAAAGCAGGGCCGGCAGCTTCGCCACCACGCCGGAAATGCCCATTACTGCAATTTCCGAAGAGTCGAACAGCGGCTTCAACCCGCGTTCCTGCAGTTTCGGCCCGCCCAGCCCCATCGTCTCGACGGCAATGCCGAGTTCTCCAAACTGGTCCACCAGGTCCGCGCCCAGCGCATCGCCGGAGATTTCCCCGACGACAAAATAAAGGCGCAGCGGCTTGCCGGTCATTGCGGCAGGCTTTCATCGGTAAAGCCGGCAACGCGAATGCCGCGCTGTCTGGCCAGTTTGGTCAGTTCGCTCCTGTCCAGCACAACGGCATTTCCCGCCTCGACCGCCAGATAGTTGAGACCGCTGGCATGCGCCGCGCGCACGGTATCGGGCCCGATCGCGGGAAGATCGGCGCGCATGTCCTGGTTTGGCTTGGCAACCTTTACCAGAACGCTCCAGTCGGGACCGGGATTGAGGCGCTTCAGCCTGCGCAGTTCGCCCAGCCGGGCAATCATCGCGTCCGTGCCTTCCGCCCCCTCCAGCGCAACCACCCGGCCATCTTCGACGATACAGCCCTGCCCCGCATCGAGGCTGCCAACGGCCCTGGCGCCCTTCCAGGCTAGCTGCAGGCTCCTGGCAAGCATTTTCGGCATGCGCCCGCGCATGGGCGGCCCGGCAATCTGGCCTTGCTCTGCCAGGAGGCCGGGGGCGACATCCTTGACGCCGACGACCTCGATGTTCCGTTTGGCCAGGAATGTAGCGATCTTGCCCAGAACGCTGTCGTCACCACCAAGCGTTATCTTCAGCAGGTTCGGCAATTCGCGCAAGGTTGCCAGGTCCGGCTTGAGCGCGTTGAAATCCGGGCGTTTGACGATGCCGCCGGCAAATACCACGTGGCGGACACCGTGTTTGTCGAGAAGCTCGAACAGGGAACCCAACTGGCCGTAAGAAAGAACCCGGTCGCAGCTTTTCGCAAGGCCGCTGTCGACTTCGCCGCGCACGCCGACGAGCAGCGGAGCAGGTCCGTCAGTTCGGACTGCGGTGTAAATCTCGCCGGGCATGCTGCCATTGCCGGCAATGATGGCGACCCGCCTGGTTCGGGGATCGAAATCCTCCGAGCTGCGGCCTTGCCGCGCCGGGTGGTGGGGCCTAGAGCGTGTCATGCTCAGATGGAATCGTTTGAACGCAGGGAGTTTGGTCTTCGGCCAGGAGGGAAAAGCGACGCAGTGCAGGCACTGTTAGCTTTTTCCGACGACGCTCGAAGGCCAAAGAACCAAGTTCAGGCGATTGCAGGAAGGCAATGTCATTCAATTGCTTGGACTCCCTGCTGTGGTGTCTTTTCCACCCCGACTTCGTCGAAATCCTCGCAGGATGCATAACATCCTGCTTCGGTATTCTCCTCGTCAGGTGCGAAAAATCCATCCATTCAAACTGCTTCCAGCTAAGCATGACACGCTCTAGTCAAGCTCATCCCGGTTCCGTGGCGTGCACAGCGCCCGGTCGGCGCCGGCCGTGATGAAGTCGACAATGCTCTGCACAACCGCGCTGCCCGTCAGTTCCCCGGGTAGCGACTTTACCGCGTCGACCAGCGGCACATCACGCGAGAAAAGATGCCTGTAGGCTGCCCTTGCCGCATGAATGTCCTCGCGGGCGATGCCGGCGCGCTTCATGCCGACCAGATTGAGGCCGCCCAGATAGGCGCGGTTGCCAAGCGCCACGCCGAAGGGAATAACGTCGTTCTCGACGCCCGCCATGCCGCCGACAAAGGCATTGCGGCCGATGCGGCAGAACTGGTGGACGCCTGCGCCGCCACCAAGGATTGCATAGTCATCGATCTTGCAGTGACCGGCAACCATCACCCCGTTGGAAAAGATGATGTTGTTTCCCAGAATGCAGTCATGCGCCACATGGGCATTTGCCAGAAACACGCAGCGGTCGCCGATGACGGTCCTGCTGTTGTCGCCTGCCGTGCCCGGGTTCATCGTCACTCCCTCACGAATGACGCAATCGATGCCGATGGTGAGCGTGGTTTCCTCACCCTGAAACTTCAGGTCCTGCGGCTCATGGCCGATGGAGGCGAAGGGAAAGATGCGCGTGCGGGCGCCAACCGTGGTTATTCCGGTTACAACTGCATGGGAGATGAGCTTGACCCCGTCGCCCAGCACCACGCGGGGGCCGACGTGGCAGAACGGTCCGATTTCAACGTCCTTGCCCAGTGTGGCGCCATCTTCGACCACGGCGCTGGCATGTATTTTCGAACTCATTGACCAGCCTCTTCGGGATCGACCATCATCGCACCGATGCGCGCTTCGGCGACTTTCTGCCCTTCGACAACCGCATGGCAGTCGAACTTGAAGATATTGCCGCGTTGCCTGACCTTGGTGACATGCAGTTCCAGCCGGTCACCCGGCAGTACCGGCTTTCGGAAACGGCACTCGTCGATGGTCATGAAATAGACCAGCTTTCGCGCGCCTCCCGAGTGCATCTTGGCGGTTATCGCACCGGCCGTCTGCGCCATCGCCTCGACGATCAGAACACCCGGCATGATCGGCTCACCGGGAAAATGGCCGTTGAAATGCGGCTCGTTGACGGTGACGTTCTTGATGCCGATGGCGCTGCTGTCGCCATCCATGCTTTCGATGCGATCGATCAGCAGAAACGGATAGCGGTGCGGCAGCAGCCTGAAAAGTTCGCCGATTTCGATAGGCCCGATTGCATCATTTGGTTCGCCCATGATCCTGCTTCCCCGTTCAGTCCTGCTTCTTGTTCTTGTCTGACACCATTGCCTTGAGCTTCATGTTGAGGCGCACCCAATCCTTGACCGGCATGGCGGGATATCCGATGACTTTCTCCCCGGCAGCGATGTCGGTATGCGTTCCCGCTCCGCCGCCGACCTGCGCGCCGGTCCCGACCGTCGTATGGCCGCCAATACCGACCTGGCCGGCAATCACCACATAATCGCCGAGGGTGGCGCTGCCCGCAATGCCTGCCAGCCCGACCACGATACAGTGGCGGCCCATCATCACGTTGTGGCCGATTTGTACCAGGATATCAATCTTGCTG
>JAMLIH010000082.1 GCA_023954255.1 Phyllobacteriaceae bacterium | reverse complement strand
TCAAGCCCTGCGTGGCGGGCGAGAAATGGGACTGTCTTGCCATGACGGAGCCGGGCGCCGGCTCCGATCTTCGTGGCATGAAGGCGACGGCAAAACAGGATGGTGATGACTGGGTGCTCAACGGCACCAAGCATTTCATTTCGCATGCTGACATCGCCGACTTCGCCATCTGTTTCATGAAGTCGGGCGAGGAAGACACAGCGCGGGGCAATCGCGCGCTGATCACGGCCTTCTTCGTCGACAAGGGCACGCCGGGTTTTGCCGTGCGCGATGGCTACCGCAATGTTTCCCATCGCGGCTACACCAATGCGGTGCTCGAGTTCGACAATTGCCGCATTCCGGCGGAAAACATTCTGGGTGAGGTGCACAAGGGGTTCGAGGTTGCCAATACCTGGCTCGGCGCGACGCGGCTGCAGGTGGGTGCCACCTGTCTTGGCCGGGCCGAGCGGGCTTTCGGTCATGCCGTCGAATATGCCGCCGAGCGCGAGCAGTTCGGCCAGAAGATCGGCAAGTTCCAGGGTATTTCCTTCAAGCTCGCCGACATGGCGACGGAGATGAAGGCAGCCGAACTGATGATCCTCGAAGCGGGCTGGAAGTACGATCAGGGTACGGCCAGCGATGCCGACATGGCGATGGCGAAACTGAAGGCAACCGAAATGCTCGCCTTCGTCGCCGACGAGGCGATCCAGATTCACGGCGGCATGGGGCTGATGGACGAATTGCCGCTCGAACGCATCTGGCGCGATGCCCGCATCGAGCGCATCTGGGAGGGAACGAGCGAAATCCAGCGCCACATCATCTCCCGCGCTTTGTTGCGACCCTTTGGGGCGTGACACGCCATGGCGGCGCGGCAGCGCGAAACTGATCTCTACGAGCCGGTCAAGCGCCTGCTCGAAAGCCAGGGCTATGAGGTCAAGGCGGAGGTCGGAGCTGCCGATGTGGTCGGTTTGCGCGGCGAGGAGCTGCCGGTGATCGTCGAACTCAAGACCGGCTTTTCGCTGGCGCTGTTTCACCAGGCCATCGAGCGGCTGAAGGTTACCGACGCGGTCTATGTCGCCGTGCCCGAATGGAAAGGCCGTGCCGGCTGGAAGGCGTTTGTCGCCAACCGCACGCTCTGTCGCCGTCTCGGCCTCGGGCTGATCACGGTGCAGGCGGAAAGCGGTGCGGCTCAGGTTCATCTCGATCCCGGACCCTATGCGCCACGGCAATCGAAAGCGCGGCGCGAGCGGCTGCTGCGCGAATTCCAGCACCGGGTGGGCGATCCCAATACCGGTGGCTCGGTGCAGACGACGCTGATGACATCCTACCGCCAGGATGCACTGCGCTGCCTGAAGACACTGAATGAAAACGGGCCGACGAAGGCTGCGGATGTGGCACAGGCTGCCGGTGTTTCCCGCGCCCGCACCATCATGGCAGACGACCACTATGGCTGGTTCGAGCGGGTCGAGCGCGGCATCTACGCCATCACGCCGAAGGGCGAACACGCTATCGGCGAATATGCGCATGTTCTGGAGGAACTCGAATGAGCAGCAGGCTTTCGCGGTTGTTGCGGCCGAAATCCATCGCCCTGTTTGGCGGGGGATGGGCTGCCAATGTGATTGCGCAGTTGCAGAAATCCGGGTTCGACGGCGGTATCTGGCCGGTCAATCCCAAACGCGCCGATATTCTCGGCATTCCCTGTTATGCCTCGATCGGGGACCTTCCCGCCGCTCCCGATGCCAGCTTTGTCGGCGTCAACCGCGAGGCCAGCATCGAGGTCATCCGGCAGTTGCGTGACATGGGAGCGGGCGGTGCTACCTGCTTCGCATCCGGCTTCAGCGAGAGCGAGGCAGAGGGAACCGGCGGCGCGGACCTGCAGCGTGCGCTGGTGGAAGCTGCCGGCGATATGCCGATCCTCGGTCCGAACTGCTACGGCATCCTCAACTATCTCGACAATGTAACCCTGTGGCCGGACCAGCATGGCGGCATGCCGGTCAGCAGCGGGGTGGCGATCATCGCCCAATCCTCCAACATCGCGATCAACATGACGATGCAGGCGCGGGTGCTGCCGATTGCCTATGTGGTAGCGGCCGGAAACCAGGCGCAGACCGGCGTGGCGGAGATCGCGGAAGCCCTGCTCGCCGACGACAGGGTAACGGCAATCGGCCTTTATCTCGAAGGTTTCGGCGACATTCGCGCGCTGGAGGGTTTTGCCGCCAGGGCTGCGGAAAAGGGCAAGCCGGTTGTGGCGCTCAAGATCGGCCGGTCTGAAAAGGCCAAGGCGGCGACGATGACGCATACCGCATCGCTCGCAGGCGGGGCGGCAGCTTCCTCTGCGCTGCTGGCTCGGCTCGGCTTTGTCGAGACCGGCTCCATCGGCGTCTTTCTCGAAACCCTGAAACTGATGCATGCCTTTGGCCCGCTGCCCGGCAACGCCGTTTGCTCGGTGTCGTGCTCGGGCGGCGAGGCGAGCCTGATGGCAGACATGGCGGAAGGAAGCGCCATCGAGTACCGCGACTTTTCCGCCGCGCAGGCAAAGGCGCTGAAGGACGAGTTGGGGCCCATCGTCACCGTTGCCAATCCGCTCGACTACCACACCTTCATCTGGGGTGACACGGAGCGCATGACGCGGGTGTTTTCCGCCGTGCTGGCGGACGGTTTCGACCTCACCGTCTTCGTGCTCGACCTGCCGCGCGCCGACCGCTGCGATCCGGCAGGTTACCAGTGCGCGGTCGATGCCATCATTTCCGCGCAGGCTGCGACAGGCGCGCGGACCGCCGTGCTGACGTCGCTGCCGGAGAACCTCTCCGAACCGGTCTCGTCGGCATTTCTGGAGGCCGGCATCCTGCCGCTGCACGGCATGGAGGAGGGGCTTCTTGCAATCGATGCGGCGATCCGCGCCGGCGGGCGGGCTTTCCGGCCGGAGCCGGTACTGCTGGCGGCGCCGAAAGAGGGGGCCGGCAAACCGGGAACTGCTATCGTGCTGAGCGAGGCGCAGTCGAAGGCCGAGCTGGCGCCTTACAGCCTGCCGCTGGCGAAATCGGCCATGGCGGAAAGTGCCAACGATCTGGCCAGCGCCTGCGAAGGGCTTTCCTTCCCCCTCGTGCTCAAGGGCATGGGGGTTGCCCACAAGAGCGAGGCCGGTGCCGTGGCGCTCAATCTGCACAATGTGGAAGAGGTGATGGCAGCCGCACGCGCAATGCAGGGTGTCGACGGCTTTCTGGTGGAAGAGATGATCGGCGGCAGCGTGGCGGAAATCCTGGTCGGGGTCACCCGCGATGCAACGGGCCTTCATCTGCTGACCATCGGCAGCGGCGGGGTGATGACCGAACTCATGGCGGATACGGCAAGCCTGCTGCTGGCGGCTGTGCGCGAGGATATCGCCGCGGCGCTGGGCGGGCTCAAGGTTGCGCGCCTGCTCGAAGGATTTCGCGGCAAACCGGCTGCGGACATCACGGCGGTTCTGGATGCGATCGAGGCGGTGTGCCACTATGCAGTGGCCAATGCCGGCAGGCTGATCGAACTCGACGTCAATCCGCTGATTGCGTGTGAAGAAGGTGCGTTCGCGGTGGATGCGCTGATACGGCTTGAACAGGAGTAACACATGAGCGAACCGATCAGGACCCGCATCGAGGGCCACATACTGGAAGTCACGCTCGACCGGCCCAAGGCCAATGCGGTCGATCTGGCGACGAGCCGGATCATGGGCGAGGTGTTCCGCGATTTCCGCGACAATCCCGATCTGCGCGTGGCGATCCTGACGGCGGCGGGCGAAAAGTTCTTCTGCCCCGGCTGGGACCTCAAGGCGGCGGCGGACGGCGATGCGGTCGACGGCGATTACGGCGTCGGCGGCTTTGGCGGGCTGCAGGAACTGCCGCATCTCAACAAGCCGGTGATCTGTGCCGTCAACGGCATCTGCTGCGGCGGCGGTCTGGAGATTGCGCTTTCCTGCGACATCATCCTGGCGGCCGATCACGCCACTTTCGCGCTGCCGGAAATCCGCTCCGGCACGGTGGCCGATGCCGCCTCGATCAAACTGCCCAAGCGCATCCCCTACCACGTGGCGATGGAAATGCTGTTTACCGGACGCTGGCTCGACGCCGAAGAGGCGCAGCGCTGGGGCTTTGTCAACCACATCCACAAGCCGGAAGAACTGATGGACAAGGCCTGGGAGATGGCACGGCTTCTGGCTTCCGGTCCGCCGCTGGTCTTTGCCGCAATCAAGGAGGTCGTGCGCGAGTCGGAAGACACGAATTTCCAGGACATGATGAACCGCATCACCAAACGCCAGTTGCGCACGGTCGATACGCTCTACGGCTCTGAGGACAACCTCGAGGGCTTCCGCGCCTTTGCCGAAAAGCGCGATCCGGTCTGGAAAGGAAAATAGTGGACGCCCGCAAGACGCTCGAAACGATCTGGTGGGCGGGCGTCAACCGCGTCCGCGGTGACAGGGCGGTGGCCGAAGCGCTGGCGGACGGCAAGGGTGAGGGCGTCACGCACATCGCTGCCGTGGGCAAGGCGGCCTCGCCGATGATGCGGGCAGCGCTTGCAGCCTGCGGACCGGACCTGCCGGCGCTGGTGGTCACCAAGCATGGCCACGGCGAGGCGGAACTCTCGGGCCATCCCGGTCTGAAGCTGATCGAATCGGGCCATCCGGTGCCGGATCAGCAAAGTCTCGAGGCCGGTTCGGCGCTGATCGATTTCGTGTCGAAAGCCGGACCCGAGGCGCGGCTGCTGCTGCTGGTTTCGGGCGGTGCCTCGGCGCTGGCGGAGTCCCTGCCGGGTGGCATGACGCTCGACGGCCTGCAGGCAATGACGCAGGCGATGCTTGCCGAAGGGCTCGACATTCACGCGATCAATGCCAAGCGCAAGGAAATCTCCGCCATCAAGGGCGGCAAGCTGCTGGCGCGGTTTCCCGGCAAAAGCGCACTGGTGCTGGCGATCTCCGATGTGGAGGGCGACGATATCGCGGTGATCGGCTCGGGCATCGGCATGATCCCCGCTTCACGCCGGGCAGACGCCATGGAGGCTGATGTCATCGCCTCCAACGCGATTGCGCGGGAAGCCTGTGCCCGGGAGGCAGACGGTATGGGCCTGGAGATCACCGTCAGTTCGGAAAATCTCTACGGCGATGTCTTCGATATCGCTGCGTCTCTCGCCGAAACGGTGAAGGCCGGGGCGCCGGGGCTTTACATCTTCGGCGGTGAACCCACCGTGGTGCTGCCGGAGGAACCGGGCGAGGGCGGGCGCAACCAGGCGCTGGCCGTTGCCTTTGCCCGCGAGATTGCGGACAGCAGAGATATCTTTGCGCTTGCCGCCGGAACCGATGGCAGCGACGGTCCGACGGACTCGGCAGGCGGTTATGTCACGGCGCAGGATTGGGAGCGGATTTCCGGCGGTGCGGCGGCGCTTGCAGCAGCCGACAGTGGAAGCTGGCTGCGCAAGAGTGGCGGGCTGTTCGTCACCGGGCCGACCGGCACCAATGTGATGGATCTGATGCTGGTGCTGAAGCGCTAGCCTTCAAGCGCGTCTAGCGCGGCCATAATGGCCAGCCGGTAACCCAGAATGCCGCAGCCGCAGATCACACCCTTTGCAATCGCCGAGATGTAGGAGTGGTGGCGGAAGCTCTCGCGGGCGTGGATGTTCGAGATGTGGACTTCCCAGACGGGGATATCGACACCGGACAGCGCATCGCGAATGGCAATCGAGGTGTGGGAATAGGCGCCGGGATTGATGATGATCGCGTCATGCCTGTCGCGGGCGGCATGAATGCGGTCGACGATCTCACCCTCATGGTTGCTCTGGAAACACTCGGCGGCCGCGCCGCCGGTGCGGGCCGTATCGGCGCAAAGCTGCTCGACGTCTGCAAGCGTCTGCGAACCATAGACCTCCGGCTGGCGGGTGCCCAGCAGGTTGAGGTTCGGTCCGTTGATGATCAGCAGCGACGCCATGGTCTTCTCCGTGGAATATCTCGCCAGCCCTTAGCAAGGTTTGGGTGCGGGTGGAAGGCTTGGAGTGAGGACGGGTAGTCGGATGATCCGCCCCATTCCCTTGTGGTAAGCCTCCCAAGCTTTACTGCTCAGCACAGGACGGCGTGCCAGTCTTGATGTGATCCCGCTCATCCGTTAACTCGCTTCCGCGATGTCTTACTGACCTGCTTCCATGCGCGAGACGTAGTACCACCGAAGTCTTCCGAGTTCAGCATTTCCTGAAACTTGGCGGTCTTCGTATGAAGAGTCTATTCTGGGCGGTCGTAAATGTGGTGGGTATTTTCTCACTGACGTGTTGGCGATGCGCGTGTGCAGAACCCGATTCCTCGGCAGTCTCACGCAGTCGTGCGGCGGTGGTGCGAACGTCTCACGCGGCGTTTGCACCCGATCCGGGTCGGTGCGCAGATCGCTGTACATTGACGGCTCTCGGCCTTCTTGACGTGGAAGATTAAAATCCAGCGCTACATTCAGCGTTTGCGTTGATCCGGGGCTATTTAAGGCCCATGTACCCAACGCGTAGTTGATCTTCTGCCATGACTTTCCATGGATGTTTTCAGCTTCGTGCAAACTGCCGGATCGGACGGAGTTGCGGTTTTGTGCGTCGAGAAGCGGCAACGCCTTACCGCTTCCTCAGGCTAAACGGCAGCCGAAGTAGGCCCGTGCTATGTGGTCGTGGTCACGTAACAGCGAAGGCTTCAACGAGCAGGCTCATCCGCGTTACGAAGCGGCTTCGCTGTATGAATGCAGAAGAGTGGCTGTGAGCTTTGGCAAATAGAGGTGAGCCCTTAAGGACTCGGAAGGTCATAAAGATGAGGACTATATACTAAGCACATATTGTTGTTTCGTCAGCTTATCCGTCTTTCATCAAAAACTTATCCCCACCCCCAAATCCTCCCCCTATCCTTGCCCCACTGCCATCCAGCGCAAACGCCGGTCTGATATCGCCGTCGGTTCCGGAGGGTGGCAGCAGCGGAGCGCTTATTGCCGGTGGTGCGAGGCGCGCTGCGCCAGTGGAAGGATGTCGGTGGTGAAAATCAACGATATCCGGAAGCTGGAGTATCCAGTTCCTGCCTTCTAGAGGGCCGGTTCGGATCGCGCAGCGGTTTCAACAGCCCATGGGCTAGCTCGATGCTGGGGCGGAACGGTGTGCTGAAGAGTCCCTCCAGACAACAAATCTCCGCGCAGGGCGGCTCTAGGGCTGCACACATGCCCAACGGAACAAGGCGGAGCCGCCCTGCGGTTTGCGCGTTCTTCCAGTTCAAATCGCACGTTGAGCCCCACTCATCCGGGGCGAAGCGCAAGATTTGAACCAGATAAATGCCCTCACGCCAGTGGCTTCGCCACGGCTGCGGGGGCGCGGGCGAAAGCCCGGCGGTCTCTTCGACCGCTGGGGAGGTTCCCCGCAAGCTCTTTCTCATGACACGGCGGCAAATGCGGCGCGTGAACGGTCAAGCATGCCCTTCCATCCGTCATTCCGGGACGCCCTGACGAGGGCGGGTCCGGAATCCAGAGCCGAGCGCTCACAGGACTGGATTCCGGGCTCGCGGTTCCCGCGCCCCGGAATGACGAGAAAGAGTGAGGCTGGGCAAGCATAGCATGAGATCAGAACAGGTTTCTCCAACCCCGACAAAGGACTCCCCATGCTCGACAGCGAAACACGAAACGAACTTGCCCGCATTGCCGAAGCTGCCGGTCACGATCCGGCGGCCTTGATGGCGGTGGTGGAGGTGGAAAGCGGCGGTACGGTATTCGCCGATATCGACGGCCGGGCCGAACCGCTGATCCGCTTCGAGGGGCATTATTTCTACCGGCTGCTCGGCAGGCAGAAGCGCAACCGGGCGGTTACCGCCGGGCTGGCGCATCACAAGGCGGGCAAGGTGCGCAATCCGCGCGGTCAGTCGGCACGCTGGAGCCTGCTCAGACAAGCCTGCGCGATCGACCGGGACGCGGCACTGCAGTCGGCCTCCTGGGGCGTGGGACAGGTGATGGGTGCGCATTGGCGCTGGCTCGATTATGCCAGTGTCGATGCATTCGTCTGGGAAGCACGGCGCGGGCTGGAGGGCCAGGTGGAAATCATGCTGCGCTTCATCGAAAAGGCCGGACTGGCAGACGAACTGCTCAGCGGCAACTGGCGCGGCTTTGCCCGCGGCTACAATGGCCCAGCCTATGCGCGGTACGGCTATGACCGGAAACTGGAGAACGCTTTCGGACAGTATCGCGTTGCGCCGGGCAATGCGGACATCGCGGCCAGCACAAAACGCCATGCAGTGCTGTTGCTGCGCTTCGGCGACCGGGGCGAACTGGTCAAGGCGCTGCAACGGCAGTTGAACCGGCATGGTTTCTTGCTCCCGGTGGACGGCGATTTCGGGCCGCTGACCCGTGCGGCGCTGGAAACTTTCCAGACGCAAAGCGGTCTCGTGGCTGACGGGATTGCCGGTCCGAAAAGCTTCATTGCGCTGGAGCGGCCGGCAAAGGCGGGAAGCGTGTTTCGCCAAAGCGCGGCCTGATCTTGCAAGTTCTGCCGTCTGCTATAGAGAAAGCGGCAACAGGGAAGATGCCATGACCAAGAGCGAAAGCCTCGATGCCATCATGAAGGCCGCGCCGGTGATCCCGGTGGTGGTGGTCGACGATCCGGAAATTGCCGTCAAGCTGGCCGAAGCGCTGGTCAAGGGCGGGCTTCCGGCAATCGAGATCACCCTGCGCACGCCCAATGCCGTCGACTGCATCCGCGCCGTGGCCGAAGATGTCGAAGGCGCGATTTCCGGTGCCGGCACCGTGCTGGATGCCAGGCAGATGGCAGCCGTCGAAAAGGCAGGCGCCAAATTCATGGTGTCGCCCGGCGCTGCACCAGACCTGCTGCGCGCGGCGGCTGATTGCCCGGTGCCGCTGCTGCCGGGTTCTGCCACCGCATCGGAGATGATGGCGCTCGGCGAGGCAGGTTACACGCATCTGAAATTCTTTCCGGCGGAAGCAGCGGGCGGCGCGGCGTTTCTGAAATCCGTCGCCTCGCCCCTGCCGCAGTTCACCATCTGCCCGACCGGCGGCATCACGCTGCAGAGTGCTGCCAGCTATCTGGCGCTGCCCAACGTGCCCTGCGTCGGCGGCTCCTGGGTCGCGCCTTCCGGCCTGATGGCGAAGGGCGACTGGGCGGGGATCGAGGCGCTGGCGCGCGAAGCAACCGCTCTGAAATCCATCTGATCACCTTCCGGCACGCTGAAGTCCCGTCCGCATATGAGCTCGCTTGTGCTGGAAAATTTCTCTGACTATAGTCAGAGAATGAGCGATCATCACATCGAACAGGTGCGGCATTTCAACCGCGATATCAGCCGCCGGATCGGTGCGCTGGAGGAGAGCTATCTGGCGCGCGGGCGGCCGCTGGGCGAGGCTCGGCTGATCTGGGAAATCGGCGCGGCTGGCGAGATCGAAATCCGTGCGCTGCGGGAAAAGCTCGGTCTCGATTCAGGCTATGTCAGCCGGTTGTTACGCAAGCTGGAAAAACATGGGCTGGTGGAGAATCGGCAGAGCGACACAGATGCCCGCAGCCGGACGGTGCGTCTGAGCAGAAAAGGCAAAGCGGAATTTGCCGCCTATGACGCCATGTCGGACAGGCTTGCCGAAGCCATGCTCGGCTCGCTCGACGATGGCGGAAGGGCGAAGCTGGCAGCAGCGATGGCGCGGGTGGAAAGCCTGCTGCGGTCAGCCCAGGTCACGCTTGAAGACGTGCCCGCCGATTGCGCGGATGCGGAAACCTGCCTCAACGCGTATTTCGCCGAACTCGATGCGCGGTTTGCAAACGGCTTCGACCCGCATGCGGGCAGCGACGCGGAAGAAGGTGCAGCGCTGCCGGTCATGGAGCGTTTCGTCGTCGCCCGGTTCGAGGGAAGGGCAACCGGCTGCGGCATGGTGCTTGAACTCGAGCCGGGCATTGCGGAGATCAAACGGGTGTGGATCGCGCCGGAACTGCGCGGCGCGGGTGTTGCCAGCCGGATCATGGATCATCTCGAAGCACGGGCGCGGGTGGATGGGTATCGCCTCGTGCGGCTCGACACAAACGGCACGCTCACCGAAGCGCAGGCGATGTACAGAAAGCGCGGCTACCGGGAAATCCCGCGCTACAACGCCAACCCCTTCGCCGAGCACTGGTTCGAGAAGGAATTATGACTTGCGTCAGCCAGCGAGGAAATCGCCGATGCGATCGATGGCGCGGGTGATGTTTTCTTCCGAATTGGCATAGGAAAGGCGGATATAGCCTTCGCCGAGGATGCCGAAATCGGGTCCGCCGATGGTCGCCGTTCCGGTCTCCTCGAGCAGGGCGGAGGCAAGCGCCTTGGCCTTCCAACCCGTCGCCGAAATGTTCGGGAAAGCGTAGAAGGCGCCCTTCGGCGTGCGGCAGGAAAGGCCGTCGATGGCATTGACCTTTTCGACGACCAGCCTGCGGCGGCGGTCGAATGCGGCCATCATGTTCGCGACCTCGTCCTGCGGCCCGTCGATGGCCGCAATGCCGGCATATTGCGCAGGCGCATTGACGCAGGACCAGCAATTGACGGCGAGCTTGCGCACCTTGTCGTAAAGAACATCGGGCCAGATCGACCAGCCCATGCGCCAGCCGGTCATGGCCCAGGTTTTCGACCAGCCGTTGAGCAGGATCAGCCGGTCGCGGATTTCCGGGAAGGTCAGCAGCGAGACATGTTCCTCGCCATCATAGGTCATGGCGTCGTAGATCTCGTCGGAAAGGATGGCGGTGTCGGGAAAGCGCTCGAGACCGGCGACGAATTTCTCGATCTCGGCGCGCGGGGTAACGCCGCCGGTCGGATTGGCGGGCGAATTGACGATGACGAGGCGGGTCTTGCCGTTGATCAGCGACAGGGCCTCGTCGGCGGAAAAGGCAAAGCCGTTTTCCTCGCGGATCGGGATCGGCACCGGCTTTGCACCGGTAAACTCGATCATCGAGCGGTAGATGGGAAAGCCCGGATCGGGATAGAGGATTTCGGCGCCCGGCTCGCCGAACATCAAAATGGCGGCAAACATGGTGACCTTGCCGCCGGGCACGATCAGCACGCTTTCGGGCGAAACCTCGACGCCGGTGGTCGAAAGCGTTCGGCGGGCGACCGCCTCGCGGCAGGGCAGGATGCCGTTGGCCGGCGTGTAGCCGTGATGGCCGTCCTTCAACGCCCTGATCGCCGCCTCGACGATGTGCGGCGGGGTCGGGAAATCCGGCTGGCCGATGCCGAGGTTGATGACGTCCATGCCGGAAGCGGCAAGCTGGGTGGCCCTGGCGAGAACGGCAAAGGCGTTTTCCTCGCCGATACGGTCGAAATTGGCAATGGTGTGCAGCATGCTGGTTTCCGGGTTGGGGCGTCAGGCGATCTTTTTGCCGCTCGATTCGCGGATGCGCAGTTCGGGTTCAATCAGCCGGTCCTCGCCGGTTCCGGTCTCGCCGTCGAGAATGCGCAGCATGGCACGTGCGGCAAGCTGGCCGGCTTTCTGCTGGCCGTTCCACACGGAAGTGAGCGTCGGCGCGGAAATCTCGGCTTCGGCGATATCGTCATAGCCGGTAACGGCGACGTCCTTGCCGGGCTCGAGCCCGAGCGAGCGCAGGCCGCTCATGGCGCCGATCGCCAGCAGATCGTTGAAGCAGACGATGGCCGTGGCGCAGCCGGGTTTTTCCGAAAAAAGCTTGCGCACGCTGTCATAGCCGGCCTTGCGGGTGCGCTCGGTTCCGACCTGAAGCGAGGGATCGGGTTCGATGCCGGCCTGTTCGAGGGCGGCGAGAAAACCGTCGCGGCGATCATGGCCGGTCGAGGTGCCGCGCCGCCCGCCGATGAAGGCGAGCTTCCTGTGGCCGAGTTCGAGCAGGTGGCGGGTCACCATGTAGGCGCCCTTCTTGTCGTCGCCGCGATAGACTGGCGCGCGCGAACCCTGCACCCAGCGTGCCACCATGACGACGGGAAGGCCGGTGCCCTCGATCGCCTTGATGTCTTCCGCCGTGGTGCCAATGGCAGGCGCGACGATGACGCCATCGGCGCCGAACTGCAGCAGGGTTTCGAGAAAATGCTTCTGGACGGAAATGTCGTCACGATGGTTGCAGAGGAAAAAGGTCTGGCGGTTGAGGCCGAGTTCCTCCTCGATGCCGAGCAGGATTTCGGCAAAGAACGGGTTCATGATGTCGGGTACGAGCACGCCGACGATGCCGGAGCGCGAGGTCCGCAGACTGGCGGCGCGGCGGTTGTAGATGTAGCCGGACTGTGCGGCAGCCTGCTTGATCTTCTCGCGCGTCGCATCGGCGACCAGCGGGCTGTCGCGCAGGGCAAGGGAAACGGTCGCCGTGGAAACGCCAAGGGATTCGGCAATGGTCGATAAGGTAACCTTGTTGCCCAAGCAGCTTTCTCCCCGTTTGTCCGTCGCCAGCCCATCGCCGATACGCCCGCCGAATCCCGGCAAAGGGGGCGGGGCGTGAAGCTCTATTTTGGATATTGGGGTTGCAAGTGCAAGGAAAAAGCCGCCGATGGCGGCGGCCTTCGGAAGCAGGCGGGCGGGCTATTTCGCCTTGCCGCTCTTGGCGGTCTTCTTCTTGGCGCCGGCATCCTTTTTCTTGCCCGCCTTGCGGGGTTTCTTGCCGACAGGCTCGCTGCGGCCCTCGAGGCGGTCGAGAATGCGCACGAAGCGCTCCATGTCCTTGCCTTTGAGCCGTGTCGCCAGTTCTGCGTCGTAACCGGCATGGCCGAGTGCGATTTCATTGGCCATCGCCGTGCCGCTGTCGGTAAGGAAAGCGTGGTTCTGCCGGTTGTCGATACGCGAGGCCTCGCGGCGGATCAGGCCGAGTTCCTCGAGCCGGATGGCGATCTTGGTGGTGGAAGAGGGGCTGATCTCGAGCAGGGAGGCGAGATCGCCCATGGTGATGCCCGGATTGCGGTGAATGCCCAGCAGATAATCGTCATGGCCTTCCGAAAGGCCCTTTTCCGCAAGCTCCGCCATCCGCATCTGGCGGATTTTGCCGGCAACCGCCAGCACGCGCGAAGAAAGGGGGGGAATTTCGTTGGCTGCCATAATCCCGATTCTGTCGTATTCGCGCCGTGTCTTGCAAGCCCGCGCCGGATAATTTCCGCCCAGCTTGTGCGACAAAAACATGACAGTTTTGTTGCAAGCACCGCTTGGATATGCTGACAGGCCGAAAACAACGGGCAATTTACGGGATGACGCAGCAAAAAAAAAGGACATGGCTGAAGGAGCCGCTCGCCATACTGGCCGAGGGCGCGGAAGGCGGCCTGGTGGTGGAGGGCGCACAAATCGCCGAGTTGGTGCCGGCAGGCGGCCATCCAGGGGATATCGATGAAACGGTGGATTGCAGCGGGCTGGTAGCCGTCCCCGGCCTCATCAACACGCATCATCATTTCTACCAGACGCTGACACGGGCTCACCCGCAGGCGATCAACAAGGAGTTGTTCGACTGGCTGAAGGCGCTCTATCCGGTCTGGGGCAGGGCGCTCAACCGGGAGAGTTTCCGGCTTGCGACACGGCTGGCGCTGACCGAACTGCTGATGTCGGGGTGCACGACCGTTTCCGATCATCACTATGTCTTTCCCGCCGGTCTCGACGATGCGATGGATATCCAGGTCGAGGAGGCGGGCCGTCTCGGCATGCGCATCACGCTCAACCGCGGCAGCATGGATCTGTCGGAAAAGGATGGCGGCTTGCCGCCCGACAGCGTGGTACAGACGACGGATGAAATCCTCGCCGACTGCGAACGTGTCATCAAGGCCTGGCATGATCCCACCGAAGGGGCTTTCACCCAGGTCGCGCTGGCGCCGTGCTCGCCTTTTTCCGTGACGACGGAACTGATGAAGCAGACAGCGGCGATGGCGAAAGCGTGCAATTGCCGCCTGCATACCCATCTTGGCGAAACCCATGACGAAGACGCCTATTGCATCGAGAAGTTCAAATGCCGCCCGGTCGACTATCTGGAAGAAACCGGCTGGATGGATGGGCGAACCTGGCTTGCGCACGGCATTCATTTCAACGATGAGGAAGTGCGGCGACTGGGCAAGGCAAAGGTCGGCGTCTGCCATTGCCCGACCTCGAACATGGTGCTTGCTTCCGGCATCTGCCGCACCCAGGAGCTGGAATTGGCAGGCGTCAGCGTGGGGCTGGGCGTCGACGGCTCGGCTTCCAACGACAATTCCAACCTGATGGAGGGGGTGCGTCACGCGCTGATGATCAATCGGCTGAAATACGGAGCGGCAGCGATTACCCATCTCGATGCGCTGCGCTGGGCGACGCAAGGCTCGGCAGCCTGTCTGGGGCGCAGTGATATCGGCCGCATCGAACCGGGCATGCAGGCCGACATTGCGTTTTACGCACTCGACGAATTACGGTTTTCAGGTGCCGGCGATGCGCTTGCCGCGCTGGTGTTGTGCGGAGCACACCGGGCGGACAAGGTGATGATCGGCGGCAAGTGGCAGGTCGAAGACGGGCTGCCGCACGGCGTGGATGTTGCAAGGCTGCGGGCGGAGCACGGCGCCATCGCCCGCAAGCTGGCGGGAGCGGTGACATGAGCGATGACAGGTTGCTGCCGGAAACGGATTTTGCCGACATCGACTTCGATGCGCTGCGGGGCGAGGATATTTCCCACTGGATTGTCGTGCTGCCGCTGGGCGCCACCGAACAGCACGGCCCGCATCTGCCGGTGGAGACCGATACGCTGATTGCCGAAGGCATTGCCGCGCGGCTCAAGGAGCGTGTTGCGGGAAGGCTGCCGGTTACCTTTCTTCGGACGCAGCCCGTCGGCTACTCGCCCGAACACGTGGACTATCCCGGCAGCGATTCGCTTGCCTATGACGACGCCATCGAACAGTGGGCGGGCATTGGCGAGGTGCTGGCCGGGCGCGGCATTCGCAGACTGTTGCTGCTCAATGCCCATGGCGGCAACTCGCCGTTGATGACCATCGTGGCGACGGAATTGCGGGTACGCAGGAAGATGCTGTGCGTTGCGACGAGCTGGACACGTTTCGGCTACCCCGAAGAGGCAATCAGCCCGCAGGCGGCAGCTTTCGACATTCATGCCGGGCTGATCGAGACCTCGGTAATGCTGGCGCT
>JAMLIH010000081.1 GCA_023954255.1 Phyllobacteriaceae bacterium | reverse complement strand
CGCTGCACGATCTCAGGCAGCCGCTGCACGCATTGCGTCTCAACGTCAACAACCTCGCACTGGCGGGCGACAGCCAGGGCGACCGGCAGCAGATCGAAAACACGTTCGGCTATCTCGAAAAGCTCGTTTCGGGGCATCTGGCGGCAAGTGCATCGCAGCTTTCGGCAAACAAGACGGCAGCCACTTCGACTGCCGGGCAGGAGACCGGCCGCGGAGAACTCAAGCTTGGCGCGGTGCTCTCCGGCATTCACGAGATGTTTCTGCCCGACGCGCGCGAAAAGGGCCTTGATTTCCGCTTCGTGAACTCCTCGCTGCAAAGTGATGCCGATCCGCTGGAAGTGATGCGCATCGTCTCCAACCTGGTTGCCAATGCGATCAAGTACACGCCACAGGGCAAGGTGCTGCTGGGTGCAAGACGGCATGGCGGCAAGGTGCGCATAGAGGTGCACGATACAGGCCCGGGCATGAGCGCGGCGCAGTTCGAGCAGGCCAAGCTGCGCTCCCAGCGGCTGGCGAAAACCAGCGTCAACGGAAGCGGCGAGGGCTACGGTCTTTCCATCGTCAGCGAGCTGGCGGCGCGGCGCGGCTACGAATTTGCCCGTATCGCCGATCGCGATCGCGGCTTCAGCGTTGGCGTGACGTTTCCGGCGCAAGGATAGCCCGCCGGCAGGCAGCATTCCGGCAAAACGCCAAATTGGCGGTTTTCATTGCATTGTGCGGGCGATAGGGTGGCGACCGTCTTGCCGGCGGTGCGCTGCGAGGCCGCAAGTCCGAATTCAGAGGTTTCATGTCCGTCCGCGTCGCCACCTTCAACGCCGAGAACCTGATGCAGCGGTTCGATTTTTCCGGCTACCGAAACGAGTTGCGGCGCGACCGTGCGTTGCAGATGCTCGACGTGAAGGACGAGCGCCACTTCCGCCAACTGGAGCAGGCGCGGGTGGTGGCCCATACCGACGATGCGATGCAACTGACGGCGCTGGCGATCGCCGACTGCCAGGCCGACATCATCTGCCTGCAGGAGGTGGAAAACCTCGATGCGCTGCACGCCTTCGAATACGGCTATCTGTTCAAGATGATCGGCTCCGGCTACCGGCACAAATATCTCGCCGAAGGCAATGACGGGCGCGGCATCGACGTTGCCGTGATGACGCGGCCGGAAACCGCCGACGGGCAGGAAATCGAATTCATCGGCCTGCAAAGCCATGCCCACATCACCTATGGCGATTTCGGCCTGTACACGAAGGAACTGGCGGAGATGGGCGAACTGCCGCATGAGCGCATTTTCCGCCGCGACTGCCTGGAGATCGATTTCAAGGTCGGCGGCCATCCGATCACGCTGTATGTCTGCCATTTCAAGTCGATGGGGGCCGGCAAGAACGGCCAGGAGGGGCGAGACTACACGATGCCGATCCGGCGAGCAGAAGCGCGCGCCGTGCGCCGCATCATCGAGGACAAGTTCGGCAAGGGCAGAACCGAGAAGAAACGCTGGATGATCTGCGGCGATCTCAACGACTACCGCGAGCGGCTGGTGATCGAGGGCGACCGCCACCGCGGCTACCGCTTCACGCCGGTGCGCGAAAACGAGTCGGGTATCGACCCGCTGCTTTCCGACGGCTTCTCGGTCAACCTGGTCGAACGGCGTGCGGAAATGGAGCGCTGGACGCTGTATCATTCGCGCGGCCCGCAGGAACAGCATCTGTGCCAGCTTGATTATCTGCTGGCCTCGCCGGCGCTTGCCAGAAGCAATGCCAAGGCGGTGCCGGAAATCATCCATAGCGGCCAGCCTTATCGCACGCCCTTCCCGCAGGGACAGGAAGTCGCGCGCTATCCCCGGACCGGCTGGGACAGGCCAAAGGCTTCCGATCACAGCCCGGTGGCGGTGACACTCGACCTGATCTGACGATATCAAAGGCGCTGGCCGGCGACGCCCCATCCAGAGGATTGCGCCGGCCAGCGCCAAGCAGATGCTGCCGGATGTTCCGCCAGAGCGTCAGCGAGGGGGGCTGCCGCTCCCATCCGGCAGCACTGACCCAAGGCAATCCGGCCGGGCAATGCGGCCGGTGGTTGCCTTGGCAGATGGTCCGTCCGGGGATGCCGTATCGCAGGGCAGGACATCAGACCATCATCGCGCGGGGCTGAAACGCCCGTCAGTACCGCGTGGCATGTTTTTGAAAAGCGCGAAGCAGTTGCGCCTTCGACAGGCAAGCTGGCGGCAAAATCTGGCTTGAAGGGAGATGAAAAGCGGCGAAAGACGGGCGAATTGTGCCGATTTGGTGTCGTCAAGCTAACGACATCTGAAATAGCCGCAAATCAATTATGATTCCGATTCTGGAACATTTTGTGATTTGCCAGGCCGATTTCAAGCCGAATCCGGAGCGTTGCCGCCGCTTGGTGATTGACGGAGCCAAGTGCGCTCCCTAACACTCCGGCGACCCGGGAACGGACAGCAGAACAAAACCGGGGAACAGCAGTCAGGAGCAGGACGGGCCATGGCCGACTTCTACAAACTGGAAACGCTTGCCCTGCATGCAGGGCATGTGCCGGACAGTGAGCATGGTTCGCGTGCCGTGCCGATCCACCAGACGACCTCCTACGTGTTCAAGGATGCGCGCCAGGCAGCCGCCCTCTACAACATGGAGGAGGGCGGACATCTCTACAGCCGCATTTCGAACCCGACCGTTGCGGTACTTGAACAGCGGCTTGCGGCGATGGAAGGAGGGGCTGCCTGTGTTGCGACGGCATCGGGCATGGCAGCGCTGCACTGCGTGACGACCATGCTGGTGTCGGCCGGCGATCACATCGTTTCCACCGCCCAGCTTTACGGCGCCAACATCAACCTGCTGAAAAACACCATGCCGCGCTTCGGCGTCGAGACGAGTTTCGTTCATGGCCGCGATCTCGACGGGCTGAAAGCCGCGATCCAGCCCAACACCAAATTCCTGTTCTGCGAGATGATCGGCAATCCGGGGCTCGATGTGCTTGATGTCGAGGCGGTTGCGAAGATTGCCAGGGAGGCGGGCATTCCGATCGTGATGGACGCGACCTTCTGCACGCCCTGTCTGTTCAAACCGCTCGACCACGGCGTCAATGTCGTCATCCATTCGGTGACGAAATGGATGGGCGGCCACGGCACGACGATTGGCGGTGCCATCATCGATGGCGGAAATTTCCATTGGGGCCAGAAGGATGCCGATGGCAATGACAAGTGGCCGACACTGGCCGCACCGCACTATGCACTGGACGGCATCATCTTCTGGGAGGAGTTCGGGCCCATTGCGCTTTCCCAGCGCATCCGCGCCGAAGCCATGTATAATTTCGGGCCGTCCATGTCGCCATTTGCAGCCTTCCAGCTTCTGCAGGGGATCGAGACGCTGCCGCTGAGAATGGAGCGGCACATGGAGAACACCGCCAGGATGCTCGACTTCCTGACCGGCCACGAGGCGGTGAGCTGGGTCAGGCATCCCAGCCTGCCGGATCATCCCGACCATGAAACCGCAAACCGCCTGTTGCCCAAGGGTGCTGGTTCGGTCATTGCCTTCGGCATCAAGGGCGGGCGCGAGGCGGGTGCCGCCTTCATCGAGAACGTCAACGTCGCCTCCCATCTTGCCAATGTGGGCGATGCCAAGACGCTGGTCATTCATCCCGCCTCGACCACCCATTCGCACATCTCGGCGGAGGACATGAAGGCGGGAGGGCTTTCCGACGACATGATCCGGCTTTCCGTCGGGCTTGAGAACTTCGAAGATCTGGCGGCCGATTTCAGCCGGGCGCTGAAGATAGCGCGCAAAGTCGCGGGAGACAGGTCATGAAGATCGGTGTCGACGGTAACGAAGTTCACCTTTCAACCGGGGGCAGGACTCATGAAGCGGGCAGGCCCTTCGTCATGTTTCTGCACGGATCCGGTTTCGATCGCCATTCCTGGCCGCTGCAGTCTCGCGCGCTTGCCTATGACGGCTACAATGTGATCGCCGCCGATATGCCGGGGCACGGTCTTTCTGCCGGTGCGCCGCTGGCGGGGATAGAAACCCAGGCCGAATGGGCACTGAAACTGCTGGATGCGCTCGGCGCGCCGCAGGCCGTGCTGGTCGGGCACAGCCAGGGCGGGTTGATCGCGCTCGAAATGGCAAAGAAAGCGCCGCAGCGTGTGCGGGCCATCGTGTTCATTGGCAGCGCCGCCGCCATTCCGGTCAATCCGCAACTCATCGAACAGGCGGAGAACGACCGGTTTGCCGCCTATGCCAACATGGTCGACTGGGCCTATGGGCCGGACGCGCACATGCACGAAAACACCTGGCCCGGTGCCTCGCACATCCATTATGCGCTGCAGGTGATGTCGATGTCCGATCCGCTGGCATTGTCGACCGATCTGAAATCCTGTGCGGCCTATTCCGGCGGCGAGGAGGCTGCGCGGGGTTTGAAGTGCCCGGTCATGTGCATCCTTGCCAGCCAGGACAAGATGACTCCTGCCAAGGCAGGCAAGGCGCTTGCCGGCCTGATCGCCGATTGCGAGATGCATGTCATCGCCGGCAGCGGCCACACCTTGCCGACCGAACGGCCGCGGGAAGTCAACGCGCTGTTGCGGGCCTTTCTCTCAAGGCTCGATGCGCAGGCCGCCGCCTGAGCGGCATGCAATGAATTCTGATTATCCGGGGAAGTAATGTGACGAAGCAGATCAGCACGGTATGCGTCATCGGCGCGGGCACGATGGGTTCGGGGATAGCGGCGCAGGTTGCCAATGCCGGCGGCAGGGTGCTGCTGCTCGATATCGCCGCCGGGGAGGGCAGCCGCAACGCGGTAACCGAGAAGGCGCTTGAGCGCATCGCAAAATCCGATCCGCCGCTGCTGATGAAGCCCGGAAACATCGAGCGCATCGCCATCGGCAATATCGAGGACGATCTGGCGAAGGTGAAGGAGTGCGACTGGATCGTGGAAGCGATCGTCGAGCGGCTCGACATCAAGCGCAATCTCTACCGCTCGCTGCTGCCGCATCTGAAGGAAGGCGCGCTGGTTTCCTCCAATACGTCGACCATTCCCATAGCGCTGTTGATGGAAGACATGCCGGATGCGCTGCGCAAGCGCTTCTGCATCACGCATTTCTTCAATCCGGTGCGCTACATGCGGCTGCTGGAACTCGTACGCGGCGAGGAAACCGAGGATGCGGTTATCGACACCCTGGCGCGCTACAATGACGAGGTACTGGGCAAGGGCGTGGTGCGCTGCGGCGATACGCCCGGCTTTCTCGGCAACCGGGTTGGCGTATTCGCCATGCAGGCAGCAATCCACGAGGCGATGGAACTGGGCATCGACATCGAGGATGCCGATGCGGTTTTCGGCCGGCCAATGGGTATTCCCAAAACCGGCGCCTTCGGTCTTTACGATCTGATCGGTGTCGATCTGATGGCCGATGTTGTGCGCTCGCTGCGCTCGATCCTGCCCCAGGGCGATGCCTTTCACGAGGTGGGGGCGGAAAACGATCTGATCAACTCACAGATCGAAAAGGGCTTTACCGGCAACAAGGGCAAGGGCGGCTTTTATGCACGCATCGATGGCGAGGCGAAGGCGCTCGATCTCAAGACGGGCGCGTGGCGGGCACGCAAGAAGGAGCAGCCGGAACTTGCCATGCGGGCCGAGCGCGACGGACTTGGCGTGCTGCTGGCGGACAACAGTCCGCAGGGCGAGTTTGCCTGGCGGGTTCTGGCCCGCATTCTGACCTATTCGGCAAGTCTCATCCCCGAAGTGACCTTGTCGCCGCAGGACATCGATGATGCGATGAAACTCGGCTACAACTGGATCAGGGGGCCGTTCGAACTGATCGACGAGATCGGTGCACAAGCCCTTGCCGAGCGACTCGAAGCCGATGGCCGGTACGTACCGGAATTCCTGCGGGAGGCGGCGGATGCGGAACGCGAGGGGGATCGCTGCTTCTACCGGGCAAACGGAAAGGCACTGGAGGTGCGCCACTGGGGCAACACGTTCAGGCCCGCCAATCTGCCCGATGGCGTCGTCCGCTTTCACCTGACGCGCCAGACGCTTTCGCCGGAGTTCGGAAATGCTTCCGCCGACTGCTTCCGGATTGGCGAGGATGTGCTGCTGGTCGAGTTCCATACCAAGGCCAATGCGCTCGATGACAAGTCGATGGAGATCGTGCGGGCGGCGGCGGAAGCCGAAAGCCGCGGCGTGCTGATCCACAACGATGCCCAGCACTTTTCCGCTGGCGTCAATCTGGAACGGTTCAAGGCGTTCATCGAGCAGGAAGACTGGAGCGGAATGGACCGCTTCCTGCACGATTTTCAGCTTGCCGTCGAAACCCAGCTTTACTGCAGCAAGCCGGTAGTGGGCGCGCCGTCGGGCCTGGCGCTGGGCGGCGGATATGAGGTGCTTGCCCATTGCGACCGGCTGGTTGCCCATGCCAACACGGTGTTCGGTCTGGTGGAGGCAGCCGTTGGGGTGGTGCCGGGCGGCGGCGGGGTGAAGGAGACCTACTGGCGCTGGTATCAGGCAACCGGCGACTGGGAGAAGGCTGCCTGGAACACCTTCAACCAGATCGGTTACGGCAGGACGGCGAGTTCGCCCGATCTGGCGGCCGATCTCACCTACTTTCTGCCGCAACGCGACCGCCAGGTGATGAACCGCGACCGGCTGGTGACAGCAGCGCTGGCCGAAATCGATGCCATGGCGGGTGGCTATGAGCCACGCCAACGCCCGCAATTCCAACTTGCCGGAAGCGATGCTTATGCCGCCATGGTCGAGTTTCTCGAAAAGGGCAGGGCGAAAGGGCATTTCATGCCGCATGATGTGACGGTTGCCTCGCAGATCGCCTGGATCGTCACCGGCGGCGAGGACGGGCAGGGCGGCATGATCGAGGAACAGGACATGTTCGCCCGTGAGCGGGAGGCCTTCCTGCGGCTCGCGAGGACACCGCAAACACTGGCGCGGATCAGCGGCATGCTGGCCGGTAGCGGCATTCCGAGAAACTGAACCGGACACCGTAGTTGGAGCCCCAGAACCCCATTGGTCGTGGTTAGCGGGAGGTAAACCGATTGTTCCGGTTTTGAACGGTTCCATTTGCCGCTACGTAAAGATTTTCCGCTAGATTGATTGTCGACCGGGGTCCCCTACCCACACCACCCGGTCAGGCCGCAAGTGCGCATGGCTGTCCCCCACGGCAGCCTCGGGCGTGTGGTCTCTACAAAAGGCCCCACCCCGAGCGTGCTTGCGGACCGCAGGCACGGCCCGGCCTCCTTGCCCCGACAAAGGCAACGGCCGGGTTCCGCCCGATCTTCGGGCGGGCAGCCTTTTGGGTTTCCGGCAGCTTCGGTTCAATGACGTTTTCAACACAATCACGGTTGAGAGCGGGCCGGAATCGTTGCAGGTTCCCCTTTCCGCCGTTTTGGAGAAAGGGCCGACAATGAAACTTTGGTACTCGCCTGCCTCGCCGTTTGTACGCAAATGCCTGATCGTCGCGCATGAGCGCGATCTGACCGACCGTATCGAAATCATGGATGCAAACGCCAATGTGGTCGATCCCGACATGCGGATCGTTCAGTCCAACCCGGCAGGCAAGATTCCGACCATGGTGCTGGACGACGGCCAGGTCCTGTTCGACAGCCGGGTGATCTGTGCCTGGCTCGACACGCTTCACGACGGCAAGAAGCTGATGCCGCGTTCCGGGTCGAAACGATTCGAGGTTATGACGCTGGAAGCGCTGGGCGATGCGATCATGGATGCGGCGGTCAGCAACCGCTATGAAACTGCGCTCAGACCGCCGGAATACCAGTGGAAGGCCTGGAGCGACGGCCAGATGGGCAAGGTGAAGGCGTCGCTCGACCAGTTGGAGAAGCAGTGGATCCGAAGCCTGGGCCGCAATCCGAACATGGGCTCGATTGCTGTTGCGGCAGCGCTCGGCTATCTGGATTTCCGCTACCCCGATCTCAACTGGCGGCGCGGCAGGCCGAAGCTGACGCGCTGGTTCAAGCGGTTCGGCGAGCGGCCTTCCTTCATGGAAACCGAGCCGAAATAACTCCGCACGGCAATGGCAATTCCGCGGGGCAGGGCCGGTAGCGGTACCGCAGTGACCAAACTTGGCCGCAACTTGGCAAAATTTGCGACAGATTGTTTCTTTGCTGCGCCGTTTGCCCGTCACAATTTGGGGATGGCTGTTGACCTTGCGCGCGCAATGTGTTGCCATCCGTCCAGACAGACATGTCCAGTTTCCCTTGCCGCACCGTGAAACGGCGGTATATGCTGCGGGTGAAAGACCGCTGTTACCAGTTGCACCATTGCGGATGCGGGAACGGACATAGTTCAGGGAGGAGCAGGCCTGAACTGTCAAACGGAACACTTAACGTCATCGGGAGGAAACGAGATGACCAAACATATTGATACCATCAATGGCAAGCCGCCGCATTCCAAGGTGGAAGGGCTGGCGAAGGAATGCCGCGAGGGCAAGATGTCCCGCCGCGAGTTCCTTGCAACCGCGTCCGCGCTGGGGCTGACGACGGCGGCCGCCTACAGTTCGCTCGGTCTCGCCGTGCCAACGGCTGCCAGGGCGCAAGGCAAGAAGGGCGGCACGCTGCGCATGCAGATGATCATCAAGGAGATGAAGGATCCGCGCACCTGGGACTGGTCGGAGATGGCCAATGTGATGCGCCAGGCCAACGACTATCTGGTGCGCTACACCACGGACTTCACCTTTGAGGGGCATCTGCTCGAAAGCTGGGAAGTCAATGACGACGCCACCGAATACACCCTGCATGTGCGCCAGGGCGTGAAGTGGTCGAACGGCGACGATTTCAATGCCGACGACGTGGTCTATAACCTGACCCGCTGGTGCGACAAGTCGGCGGAAGGCAATTCCATGGCCGGCCGCATGGCGTCGCTGATCAATGCCGACACCGGCAAGGCAGCCGACGGCGCGATCAGCAAGGTAGACGATCATACCGTCAAGCTGAAAACCAATTCCTCCGACATCACCATCATTCCGGGCTTTGCCGACTATCCGGCGATCATCGTGCACCGCGACTTCGAGAAGAACGGCGCCGACATGCTCAAGACGCCCGGTACCGGGCCGTTCGAGGTCACCGACTATCAGGTTGGCGCCCGCGCTTCGCTCAAGCGCCGCGAGAACTTCTCCTGGTGGAAGGGCGATCCCTATCTGGATGCCATCGAGTTCGTCGATTACGGCGCCGAGGTCGAATCCAACGCCATCGTGAGCGCCCTTGAATCGGGTGAGATCGACGCCAACTACCAGACTGTCGGCGAGACGGTGTCGCTGCTTGACGGCATGGGCCTGGTGAAGGAAGAGGTGGTGACGGCAGCAACCATCGTGCTGCGCACCAACCTCAACAACAAGCCCTATGACGACCAGAAGGTGCGCAATGCGCTGCAGCTTGCCGTCGACAACGCGACCGTTCTGAAGCTCGGCTACAACGACGCCGGCACGGTGGGCGAAAACCACCATGTCTGCCCGATTCATCCGGAGTATTACGAGCTTCCGAAAGTCTCCCGCGATCTCGACAAGGCCAAGGCGATGATGACCGAGGCCGGGCACATGGACACCGAGTTCGAGCTGATCTCCTACGACTCGGAATATGTGAAAAACCCTGCCGACGTCGTTGCGGCCCAGTGCCGCGAAGCGGGTTTCAAGGTCAAGCGCACCGTCATTCCGGGCTCGTCCTTCTGGAACGACTGGACCAAATATCCCTGGTCGACGACGGAGTGGAACATGCGTCCGCTCGGCGTGCAGGTGCTGGCGCTTGCCTACCGCACGGGTGAAGCCTGGAACGAGGCAGCCTATTCCAACCCGGATTTCGACCAGAAACTCGGCGCGGCGCTGGCTGTGGCCGATGCCGACAAGCGGCGCGAGCTGATGAAGGACATCGAGATGATCCTTCAGGACTCCGGCATCCTGATCCAGCCTTTCTGGCGGGCGCTCTACCGCCACCACGCAGACTATGTGAAGAACCTCGCAATGCATCAGACGTTCGAGATGCACCTCGAGGAAGTCTGGCTCGACCAGTAATTGGTCGTGTAGCGGAAGGGGCGCTCCCGCCCCTTCCGTTCATCCGGCACCAAGAACAGCGGCCCCGGCGGGCCGCAAACATCCGGGGGGCCAGATATGTTCGGTTTCATGCTGCGGCGTTTCGGCGTCATGCTCCTGACGATGCTCTGTCTGAGCTTCGTCGTGTTCGTGTTCGTCAACCTCGAACCCAACCTGCGCAAGCTGGCGATTTTCCAGACGGAAATGCGCGCCAGCGATCAGGATCTCGAGAACTGGCTGGTCAGAAACGGCTATCGGGACAATTTCTTCCTGCGTTACGGCCGCTGGATCGGCATCGTGCCCAAACAGCCGGTGACGGACCCGGCAACGGGCGAGGTGGTTCCACGCTTCAGGTTCTGTGACGAACCGGCCGAATCGACCTATTCCGGTGTGCTGCAGGGCGATTTCGGATGTTCCACCGCCTATCGCACCACCGTTGGCGAGCGATTGCCCGAAGCGCTGAAGGCGACGGGAATCCTGATGTTCTGGGTGATGGTGGTCATGGTGCCCGTCGCGCTGATCATCGGGGTGCTGGCGGGCATGCGCGAAGGGTCCCGGCTCGACAGGTCGCTGACCTTCCTGTCGATCGCCTCGACGGCGACGCCCGAATATGTGTCGGGGGTCATCTTCAGCGCCATCTTCGCCTCCTGGCTGGGCTGGCTCAACGGTTCTGCGGCGACGGCAATCACCAAGGGCGTTTCGTTTTACAACTTCACCCTGCCGGTGATGACCATGGCGATCTACGGCATCGGCTATATCGCGCGCATGACACGCGCCTCGATGGCGGAGGTGATGACGGCGCAGTATATCCGTACCGCGGCGCTCAAGGGGCTGAACTTCCGCACCGTGGTGCTGAAACATGCGCTGCGCAATGCGCTGATCGCGCCGTTCACGGTCATCATGCTGCAGTTTCCATGGCTTCTGACCGGCGTCGTGGTGGTTGAATCCATCTTCAATTACAAGGGATTCGGCTACCTGCTGGTACAGGCTGCCTCCAACAACGACATAGACATGGTGCTTGCCTGCGGACTCGTCTCGGTGGCGCTCGTGCTTCTGACCCAACTCATTTCCGACATCGGTTATGCGTTCCTCAATCCACGTATCCGGGTGAGCTGACATCATGGAACCGATAGGCATTTTCGAGATCATCATTGGCATCATTGTCCGGTTCTGGCCAACCTGGCTGGGGCTGGCGGCGCTGTTCTTCGTCGGCCTCACCTTCCGGCGCAGGCTGGGGCTGTTCGGTCAGCTTTTCGGCTCCAGTGTCGGTGTGGCGGGTATCTTCCTTTGCGCGTTCTGGCTGTTTACGGCGATATTCGCCCACATCATCGCGCCGCTCGACCCGCGGGTGCAGGTCTCCATCATGAAGAATGCGGTGCCCGGCGCAATCGATCCTGAGACAAGCATGGTTTTCCTGCTCGGCGGCGATCATCTCGCGAGGGACGTGTTCAGCCGCATGGTCTATGGCGCGCGCATCGTGCTGACCATCGCGCCGGCGGCGACGCTGATCGCGCTCATTGTCGGCATGATGCTGGGTCTTCCCGCCGGCTATTTCGGCGGCAAGGTGGACAATGTTCTGTCCTTCCTCGCCAATCTGGTGCTGGCGTTTCCGGTCATCCTCCTGTTCTACCTGCTGGTGACGCCGGGGATCATGGACACGCCGATCCCCTACGTGATGGCGGGGCTGTTCTTCCTGTTCCCCATCGTTTTCTTCCTGATGCTGTTCTGGATGCGCTTCGGCTCGCGACCGGAAAAGGCATGGCTGTACATGGCCGTGACACTTGTCATAGGAGCCTGGGTTTATTCCGGTCTCGTCTTTGACGCCGATCCGCTCGGCATCATCTCGATCGAGCCGAACGAACTCAACATCTTCGTGGCGGTGGTCTTTGCCTCGTCTCCGGGCGTCTTCCGCATCGTGCGGGGCCTGACGCTCGATATCCAGACGCGCGACTATGTGGCCGCCGCGCAGACGCGGGGCGAGAAACCCTGGTACATCATGCTGTGGGAAATCCTGCCCAATGCGCGCGGCCCGCTGATCGTCGATGCCTGCCTGAGGATCGGCTACACCACCATCCTGCTCGGGACGCTGGGTTTCTTCGGCCTCGGCATGGGGCCTGAAAGTCCGGACTGGGGCACGGCCATCAAGGACGGCAGCCGGGTGGCGCAGCTTCGCCTCTATTTCTGGACCGGCGTGACCCCTGCGGTGGCGCTGATGAGCCTGGTGCTCGGCCTCAACCTGCTGGCCGACGGCCTGCGCGAAGAATCGCTCAAGGACTGAGGGAGACAAGCATGGCTGACAACAAGCAGGCACCGATCCTCGAAATCGACAAGCTCAACATCTCCTTTTTCACCCGGGCGGGCGAAATCCCGGCCGTCATGGACTTCTCCTGCACGGTAATGCCGGGGGAAGCGATGGGGCTGGTCGGCGAGTCGGGCTGCGGCAAGTCGACCGTGGCGCTGGGCGTGATGCGCTATCTCGGCAAGAACGGAAGGATCGTCGGCGGCAGCATCAAGTTCAAGGGCCGCGACATGGCGCAGATGAGCGATCAGGAGTTGCGCGACATTCGCGGCAACGAGATCGCCATGATCTACCAGGAGCCGATGGCTTCCCTCAATCCGGCAATGAAGATTGCCCGGCAGCTCATGGAAGTGCCGATCATCCATGAAGGCAAGTCCGATAAGGAAGCCTATGAGATGGCGCTTCAGGTGGTCAGCGACGTGCGGCTGCCCGATCCCGAACGCATTCTCAACTCCTATCCGCACCAGTTGTCCGGCGGCCAGCAGCAGCGCATCGTCATCGCCATGGCGCTGATGTCGAAACCCGCGCTGCTGATCCTCGACGAGCCTACCACGGCACTCGATGTGACGGTGGAGGCGGGCATCGTCGAGCTGGTCAAGGAACTGGGCAAGAAATACGGCACCTCGATGCTGTTCATCTCGCACAATCTCGGACTGGTGCTGGAAACCTGCGACCGCATCTGTGTGATGTATTCGGGTGAGGCGGTGGAAACCGGTTCGATCAAGGACGTCTTCGACAAGATGCGCCATCCCTATACCCAGGCGCTGTTCCGCTCGATCCCGTTGCCGGGCGCCGACAAGAACGAGCGGCCGCTGGTTGCCATTCCCGGCAACTTTCCGCTGCCGCATGAGCGCCCGCCGGGCTGCAATTTCGGCCCGCGCTGCGACTATTTCCGGGAAGGGCTGTGCAATGCGCACGATATTCCCATGCACGACGTCGGCGGCGATGACCGCCATTCAAGCCGGTGTCTGCGGATCGGCGAGATCGACTGGAGCGCGCCACCCGTGGCCGACGGCAAGTCGGAAAAGGTCGAACCCGGCGAGGTGGTGCTGAAGGTCGAAAATCTGAAGAAATACTATGAGCTTGCAGCCAATTCGCTGTTCGGTTCCTCCGGCGGGACACGTGTGGTCAAGGCCAACGAGACGCTGTCCTTCGAAACGCGGGAAGCCGAAACGCTGGCCATTGTCGGTGAATCGGGTTGCGGCAAGTCGACCCTTGCCAAGGTGCTGATGGGGCTTGAAACGGCAACGGACGGCACGGCGAAACTCGACGGCAAGGAAATCCAGGCGGTGGCCATCGAGGGCCGGGACACGAAAACGGTCTCGGCGATCCAGATGGTGTTCCAGAATCCGTTCGACACGCTCAACCCCTCGCACAGCGTCGGCAGCCAGATCATCCGGGCGCTGGAAATCTTCAGGATCGGCAAGAGCGACGAGGAACGGCGCCAACGGATGCTGCAGCTTCTCGATCTGGTGAAACTGCCCCGGGAGTTCGCCAGCCGGATGCCGCGGCAATTGTCGGGCGGGCAGAAGCAGCGCGTCGGCATAGCGCGGGCCTTTGCCGGCACGCCGCGCATCGTGGTGGCCGACGAGCCTGTTTCGGCGCTCGACGTTTCGGTTCAGGCCGCCGTCACCGACCTGCTGATGGACATTCAGCGCGAGAACAAGACGACGATGCTGTTCATCAGCCACGACCTTTCCATCGTGCGCTATCTCTCCGACCGGATCATCGTCATGTATCTCGGCCACGTGCTGGAGCAGGGGTCGACGGAAGCGGTGTTCGCGCCGCCATATCATCCCTATACCGAAGCACTGCTCTCGGCGGTTCCGATCGCAGATACCTCGATCGAGAAGAAGCATGTCGTGCTTGAAGGAGACATTCCCTCGGCCGTGAATCCGCCGCCCGGCTGCCCGTTCCAGACGCGTTGCCGCTGGAAAAGCCGTGTACCCGGCAACCGCTGCGAAACGGAAGTTCCCGTCATGCAGGAGGTTGCGCCCGACAACTGGATCAAGTGCCACCTCGATGCCGGGGTTCTGGCGGAAATGGAGCCGGTGATCAGCCAGCGGGGCGACAAGGGCAAGGCAGCCAAACGGAGCAAGGCCGGCAAGGCCAAGGGAAGCAAGAAGGCTGCAGCGCCAATGGCCACGCTACTGGTCTCCGGCGACGGAAAAGCCGCCAAGGCCGCCAAGAACCCCAAAGGCGGTGGCGGGAAACCGAAAGCCATGCGCAAGCCCGCAAGGCCCGACGATCTGAAGCTGATTTCCGGTGTCGGCCCGAAACTGGAAAAGACACTCAACGGTCTCGGCATCTACAAGTTCGAGCAGGTGGCGAAGTGGAACAAGACCGAGCGCGACTGGGTCGACGGCTATCTCAATTTCAAGGGCCGCATCGAACGCGACGACTGGGTCCGGCAGGCCAAGGCACTGGCCAAGGGCGGGCGGGACGAATATGTCCGCGTCTTCGGCAAGGAGCCGCGCTGACGACCGCCTTGATCGTGCGACGGCATCAATATGACCCGAAGCGCGACCCCGGTTGCGCTTTTTCCTTTTCCTCTCCATATGAAGCCCGAAAAGACACATCAGCGGACAGGCAAGGCATGCGCGAATTGTTCAGGACCTCCGAGGGCGTCATCAGCCGGGGGGTGTTCAGAAAAGGAGCTTTGTTTCTTCTCGGGCTGTGCGCCTTCCTGGGCCTGCTGGCCTACGGGGCCGTGAAGGTCAATCACGCCATGGCGTGGATGACGGTGGCCGTGGCGCCGTTTCTGGGGCTGGTGATTTTCTTTGCCATCTGCA